>NZ_ML064903.1:0-459237 GCF_003676355.1 Bacillus sp. L75
CGGGAGTCACTGGAGCAACCGGAGCCACAGGATCTGGGCTATCAGAATATGCTTATGTGTACAATCTAAGTGCAGAAACGGTAGCTATAGAGGCTCCGGTAATTTTTGACTCAACTGGAATCACTACTGCTGGCATTACACATGCCCCTGGAACAGCTCAAATTATAGTAACCACTCCAGGAGATTACGAGGTCACTTTTTCAGTCTCGGGTGTAGAGCCTAACCAATTCACTTTATTTGTAAATGGAGGGCCGGTGACGAACACAGTTTACGGTTCAGGAGCTGGTACTCAACAGAACAATGGTCAGGCCATAATTACTCTAGCAGCAGGTGACATTCTTACTCTTGTAAATCATACTTCTGCAGCAGCAGTTACTCTTCAAACTTTAGCAGGGGGAACGCAAACAAACGTAAACGCTTCTATTGTTCTCAAAAAATTAAATTAGATAAGTGGTTTAAATCTCCATATTAAACAAGAAATGAGAATGACTTAAAAAAGCTTATAGAGCTTAATATACAGCTTTAGAAGGATGAAGAAATTTAAAATATAAGCAAACTCATCTAATTTTTTTATATAAGGTATTATGGTAATAGGTAATAAACAGGCAGGCGCTTTCCCGCAGGGGAGGGTGCTTTAAATTTAAGGACAAAAGCCTCCAACTGTTAAGCGAGTCAACACAGTAGGAGGCTTTTCTCTTATGGGTGGTACAGCAGCAGTATTCTCTTACAAATCAAATATTCCCAGAAAGTTATGGCAGTATTCGTCTCTCGAGTAATGAAAAAAGTTTTATGTTCTCTGTAAACTGCGTCCGGTAAATCTCGGGATAAACGATTGGCGGTTAACGACTGAGTACGGGGGCAGTTTAGAAAGAATATGATTGGAGGGATTACATAAAATAATTAGTCAAGCCTTAGAGGAATTAGGAAAGAATGTGAGGTGTGCGGCTGAAAGGGTGCCAAATCTCAACCCTGTTATTATCCATAAAAAAGACATGGCAGCGCAACTACAGGAATTCAGTTCGGATTTAGGCTTGTCAGCAGATCTCCATCATTGCCTAGATAAAAAGGTAAAGAACTTATTAACGGCGTATATGGCTCACAAACGGCATATGCAATCCATGATTCCTGACGGCATTTAGGGTTAAAACAAAAGCAAAGCGCGAATCTCTACTAAACAGTTACTTTAGGACTTCTCAAAAAGGAACTCCTATTAAAGGGAGCAGGGTTAATTTTCAAATTGTTTAAATAAAAGTAAAAATATAGTATGTTAGACCAGAAAACAAATGAAGGAGGATTTGTATGAGGTTGTTAAAAAACTCAATCTGTTTACTTGTCGCAACTCTATTGTTTGCTATTGGATTTTCGCCGCAAACGAAAGCAACACAAGAGCACTCGTTTGGATTAGCAAAACCAGTAACCTTTGAAGAAAAAGAAACTTTAACAGTAAATAAGAATGGAGTGGCTAAGAGCAATAATAATGGCCAGGCTTCCGTCATTAAGGAGGCACGACAACTTGCCAAACAGGATAGCCACAATGAAATAACCTATAAGAGCCCCTTAGCTAAAGAAGAAAACAACATTGTTAATGTGCCAGTCGTTGAGAAAAAAGAAGAGAAAGCGCACACTAAAGCAGCTAGCTTAGTTACGATGTCCTACACAACAATATATGACCCCAACAAAAAATCCACACAACCACAATTAAAATAGCAAGCATAGTTGGCGAAAAGCCGATAGTTATCGAAGCAAGAAACGATTTATATGAAAGTAACACTTATAGCGGAAAATATGGAAGGGTTTTTCTCCATAACAGAGAATTTTTAGGAAAAGACATTAAAGTAGGTAAATCATATTCAAAGTCGTATTATCCTAAAAAGACAAAGTTGATCCAAAGTGGAATTGGAGTTGATTCGATATTCACCATGTGCTTCCGCTAAAGTATGGGGGAAAAAATAACTTTAATAATTTGTATCCTCTCCCTCGTGATATGCACCAAAATCTATTAAATCCTTGGTGGGATAAATATTAATAAGTAAGAGGTGGCTCAATGGCAGTTTTTGTTGAAAAAACGCTCCAAGGTCTAAAAGAATTAATTGATGAAAAAGGCCGCTTAAAAATTTTAGGGAATGAAGGAACTCTTTTAGAGACAGAATGTACTTTCTCTAAAGGTGCAACAGATCTGGAGATTGAGAGTTTTGAGAAGAAAATAAAAGTCTCACTTCCTGAAGATTATAAAACCTTTTTAAAATTGCATAACGGAGCCAGAATATTTGATTTGTTGATTTACGGTGAGAATGCAGGTGGGGGTTTGCATATTCTTAATTTAGAAGAGATTGAAAAGTATATGCAAAATGGTTTTTTAGAGCCTCAGTTTATTCCCGTCTCACATCTGTTAGACGGATGTTATTTGTTAATTAACAAAACCAAAATGTCCACAGATCCAAACTATTTATGGTTCCGCAGATTTATTGAGTATGAACCAATGCAACTTAATTTTGAGATATTTTTAGATAGGTATATTTTGTCTCAAGGATCAAGTTTTTGGGAATGGAATATCTATACTGCTGAAAATTATTATAGGACTCACCAGGGTGATGAGGATTAACCTTTCCTACAGTTGGGTTGGTTCATTTTTACTATTAGACTTCGATTTGAACTTTTAAAAATAGGTTTAATTTAGGAGACGAACCGATTAATTGGTGTATAGAGGATTTATAAAAAGCGCAGATACTCTGCGCTTTTTTATTTAAGTATTTTCCGAATCATTCGCAGCCCGTTTTTGGAAGAAGGATAACGGAAAGCGAAGTCGAAGCGGTTCGTTTGTTTGACGACGCTTTTTTTGTGCGTAAACGTGTTAAAGCTGTCAAATCCGTGATAGCTCCCGATGCCGCTTTCCCCGACGCCGCCGAATGGCAAATACGGCGTCGCAACATGCATTAACGTATCATTGATGCAGCCTCCGCCAAACGACAGATTCTCTAAAACAGCGCGCTCAGTTTCTTTGTTTGTGGTGAAGAGATACAGAGCGAGCGGCTTTGGGCGCGATTGGACTTTCTCGATGACTTCATCGATATCACCGTATGTAAACAGCGGAAGAATCGGCCCGAAAATCTCCTCCTGCATCACTGGAGAGTCATCCTTCACTTGATCTAGAATCGTCGGCGCTATTTTGTGGTGATCAGGATTAAATTGTCCGCCTGTAAGCGGGACGCCATCATTCAGAAAGCTGAGCAGCCGCTGATAGTGGCGTTCACTGACGATTTTGCCGTACTGCGGATTTTGTTCAGGCTGAGGACCGTAAAATTCGCTGATCGCACGCTTCATTTCTTCTGTGAGCTTCATTTTGATATCTTGGTGGACAAATAAATAATCCGGTGCGATGCAGGTTTGCCCTGCATTTGTAAATTTCCCGAAGATAATGCGTTTGGCGGCAAGCTGTATATCAGCATCCTTATGGACAATGCAGGGACTTTTGCCGCCGAGCTCCAAGGTAACGGGAATTAATTGTTTGGCGGCGGCCTCCATGACGATTTTTCCCACGGCAACGCTTCCAGTGAAGAAAATATAGTCAAAGGGCTGCTGTAATAACTCAGTGCTGACGTCGGGCCCGCCTTCTGCCATAGCGACATAGTCACTCGGAAAAACGCTGCTGATGAGTTTGGAAAGAACAGCGGAAACCGCCGGCGTATATTCTGACGGTTTGAGAACGACCGTGTTTCCCGCTGCAATGGCTCCAATCAACGGAGAAAGCGCCAGCTGCAAGGGATAGTTCCAAGGCGCAATCACCAAAACGGTTCCATATGGCTCAGGGATAATTATGCTTTTCGAGCCTAGGTGAGTCAGAGGCGTTTTGACTCGTTTCGGTTTGATCCATTTTCCCAGCCGCTTCATCACAAAACTGATTTCCTCCAGTACAATTCCGATTTCTGTCGTGTACGACTCCTGTTCGGATTTGTGGAGATCCTGATAGAGAGCGGCTGTTATATCGGCTTCTTGTGTTTTGATGGCTTGTTTCAGCTTTTGCAGCATGTTCAGTCTCGATTCTAGCTGTCTCGTATGCCCCGCCGCAAAATAGGCTTTGTGCTTGCTGACGATAGAGGGGATGCTGTTCATTCAGTCGCTCCTTTTTTGTAAGGTATGATGATTCATTATGTAAAAAATCGCTTCTGCTTGTCAAATGGGTTTTTCTAATGTACATGTAGCTGAAAAGCCAGTTGGCACATAAAAAAAGCCCCTGTCCGGGGCTTTTTTTAATAAAGAGAGGGAGCATCTGTCCATTATTCTGACAGCCCAAAAGAAAAACCCCGGAAACATTGTCATCACAACATGTCCGGGGTTTAATCCAATGCTCTTTAAAGAGCGTTTTACTTAACGGGAGTAGAACTCAACGATAAGCGCTTCGTTAATTTCCGGAGCAAGCTCAGAGCGCTCTGGAAGACGAGTGAATGTACCTTCAAGCTTTTCAGCGTCGAAAGTAAGGTACTCAGGAACGAAGTTGTTTACTTCTACAGATTCTTTGATGATAGAAAGGTTTCTTGATTTTTCGCGAACACCGATTGTTTGACCAGGTTTTACTTGGTAAGACGGAATGTCAACGCGGCTTCCGTCAACAAGGATGTGACCGTGGTTAACTAATTGGCGTGCTTGACGGCGAGTGCGTGCAAGACCGAGCTTGTACACAACGTTATCAAGACGTGCATCTAAAAGAATCATGAAGTTTTCGCCGTGTTTACCAGTCATTTTTGCAGCTTTGTCAAACAATGTGCGGAATTGACGTTCGTTTACACCGTACATGTGACGAAGTTTTTGCTTTTCTTGCAATTGCAAACCGTATTCTGATAGTTTTTTACGCTGTCCCGGACCGTGGGGGCCTGGTGCGTAAGGGCGTTTTTCTAATTCTTTACCTGTACCGCTAAGAGAGATTCCTAAACGGCGAGACAGTTTCCAAGATGGACCTGTATAGCGAGCCATAATGTGACTCCTCCTTTGGTTTTATTTTGTGGAAAATAAAAACCGTCTGTTCGATCCGACCGTGCACATTTTGTTTTCATGTATCCTCGCTCCAGCAGCAGAGAGTTACACGATACACCTTACAGCTAAGGAACAAAATGCAAACACAGAAGCTGAACAAAAAGGCTGCAATATTTCACACAAAGAACATTATATGATTTTTCCCCGCCGCCGTCAACCATTTCTCCATGAAGAGTGCCGGTTTATGATATAATGTACAAAAATGAGTAGTACATGTTTAGGTGATAAAAATGAAAAAACAAACAATTGATGAAGTGACGGCCTTTCATCAGAAAATGCTTTCTTTTTTCTTAACGAAATCTGAATCCGTCTCATTATCCGACTCGCTGTTATGGCTGGCCTCAGCTCTAGAATCCTGCTTTACATCTCTTTCATTGACCCTTTCACCGGCAGAATCAACACGTTTCACCATAAAAACAGAAGATGAACCGCATTATGCTCCGCTGAAAGAGAGTGACGGCCGTTTTATGATCAGGAATCAGACCTCCGGCAGATCCTTTTATCTGTGCTCGGAAGGCGGGCTGCCGATCCCGGAATCATTGCCTGAGATCGTTACTCAGTTTATTAATCAATCTGTGAGACAAAGCGGGCTGTTTGACAAAACGAAGCATCAGCGGAAAATTCACAGAATGACAGAAATGTTCCATTCGCTTTTGGACCAAAATGAGGTTTTGGAAAAACTGCAGGCAAGTTTGAGTACGGCTTTCCGGTCTTTCCGTTTTTCACTGTTTATCACGCAGGATCAGGATACGGACAGACAGCTTCCCGCAAAAGAATTACATATGGACGGAAAAGATGCCGATCCGTCTGCCCTGAAGGTTTATTTATCGGGGAGACTGCTCAGAAAAGGCAGGTCATCTGCTTATCTGCCGATCAAAGGCCAGCAGGGGACTTACGGGGTTCTGAAGACGGAGGGGCTGCAGGATGCCGTTCTTTCGTGCAGTACTCTCAGTGAAATGCTGCTGCTTGCGGGCGCAGCGGGAAAAGCATTTGAAAATGCGCAGCTCTATGAGCAATCGAAAAAAAGCATTGCGAATCTGGAGCTCATTAATGAAACATCGCGCCAGCTGAATCAGCGCCTCAGACTCACTGATACGATGCGGGAGCTCGCCGCCATTATGACCCAATCGTTTCATGCGGAAGAAGTGGCTTTTTTTCATATTGATCATTTTGAGACGCAAAATCTGCTTCCGGGACATACCGCTTTTTTTAAGACAGAACGTGCGAACCCCTATATCAGCATTGTGAAAGAAAAGCTGTTCGAGGGAGAAAAGGGCGTGTTTATCGGCAGCGGAAAGACTGTATTCGGCGAAAACGGTTTCGGCTCGCTGATGGCGGTGCCGATGATCGAAAATGACACCGTCTTCGGGTTCGCGATTTTATTGAAAAAGGATTTGTATGCTTTTACGTTTGAAATGTATAAGCTTTTTCAAGCGCTCATTCACCATGCGACATTGGCGGTCACGAACTCCATGCTGCGCGACAGGCTTGAGCATCTTGTTCAGACAGACCAGCTGACGGAGCTGTATTCAAGAACCTATTTGGATGAGAAAATTCAATACAGCATGAAAATTCATAAACGGGGTGTATTCATCCTCGTTGATATCGATAATTTCAAAAATATTAATGATACATACGGTCATCAAACGGGAGATTCGATCCTGATTCAGGTGGCCTCCGTTATGAAGAACCATATTCGTGAGCATGATGTCGCTGCGAGGTGGGGGGGCGAGGAGCTGGCTGTCTATCTGCCGAATATCAACGTGTCATCCGGAGAACGCATCGCTAAAAGGCTGGTTCGCGCCATCCGGGAAAATACCGAGCCGCGCGTGACGATTTCCTGCGGCGTTTCCTGCTGGTCAAAGACCGGCCCGATGCCGTTGAAATTGCTCGTTCAGCAAGCGGATGAGGCGCTTTATATCGCCAAACGGAACGGCAAAAACCGGCTGATCATCCATCAAAACAGCACGACGACATAAAAAAGGAGCCGGCCTGCCGGCCGGGCTCCTTTTTTTATCCTAATCGTTTTTCAAGCGTTTCAACAAACTTTGCTAAATAGGTTTCGTCCGTTTCATCAAAACGGTTTTTCACGGGGCTGTCAATGTCCAGCACACCGATCACTTCACCGTTTACGCGGATCGGGAGAACGATTTCTGACTGGGAAGCCGCGTCACAGGCGATATGTCCCGGGAACGCATTCACATCGGCAATCCGCTGCACGTCGCCATTAGAGTAGGCAGTGCCGCATACGCCTCTGCCGAACGGAATGCGCACACAGGCAGGAAGTCCTTGAAACGGTCCGAGCACGAGCTCGCCCTCTTTAGCGAAGTAAAACCCCGCCCAGTTGACTTCATGTAATGAATGGTATAAAAGCGCTGACGCATTCGCGTAATTTGCGATCGCATCCGTTTCATCTTCTGTCATGGCTTCGAGCTGTTTAAGCAGAAGCTGATAACTTTTTTCTTTATCTCCGGATTGTTTTTCGACATGAAACATGGAAAACCCTCACTTTTTCTATAATATCAAACAAAGTTCCGGCCGTTCTGCCGGCATTTGTCGAGAAGTTCTTACAGGAACGGCGCCTTTCTGCTTGAATTGTTACACATAAAGGGGTGAGCCGTATGAAAGTAAGCACTAAAGACAAAATTATTAACGCCGCTGTCCAGCTGTTTAACCAAAAAGGTTATTCCGGCACGTCCGTCCGTGAAATCGCAAAGTCAGCTGATGTAAATGTTGCGCACATCTCCTACTATTTTAAAGGGAAAGGCGGATTAATGGAACATTTAGTTTCCGAGTTTTACGAAGGCTATACTGAAGCGCTGGAAAAAGCCGCCGTCAGTATGAAGGGTGAAGACGCGCAGGAACGCATCCTGCGGGTGATTTTCGATATTTTATCCTATCAGCACGATAACCGTCAATTAACGCGGTTTGTATACCGGGAAGTGACGATTGATTCCGTGCTTATCAGGGAAATTATGTCTACTTACTTAATGAAAGAAAAATATATTTTCCAGCTGGTGATTGAAGAAGGGCAGTCACGCCATAGACGGCTGACGCTGCCCGTGCCGCATTTTATTCTGCAATTGAAATCCCTCTTGATGATGCCGTATCTCCAGCCTCAATATATTACGGAGGTGCTCTATATGCAGCCTCATGAGCCGTACTTTTATAAAAGGTATTTTGAAGAGGTGAAGATCTGGATCGAAAGCGTGTTCCGACGGCCTGATGCGGCGCTTATGAAGTAATGATGTTTTTGTACGTTTCGTAGGAACTGCCGACATCTTCCGCTTGATGGGCGTCCGACCCGAATATGAGCGGGATTTTTTTTTGCTTCGCCGTCTCAGCCATCCAATCCTCCATGTATACTTCCCCGGCAAACTTCTTTCTGAGCCCGGATGTATTCACATCCAGCTCCATTCCGTGTTCTTTCACGGCGTCAAGACAGCGGGCCGCAAGCTCTCTTATTTGAGGTGACATGCTGTAAGGGAAAAGGCGCGCGAATTTTTTGACGAGCGTGATATGGCCGACCCGTTTTGGCTTAAAGGGGCCGAGCGGTGTTACAATGGAAGAATACACGGTTTCATAGTATTGTTCATATACGGCTTCAACGCTTCCGAAGCGGTCGGCAAGCTGCTGAAAGGCGTGCTCGTCAAAATCGAGGCATATATAAGACGGACCGGTTTTCAAAAAATGAACGGATAAAATGCCGTCATCCAGTGAGGGGCCGTACGTGTTCAGAAACGCCGCGGTTTCCTCTTCATACCCTGTGATAAAATCGGTTTCTAGCCCAGTCAGAATGCTGATTTGTCCATCGTATTCCTTTTTCAGCTGTGACAGCCGCTCCAAATAAACCTCCATCTGTCTGAGATCCATCGCGCTGTCCTGAAGCGGTACGGGATCTTGAAATGACGGAGGAAGGGGGGCGTGCTCTGTAAATGTGATCGAGTCAAAGCCTCTTTCCAGGGCCTTTTCGACATATTGTTTCAGCGCATCCTTCGAGCCGTGAGGGCAAAAAGGGGTGTGGATATGAGCGTCTCGTTTTTCCATTTGTGTCACTCCATTAAAAAATTGCAGAATCCTGCCGAAATTATGCAAAAAGTTTTTGATTTCTGGTCAAAAAATGTTGGTTACATGGTATCATAATAACAATGAAAACGACAGATTTTCTCAATACATATATTGAAATCTTTCTGAATACATAAAACACCCTGACAGATTAAGAGAACAACAAGGGGGCTCATTATGGAGTTAGTCATCGGATTATTGGTTATACTGCTCGCGCTCTTTGCGGCGGGCTACTTTTTCAGGAAAAAAATTTATACGGAAATTGACCGGCTGGAGTCATGGAAGATTGAAATTTTAAACCGTTCGATAGTGGAAGAAATGTCCAAGATCAAACATCTGAAAATGACCGGAGAGACGGAAGAGTTCTTTGAAAGATGGCGCGAAGAGTGGGATGAAATTGTCACAGCCCATCTGCCGAAAGTAGAAGAGCTCCTTTATGATGCCGAAGAGAACGCCGACAAATATCGGTTTAAAAAAGCGAATCAGGTGCTTGTCCACATCGACGACCTCCTCACTGCTGCCGAATCAAATATAGAAGGCATACTGCGTGAGATCAGCGACCTTGTGACGAGCGAGGAAAAAAGCCGCGGAGAGATTGAACAGGTGCGTGAGCGGTATTCAAAAGCGCGGAAAAACCTTCTGGCGTACAGCCATCTCTACGGAGAGCTTTATAACAGCCTGGAGACGGATCTCGACGAAATTTGGAGCGGCATAAAAGAGTTCGAAGAAGAGACGGAAAGCGGCAATTACATCAAAGCGAGAAAAGTGCTGCTTGAACAGGACCGCAGACTGGATCAGCTTCAGACATACATAGATGACGTTCCGAAACTGCTTGCGGACTGTAAACAGACCGTGCCGAACCAAATTGCCAAGCTGAAAGACGGCTACCGGGAAATGACGGAAAAAGGCTACAAATTGGAGCATATTCAAATCGAAAAAGAGCTGGAGACCCTCACAAATCAATTGAAACGGGCCGAAAACGCGCTTTTAGAAGAATTGGATGTCGACGAAGCGTCCGCCATCCTTCAGCTGATTGATGAAACCATTCAATCGATGTATGAACAGCTGGAAGGCGAAGTGGAAGCCGGACAGTCCGTATTAAGCAAAATGCCTGAGCTGATCATCGCGTATGAGAAGCTTGAGGAAGAAAAAGACCGCACAAAAACCGAAACGGAGCTCGTCAAGGAAAGCTATCAGCTGACGGCGGGAGAAATCGGCAGACAGCATGCCTTCGAAAAACAGCTGGAAACGATCGGCCGGCTCCTTGAGCAGGCGAGAGAAAAGCTTGACGGCGAGCATGTAGCTTACTCGCTGCTGATTGAAGAAGTCGAGGCCATCGAAAAGCAGATGGAAGAGGCTCAGAAAGAACATGCCGAATACCGTGAAAATCTGCAGGCGCTCAGAAAAGAAGAACTGCAGGCGCGGGAAACGCTGATGCATCTTCGGAAAACCATTTCTGACACGGCCCGAATGCTGCAAAAAAGCAACGTGCCGGGAATTCCTGAACAAGTCAAGGACAAGCTCGAGACGGCAAATCATCATATAGAAGAAACCGTCAGCCAATTGGAAGAGCTGCCGCTGAACATGGAGGAAGCCGCCAAACATCTGGCTGAAGCCGAAAAGGTGGTTGAGGAAGTCAGTGAAGAGGCGGAAGATCTTGTGATTCAGGTGAAGCTGATTGAGCGGATCATCCAGTACGGCAACCGCTTCCGAAGCCAGAATCATATTTTATCCGAACAGCTGAAAGAAGCGGAACGGCTGTTTTATGCTTACCGCTATAATGAAGCTTATGAGATGGCGGCAGATGCTGTTGAAAAAGCAGCTCCCGGCGCCGTGAAAAAAATTAAAGCTGATCAATCTGCTTCATAGACGCATAAGCAAAAACTGCACCCTGATGGAAATCAGAGGTGCAGTTTTTTAGTTTCTCACGGAATATAAAAAGCGCCTGCGGCTGATATACATCAAACCGCAGGCGCTGAATGTTACGATTTTGCTTTATTTAATTCGATGGGCGGGCTGGTAAAAAACGTGATAATGCAGCCGATGATCGCTCCGGCAATGCCCGGAAGCACCCAGCCGATTCCCATGCTGTAAAGCGGAAGATTTGCGTTTAAGAATGAATCTAATGATCCGAGCGGAATGCCGGCTGCCTTCAAACCGTCCAGGATACTGAACAGCCCCGTTCCGATCAGGCAGGCGATATAGACTTCGCGTCTTTCCTTAAAGATTTTATCAATAAAGGAAAGGACGATAATGACAATCGCCAGCGGGTAAATGGCTGATAAAATAGGAACTGAAAATGCAATAATCTCAGCAAGTCCGAAATTTGAAATCGCCAGACTGAACAGCGTGACAATCGTAACCACCATTTTGTATGATAAAGCTGGAATCAATTTTGAAAAATATTCGCCGCAAGATGTGACAAGCCCGATGCTTGTCGTTAAACACGCAACGGTGATGGCGGCGCCGAGAACGATGTTTCCCAGTGAACCGAACAGGTAATCAGATGAAGCTGATAAAATCTTTGCGCCTTCGCCGAGCGGCCCCACAGCGTCCGTGCTTGTCGCTCCCAAATAGGCCAAAGATAAATAAATGAATGTCAAACCTGCCGCTGCAATCAGACCCGCTTTAATACAAGCGGCGGCGAGCGCTTTACGCTGGGTGACGCCCCTGCTTTTAACAGCGTTGACGACAACGACGCCGAAGACGATTGAGGCGAGCGCATCCATTGTTTTATAGCCTTCCAAAAATCCTTTGAACACCGGCGTTCCGGAATATGCCTGATGTACGGCGCCCAGCCCGCCCATCGGAGTGACAATGGCTTTTACGACGATGATTAAAATAATACCGAATTTAATAGGAGTCAAAATCTTTCCGACTCTGTCCACGATTTTGGAAGGGTTAAGAGCTAAATAATACGTAATAGAAAAAAAGATCAACGTGAAAACAAATAAAGATAATCTTTCCGGAATGCCGCTTAAAAACGGAACTGCACCGATTTCATATGAAACGGTTCCGGTTCTCGGAATCGCGAAAAGCGGCCCGATTGATAAATAAAGCACAACGGTGAAAATAGTCCCGAATACCGGATGAGCTTTATCGGCAAGCCCTTTCGCGTCTTTGCCCGTTAATGCGATGGCGATAATACCCAAAAGCGGCAGACCAACGCCGGTCAGTAAGAAACCGCCCATCGCTTTCCAGACATTATGCCCCGCCGCTTGCCCGAGCTCCGGCGGATATATCATATTTCCTGCCCCGAAAAAAAGTGCGAAAAGCATGAAACCGATAATAACGGTATCTTTGACAGGTAGTGAGTGTTTCATAAAAATCCTCCTAAATACTATGTTGAAATATTCTGTCAATTAATTGTCAGATAATATAACAAAACGAACATTACTTATTATATGGCAATGTACAGAGAAGTCAATACTCGATTTATTGCGAATTTATATTTACTTTTGTTATGGTAGCATAAATATCATACGATGTACCGTTTTCATTAAAGGAGTAAAAAAAATGATATATTTAGACAACAGCTCAACGACCGAGCCGTATGAAGAGGTATTGGATGTGTACAAACAGACGAGCAGCCGTTATTTCGGCAATCCTTCGTCTCTGCACCGGTTAGGAACTGAGACGGAACAGCTCCTTGAAGCGGCCGCTCAGCAAATAAAAAAAACCTTGCGTTTAAAAAATTATGATATTGTATTTACATCGGGCGCGACTGAAGCGAATAACGCTGCGTTAAAGGGAGCAGCCTGGGCAAACATGAGTAAAGGAAGACATATCATTGCTTCGGCGATTGAGCATCCTTCTGTGACGGAGACGCTTGATCAGCTGACAGAGCTGTTCGGCTTTGAAGTCACATATCTTCCGGCCGATCAAAACGGCTTCGTTTCTTTGAAAGACGTCAAATCGGCTATCAGGCCGGATACGATAATCGTCAGCGTCATGCATGTCAATAACGAAGTCGGCTCCATTCAGCCCGTAAAGGAAATCGGCGGGTTTTTAAAGCAGCACCGGAATATTCTGTTTCATGTTGATCATGTGCAGGGCATTCATAAAGTTCCCCTGTCTATAGAAGAAGCGGGCATTGACCTTTGCACCGTTTCAGGGCATAAGTTTCACGGCTTAAAAGGGACCGGAGCGCTTATCGTCAAAAAAGGAACGCGGCTCATTCCGCTTATAACAGGCGGCTCGCAGCAAAAAGGCGTCCGCGCCGGAACGGAACACACGGCAGGCGCCGTTTCCCTTGCGAAAGCGATCAATCTTTCCGCGCGTGACATGAACGAGCGGCTTTCTTCCGTGGAGGCTGCCAAGAATGCGCTCATGGAAAGGCTGAGCGGGACGGACGGGGTCGTCATCAACACCCCCGCTGAAAGCAGCGCGCCGCATATCATTAATTTTTCCGTTCCGGGCGTGAAGGCGGAAGTGCTGCTGCACATGCTTGAGGAAAAAGGAATATATGTCTCCACAACCGCGGCATGTTCGGCAAGAGAGCACAAACCGAGCCGTGTTCTTCTGCAAATGAATAAAGGCGAACAGATTGCATCAAGCAGCATAAGAGTCAGCCTGAACTTCAGCCATACGGCTGACATCACGGAGCCGTTTATGGCCGCGCTGGCGCCGGCTGTTCAAAAACTAAAAAAAATGATGAGGTAGCATATGAATTACGATCATATTTTAATCCGCTTTGGTGAAATATCCACAAAAGGAAAAAACAGACGCAGTTTTATTGAAAGATTAAAACAGAATATCCGCCTGGTATTAAAGGATTATAAAAAAGTAAAATACTTTTCAAACCGGGACCGGATGTCAATTACACTTAATGGAGAAAACCCGGAGGAAATTTGTTCCTTATTAAAGAATATATTCGGCATTCAAAGCTTTAGTCTCGCAATTAAATGCGAAAGCAAGCTGGAAGACATTAAAAAAACGGCTTTAGCCGCGATAGAAGGCGAATATAAACCGGGGAATACGTTTAAGGTCGAGACCAAACGGGCTTACAAACAGTTTGAATTAGATACGAATGCGATGAACGCTGAAATCGGCGGCCATATTTTGAAAAACACGGATGGATTAACCGTCGATGTGAGAAATCCCGATATTCCGCTTCGGATTGAAATCAGGGAGGAAGCGACATTCCTGACCATTCGTAACGAAAAAGGCGCCGGAGGCCTTCCTGTCGGTTCCGCGGGTAAAGCGATGCTGATGCTTTCCGGCGGTTTTGACAGTCCGGTCGCCGGTTTTTACGCGATGAAACGGGGATTATCAGTTGAAGCCGTACATTTCTTCAGTCCGCCGTATACGAGTGAACGGGCAAAGCAGAAAGTCATGGATCTCGCGGGATGCCTCGCGAAGTTCGGCGGCAGTATGACACTTCATATCGTGCCGTTTACAAAGACGCAGGAACTCATCCAAAAACAAATCCCGGAGAACTATACGATGACGGCGACGCGGCGTCTTATGCTGCAAATCGCGGACAGAATCAGAGAAGAACGGAAAGCGCTCGCGATCATTACGGGAGAAAGCCTCGGGCAGGTAGCGAGCCAGACGCTTGAAAGCATGTATGCGATCAATGCGGTGACGGCAACGCCGATTTTGCGCCCTTTAATCGGAATGGACAAAACAGAAATCATCGAAAAATCAAAAGAAATCGGCACTTATGAAACGAGCATTCAGCCGTTTGAGGACTGCTGCACCATCTTTACGCCGCCAAGTCCGAAAACACGCCCGAAAAAAGAAAAAATCGAGCACTTCGAAAGCTTCGTTGATTTTGAACCGCTGATTGCAGAGGCCGCTGCCGGCATCGAAACCATCACTGTTTACTCAGAGCAGGAAGCTCACGATAAGTTTGCCGGCCTGTTTTAAAACTGTATACAATTACCACTGTTTACTCAGAGCAGGAAGCTCACGATAAGTTTGCCGGCCTGTTTTAAAACTGTATACAATTACCACTGTTTACTCAGAGCAGGAAGCTCACGATAAGTTTGCCGGCCTGTTTTAAAACTGTATACAATTACCAAAGTTTTTTTGAATGAAGACATGTGTTTTATCACATTCTATACTCACAAGGAGGTGATACACATGTCACAACAATCAAACAGCGGAAACAGCAACCAGCTTTTAGTGCCAGGCGCTGCTCAAGCTATCGACCAAATGAAGTATGAAATCGCTTCTGAATTCGGTGTAAACCTTGGACCGGAAACAACTTCTCGCGCCAACGGTTCTGTCGGTGGAGAAATCACAAAACGTCTTGTCTCTTTTGCTCAGCAAAGCATGGGCGGAAGCAGCCAGCAGCAGTTTTAATCACAACTTCACATAATGGCTAAGAGAGCGGGGAATTCCCCGCTCTTTTTTCATGAGTATAGATAGAAGGCGGGAAGCAATTTATGCATATTTTTATTGTAATGGCCTATGTTTATGTATAATGGGGAAAGAAAGTGAGGAGTTGTTCGTGTTAAAACGAGAAGATTTAATCGCCCCAAAGAACTATAACCTTGTAAATGAAATCGAAAAGTTCAGCCGTTCCAAAGAGAAGAACGCGCTTATTTGGGAAGATCAAACAGGCGGCAAGAAAGTCTGGACGTATGAAAAATTGATGGAAGAAACGAATAAAATCGGAGCCCGCCTGAAAGGTCTCGGATTTGAAAAAGGCGATAAGCTGATTGTCATGGTTCCGAGAGTGCTTGAAGCGTATGCCGTTTATTTAGCGATCTTAAAAGCGGGGATGGTCGTCATTCCTTGCTCGGAAATGCTGCGCGCCAAAGACCTTGAATACCGGATCAAACACGCCGAAGTGAAAGGCGCTATCGTTTATCCTTCATTTATAAACGCGTTTGACGAGGTAAATACCGAGCAGCTGGTGACATTGTCAATCGGTGAAAATGATGCCGGCTGGAAAAACCTCCTAACGATTAAAGCGGACGGAGACAGTTTTCAAACAGCTGATACAACAAGAGAAGACATGGCGTTTTTGTCCTATACTTCAGGCACGACAGGCCAGCCTAAAGGCGTTGTACATACACACGGCTGGGCCTTTGCCCATTTAAAAACATCAGCCGGTGCATGGCTGGATATTTCTGAAGACGATACAGTGTGGGCCACCGCGGCGCCCGGCTGGCAGAAATGGGTGTGGAGCCCGCTGCTCGCCGTTCTGGGAAGCGGCGCGACAGGATTCATTTATCACGGCAGATTCAGCGCCAAGACGTATTTAGAGCTGCTGGAGCGCCATCAAGTAAATGTCTTCTGCTGTACCCCGACGGAATACCGCCTGATGGCAAAAGTGGAGGAGTTGGACAAATATGATCTTTCTGCCCTTCACAGCGCAGTTTCTGCGGGTGAGCCATTAAACCGGGAAGTCATTGACGTATTCCGGAAGCATTTCGGCATTAAAGTGAGAGACGGATACGGCCAAACGGAGAGCACCCTGTTAGTCGGCGTCCTGAAGGATATGGATATTAAGCCGGGAAGCATGGGCAAACCGACCCCCGGAAATCAAGTGGAGATTATAAACGATAAAGGCGAAATATGCGAAACTGGCGAAACGGGCGATATCGCCGTGCATTTGAGCACACCGGCCTTATTCAAGGAATATTATAAAGATCCTGAAAGAACGAAAAAGCAGATTCGCGGAGATTACTTTCTTACAGGAGACCGCGCGAAAAAAGACGAGGACGGCTACTTTTGGTTTGAGAGCCGCAATGATGACATCATCGTCAGCTCCGGATATACAATCGGGCCTTTTGAAGTAGAAGACGCGCTTGTGAAGCACCCGGAAGTGAAAGAATGTGCCGTCGTGGCGAGCCCGGATGAAATCAGAGGTTCAATCGTAAAAGCCTATGTCGTTTTACAAGACGATGAAAAGCGCAGTGACGAACTTGTCAAAGAACTGCAAAACCACGTCAAAACGATTACGGCGCCTTACAAATATCCGAGAGAAATTGAATTTGTCGAAAGCTTGCCGAAAACGGCGTCCGCAAAAATCAGACGTGTGGAGCTGAGACAGCGTGAAGAACGGCTGAAGGCTGATAAAAAAGCATAATACAGGATAAAGGGTGAGCGGGGATGAAAGCGATTTGGCACGGCGGCACCATCTATACAATGCTGGACAAGAATCATGTCACTGAAGCCGTTTATACCGAAGAAGGCGTCGTCAGGCAGACGGGCAGCTTCCGGGAGCTCCAAGGAACATACGGTGCGCCTGATACGGAGGAAATCGATTTACATGGAGCTGTGATGTTCCCGGGGTTTACGGACAGTCATATGCATTTAATCGGACACGGGGAAAAACAGCTTCGCCTCGATTTGTCGCAGCTGACGTCAAAAGAAGCGATACTGCGGGCCGCAAAAGAAGCAGAGCGTGAATTGGAAGATGGCGAATGGCTGATCGGCGAAGGCTGGGATGAAAATCTGTTTGAACAGCCGGATTACGTCACGAAGCATGACCTTGACCCGCTCTTTCCCGACCGCCCCGTCCTGCTGAAGCGGGTATGCCGGCACGCCGCGGCGGTTAATTCGGCCGCATTGCGCGCGGCGGGAATTACAAACGAAACACCTGATCCAAACGGCGGGATTATCGTCCGGGACGGAACCGGTCCGACGGGCCTTCTGCTGGATAAAGCCCAAGAGCTTGTGACACAGGCTCTGCCGCCCGTCTCACTTCACTATGTCAAACGCGCGCTTCAAACGGCGATTACGGACTGCTGGTCAAAAGGCCTGACCGGCGGGCATTCAGAAGATCTGGCATACTACGGAGACGCGTCCGTTCCCGTTGCCGCGTACGAGTCATTAACCGGCAGCGGCCTTTATCCTTTTCGCGCCCATCTGCTCGTACATCACGAAGCCGTCGACAGCTGGAGCGCTCTGGATAAATCGACCGGACCTTATTTGGAATACGGAGCGATGAAAATTTTTGCTGACGGTGCGCTCGGAGGCAGAACCGCTCTATTGAAAAAGCCTTACCATGATGATCCGTCTGTTTCCGGCGTTCAGGTGCATGATGACGAAACCCTTGCCGCTCTTGTTTATAAAGCGAGAGAGAAAGGGATGGAGATCGCCGTGCACGCGATTGGCGACCTTGCATTTGAAAAGGTGCTGGATGTTATCGAAAGATACCCGGCAAAGCCCGGACAGCTAGACAGGCTCATTCATGCGCAAGTATTAGATGACGGATTGATTGAAAGAGCCGCCCGGCTGCCGATCGGACTTGATCTTCAGCCGCATTTTGTGGCCAGTGATTTTCCGTGGGTGATTGACAGGCTCGGAGAAGAGCGGATGAAAACGGCTTTCGCCTGGAAAACACTGCTGTCAAAAGGGCTGCTGTGCGCCGGAGGTTCAGATGCCCCGATTGAGCCGGCCGATCCGCTTCTGGGTATTCAATCGGCTGTGCTCCGTACGAGCAAGCAGCACCCGGAAGGTCCGGCCTATTATGAAAAAGAGTGTCTGACCGTGTACGAAGCCATTCAGCTTTACACGGAGGGAAGCGCGGCCATCATCCATAAAGAACATAGCCGCGGACGGATCGCCCCCGGCTATGATGCCGACTTTACCGTACTCAGCGGTGATCCGTTCAGGACGGACCCGAAAAAGCTTCATGAATTGGAAGCTGTCAAAACCGTCGTCGGCGGCCGTATCGTATATGAAAAAGAGGACAGGCAGTGATGCCCGTCCTCTTTTTTTATGATAAAAATGATCGTTTTACTTTTTCCCAGAAAGAGTTGTCTTTCAGTTTCACCGTTTTGATTTTTTTATCGGATAGTCTAATCTCAACCTTTTTGACATTCCGCGTGCTGAGCGCTTCATTATCAAGCCCGATAATCGGATGCTCATTGCCGCCTTGCACCACCTGCAGTGTCAGCTTCCGGTCTGAGCTTAAAATAAACGGAGATCCGAGTGTACGGTATGTGTTGTTGTTCAACGACGCCAGTTCGGATACCTGCATGCAGGAAATCAAAGGATCAACAACGGCGCCTGAAACAGATTTATTGTAGGCAGTGCTGCCCGTCGGGGTGGAAATGATCATCCCGTCTCCTCTGAACGTCTCAAAATGAAGATCATCAATTAACACATCCATCACAAACGTTTTAATAATGCTTGAACGGATGGAAACCTCGTTTAAACAGTGAAAATGATTGCTGCCGTCCACCGTTACGTGAATGAGCGGGTATTTTCTGACCTCAAGCTGTTCCGCGGTCATGCTGGCCGCCATTTTTTCAGGTTCATCGCTGTGAAAATCACAGTACAAATGGGCTTTCCCTTTTTTAGCGATGCCGACATACAGGCAGTCATCACGGAATCCGGTTTTTCTGACGGCTTGCAGAAATGAGCCGTCGCTGCCGATGCTGGCGATAATTCCGGCATCCTCCGGTTGAGCCGCAACTGTAAAACCGTGCGATTCAGCAAGCTGCTTCAAAGAGCTGACTTGTTCTTTTGTTTCGTTGTTTTGTTTGTGAAAAAAATAAACATTGCGGCGAAGATCGGTCATATCCCCATTCCCCTTTGCTGTCATATTTACGTTTTTCTCCCAGCAGGTATTGTGTTAAAATACCTGTGGCAATAGTGTAACATGTTTCCTGTTTATCCGTTAAGGGAAAGCGCTTCATGAAAAAAATGAATCTTTT
Source organism: Bacillus sp. L75 (assembly GCF_003676355.1). Taxonomy (NCBI): domain Bacteria; kingdom Bacillati; phylum Bacillota; class Bacilli; order Caryophanales; family Bacillaceae; genus Bacillus; species Bacillus sp. L75. Next base: position 19,716 of record NZ_ML064903.1, read on the forward strand.
TTTACGGGGGGAACGTACGAATATTGACAGAAAAGGAGGAGAACAAATGAATGCAAAAAGATGGATTGCGCTCGTCATCGCGCTCGGCATTTTCGGCGTATCAGTCATTGCAAGTGTGACCGTCGGGGTGCTGAAGAATATCGGGGATACAGGGTCTGACTTTGCATCACTGACAGATGACACAGAGGAAGTGACGCTGGATAAGGGCAGCCCCGGCAGTAAAATCGCCGTGCTTGAAGTGGACGGCACGATTGAGGATAACGGCGGGTCCGCTGGCCTGCTCAGCTCAGGCGGGTATGATCACAGATCATTTTTAAAACAGGTTGAGCGTGCGAAAGAAGACAAAAGCGTCAAAGGAATTGTGCTGAAAATCAATTCCCCTGGCGGAGGCGTGTACGAAAGCGCGGAAATACATAAAAAACTGGAAGAACTAAAGAAAGAAACCAAGAAACCGATTTATGTATCCATGGGCTCCATGGCGGCATCGGGAGGCTACTATATTTCAACGGCCGCCGATAAAATCTATGCTTCACCGGAAACGCTCACGGGTTCACTGGGCGTCATCATGGAAAGCGTCAATTATTCCAAGCTCGTCGATGAACTCGGCATCAAGTTTGAAACCATTAAAAGCGGCGCGCATAAAGACATCATGTCCCCGACCCGCGACATGACGAAGGAAGAAAGAAAGATCATGCAGACAATGGTCAACGATTCTTATGAAGGATTTGTCAATGTCATTTCAAAAGGCCGGCACATGTCAAAAGCGGATGTGAAAAAAATTGCCGACGGCCGTGTTTACGACGGCAGACAAGCGAAAAAAATCGGCCTCGTTGATGAGCTCGGTTTTTACGATGACACGATCAGCGCGATGAAAAAGGACCATAAAAATATGAAAAACGCTTCAGTCATCACATACGAGGAAGGATTCGGATTAGGCTCGCTCTTTTCCATGAGCGCAGCGAAAATGTTTAAAAGCGAAATTGATTTTCTGAATATGAAAGAACTCATTTCGCAATCCGGTTCGCCGCGGATGATGTATCTCTATGCAAAGTAGGGGGGAAGAAAGAATGGACGCGACTTACGAAGGCTTTCACGGCAAAGAAGAGGAAGCCGAACAACAGAGGGCGCCCGAGCAGGCATATGCGGGCTTTTGGATCAGGTTTTGGGCGTTTCTTCTTGATTGGCTGGTGGTCTGGGGACTTAACCATCTCATCGTTTCACCGATTTTCACGCTGATGAAGCTCCCGGCAACAAGCGGAATGTTTACAATCTCAGCTTATTCCGTCACAACCCTGATCGTCTACCTCGCCTATTTTGTGTTCATGACGAAATGGTTTCATCAGACACTCGGCAAGATGGTCTTCGGGTTAAAGGTCACTTCTTTGACGCCCGGAAAGCCGCTGACTTGGAGCACCGTCATTTTCAGAGAAGCGGTGGGGCGTTATATCGATAAAATCTGGATTCTCTATATCGTCATTGCGTTTACGCCCAAAAAGCAGGGCATTCATGATCTGATCGCCGACACAACGGTGATTCACGAAGCGCTGTACCGCAAATAAAAGCAGTAAACCCGGAATAAACGTCCGGGTTTATTTTTTTTGGTTTTGGCGATAATGCTGCTAAGGAAGTGAAGCTTATGGGATATGCCGCAGCAGCTGTTATTCTCATTCTCATTTTGGCCTGGCTGCTCATGAGGATGAAAATCCACCTGACTTTCGAATATCTTCACGATAAAGATAACGACAAACTGACGTTTAAAATCTCGGCCTTATACGGGCTGATCCGTATTAAAAAAACGCTGCCCGTCATTAAAGTAAACAGCGAAGACGCGTCAATTGATGTCAAACAGGACACAAAATCAGAAATGAAAGGTCAGAAAAAAGAGAAGAAAAAAATCACATATGAAGATGTCAAACAGAGCATTCACAGAATAGAAATGATTCTGCACCAAGTCTTTCAGATGCGCCAAATCGCCGCTTCATTTCTTGCGGGAGTCCGTGTTACGAAGTTCGAATGGGTGACGGTTATCGGAATAAAGGACGCCGCCGTTACTGGAATCGCCGCCGGCGGATTGTGGGCCGTAAAGGGAGGACTTACGGCGATGCTGTATGATCATCTGCGTTTCATACATAAACCGGTGTGCGAAGTCATTCCGTCTTTTCAAGTGCCTGCATCCAAGACGCATTTGCAGTGTATATTCTTTTTTCGTTTTGGACATCTTATAGGTGCAGCTTTCAAATTGCTCAAATACGGGCGGAACGGACTTTCTATCATACGAAAGAAACAGCCGGTTCCGGTTGCTTCAAAGAATGATTCATCAGTTTAAGGAGGAGCGCATATGGCAGACCATCCCATTCAAGGTTTAATGAAAACCGCTATGGAAAATTTAAAAGAAATGATTGACGTGAATACAATCATCGGCGATCCTGTTGAAACGCCTGACGGCAGCGTAATCTTAACGGTTTCAAAGGTCGGCTTCGGATTTGCGGCGGGCGGAAGCGAGTTTGGAGGAAAGCCGGCTGAAAAAAGAACCGATGATGATGAAAGAAAAGAGCAGAAGCTCCCGTTCGGCGGCGGAAGCGGCGGCGGAGTATCCATTACGCCGATTGCGTTTCTGATTGTCGGAACAAACGGCGTGCGCATGCTTCATTTAGACGAAAACACCCATCTGATTGATAAACTGTTAGACTCCGCGCCTCAAACGATTGAACGCATCCAGCATATGTTTAAAAAGAATGAAAAAGGCCGGAACCAAAAAAGAACGGATATCGATTTATAACAGAAAAGTTAACTGCCGCCCGCAGTTAGCTTTTTTTACGATGCGGCATAACCTTTGCAGTTTGCATAAAACTCGACTATGATAGAGCTATACATAGATAAAGGGAGGAATCAGAATGGCTGAAATTACATTTAAAGGCGGAGCCGTGACGCTGATCGGACAAGAAGTGAAACCGGGGGACCAAGCTCCTGACTTCACGGTTCTGACAAACGGATTAGAAGAGAAGACATTAGCAGATATGAAAGGGAAAGTAACGATCATATCCGTTATTCCTTCCATTGACACAGGCGTATGTGACGCGCAGACACGCCGCTTCAACGAAGAAGCCGCAAAACTCGGTGATGTGAACGTTTATACAATCAGCGCCGACCTTCCGTTTGCACAAGCGCGCTGGTGCGGAGCGAACGGAATTGATAAAGTTGAAACATTATCGGATCATAAAGAGATGTCATTTGGTGAAGCATTCGGTGTTTATATCAAAGAACTTCGTCTTTTGGCACGTTCCGTATTCGTCCTTGATCAGGACGGAAAAGTCGTTTACGCGGAATACGTAAGTGAAGCGACAAACCACCCGAATTATGAAAAGCCTATCGAAGCTGCAAAAGCGTTAATCAAGTAAAGAGAGAAAAAGAGCTCCGGGTGCTGCCGCGGAGCTCTTTTCATGGCAAGGAGGAAACAGCATGCAACACGACCATGTCGGTCAGATTTATGAACTTTTAGATGAAGCCGCCCAAGTGATAGCAGAAGGCCTTCAGATTTCTTATATTGAGGGGCTTGCGGAAGCGGGAGAAATGTATTTTCTTGAAAAGGCCGACCAGCTTCCGCTTCAGGAAAAGCAAACCGGCGAGCTTAACAGCCTGCTTGCGAAAGCAGACTTCAGAAAATGGGAGCATGAATGGATCCGCAAGGCGTTCCAGCTCGCCATTTTAAAAGGGCTGAAAGATAAGTCCCATCCGAACAGACAGATGACGCCTGATACGATCGGCATTTTCATCAGTTACCTCGTGAATAAATTTACGGGCGGCCGAAAAGGCCTGACATTGCTGGACCCCGCCTGCGGCACCGGAAATCTTCTGCTGACCGCGGCAAACCAGCTTTCGGACAAAGCGGCAAAAAGCTTCGGCATTGAAATCGACGATGTCCTTCTGAAGATCGCTTATGCTCAGGCGAATCTGCAGGAAAAAGAAATGGAGCTGTTCTGCCAGGACAGTCTTCAGCCGTTATTTATCGAACCGGCCGATGCGGTCATCTGCGATTTGCCGGTCGGCTACTATCCGAATGACGAAGGCGCTGAAGCGTTTGAGCTGAAAGCGGATGAAGGTCACTCTTTTGCTCACCACTTATTTATTGAGCAGAGCGTCAAACATACAAAACCGGGCGGATACTTATTTTTTATGATTCCGAACCATCTGTTTGACAGCGCGCAAAGCGATAAACTGAAGCGGTTTTTTGCGGAAAAAGTGTATATCAACGCCCTTCTTCAGCTGCCGGCTACTATGTTTAAAGACGAAGCGCAGGCAAAGAGCATTTTAATCTTGCAGAAAAAAGGCGAAGACGCAAAGCCGCCGAAACAAGCGCTTTTGGCGAATCTTCCTTCTTTTGCGAACCAGCAGGCGATGCGGGAGATGACGGCAAAATTGGATCAATGGATTCAAAAAGAAAAATAATGGCGAAAAAGCAGTGTGAGATGCAAAATCCCGCGCTGCTTTTGCTTTTTAAAATGAATGGAAATCAGGAAGATAACACAAATTAAGGAAAGAAAATAACATTCCGTAAGGCCGTGCCGTCCATTTGGCACAAATGAAATTTATCAGAAAATATCGACTTCATATTGTAAGCGGTACCAATGTGGATGTTGACTTGAAATGCTGAGTTGACAATGTTTAAATGGAAAAGTCAGATATTTTTTGGACTGCAGTTATGGTCTGGGAAAAAAGAACGAACAAACGAAGAAGAATTTTGATAGGAGCGTCATTTATGTCTAAAATTATTGCAATTAACGCAGGAAGCTCATCTTTAAAATTTCAGTTATTCGAAATGCCTTCAGAAAAGGTGCTAACAAAAGGTTTAGTAGAACGGATCGGTATCGCCGACAGCGTTTTCACAATCTCTGTTAACGGCGAAAAAAATACAGAAGTGACAGATATTCCGGATCATGCGGTTGCGGTGAAGATGCTGCTTCACAAGCTGACTGAATTCGGTATTATAAAGGATTTAAATGAAATTGACGGAATCGGCCACCGTGTGGTTCACGGCGGAGAAAAATTCAGCGATTCTGTTTTGCTTACGGATGAAACAATCCGTGAGATTGAAGAGATTTCAGAACTAGCGCCGCTTCACAACCCGGCTAACATCGTCGGCATTAAAGCCTTTAAAGAAGTGCTTCCGAATGTGCCTGCGGTTGCAGTGTTTGATACGGCGTTCCACCAAACGATGCCTGAACAATCTTACCTGTACAGCCTACCGTACGAATACTACGAGAAATACGGCATTCGCAAATACGGTTTCCACGGCACATCTCATAAATACGTGACACAGCGCGCAGCTGAGCTTCTCGGCCGCCCGCTTGAAGATTTGCGTCTGATTTCCTGCCACCTCGGTAACGGCGCAAGTATCGCGGCGGTAGAAGGCGGAAAATCCATTGATACGTCAATGGGCTTCACACCGCTTGCGGGTGTTGCGATGGGAACACGTTCAGGAAACATCGACCCTGCATTGATTCCGTACATTATGGAAAAAACGGATCAGACGGCAGATGAAGTATTAAATACGTTAAATAAAAAGAGCGGACTGCTTGGCGTATCCGGTTTCTCCAGCGACCTTCGCGATATCGTGGAAGCTTCAAAAGAAGGAAACGAAAGAGCGGAAACGGCTCTTGAAGTGTTTGCAAGCAGAATCCATAAATACATCGGTTCTTACGCTGCGAGAATGAGCGGCGTTGACGCGATTATTTTCACTGCGGGTATCGGTGAAAACAGCGTTGAAGTCAGAGAACGCGTGCTTCGCGGCTTAGAATTCATGGGTGTATATTGGGATCCTGCGCTGAACAACGTGCGCGGCGAGGAAGCGTTTATCAGCTACCCTCACTCTCCTGTCAAAGTCATGATCATTCCGACTGACGAAGAGGTCATGATCGCACGCGACGTTGTCCGCCTTGCACAGTAATGATCAAAAAAAGCACATCCTTTTAGGGTGTGCTTTTTTATTGAATGCCCCAGGATCAAACGTTACGATATGTTTAATACATAAACGATGAGGTGAAGCAATGAGTGTGCATGAACATAAACAAGAAGCCCCGTCAGCCGTGCGCTGCAAGGTGATCACAGTCAGCGACACGAGAACGAAAGAAACCGACAAAAGCGGGCGCGTCATGATGGACTTCCTCAGGGAAGCGGGATTTGAAACGGTCGCTTATGACATTGTTAAAGATGAAAAAGATGAATTGCAGAAAGCCGTTTTATCCGGCTGTATGGATGAATATACAGATGCGGTGCTGTTAAACGGAGGGACGGGCATTGCCGAAAGGGATGTCACAATTGAAGCGGTCACGCCGCTGTTTTCAAAAGAACTTCCGGGATTCGGCGAGCTGTTCCGCATGCTGAGCTATACGGAGGACATCGGTTCCGCCGCCATTTTGTCCAGAGCGGCAGCGGGTGTGATCCAAAATACCGCAGTCTTCTGCACGCCCGGCTCCTCAGGCGCCGTAAAGCTTGCAATGAGTAAACTGATTATTCCTGAACTGCCCCATGTGCTTCGGGAAATCCGAAAAGATTTATAAATGTATAAAAAGGCTCTGCTCCGCTCAAAAAATTGGGTGGGGTTTTTTTTATAAAAGGCTTGAAAAAACAGAATTTACTTGTTACAGTGTATACATACAAAATGCATTTTTATTAATTAAAACTAATTTTTATACAAAAGGGAGCTTTTAACATGGCAGAACAAAAAAAGGTTGTATTGGCATACTCAGGAGGTCTTGATACTTCTGTAGCGATAAAATGGCTGCAAGAACAGGGATACGATGTTGTTGCCTGCTGCTTAGACGTAGGGGAAGGAAAGGATTTGGCATTCGTTCAGCAAAAAGCGCTGGAAGTAGGCGCCGTAAATTCCTATGTGATTGATGCGAAAGAAGAATTCGCCCGGGAGTACGCGCTCATTTCTATGCAGGCCCATACAATGTATGAAGGCAAGTATCCGCTCGTATCTGCACTATCCCGTCCGTTAATCGCGAAAAAACTCGTTGAAGTCGCGGAAAAGGAAAACGCGGTGGCCGTAGCGCACGGCTGCACGGGAAAAGGCAACGATCAGGTGCGTTTCGAAGTATCCATTAAATCATTAAATCCTGATCTGGAGGTCATTGCTCCGGTCCGTGAGTGGCAATGGTCGCGTGAAGAAGAAATTGAATATGCTGCAAGCCGTGGCATACCGATTCCGATCAATCTTGACAGCCCGTATTCCATCGACCAGAACCTATGGGGACGCGCCAATGAATGCGGTATATTAGAAGATCCGTGGGCGGCGCCGCCTGAAGGGGCATATGACCTGACAGCATCTCTTGAAAACACGCCGGACGTTCCGGAAATCATCGAAATCGCATTTGAAGCCGGTGTTCCGATTTCAATCGACGGCGTAACCTATCCGCTCGCTGATTTAATTCTCAAGCTGAACGAGACTGCCGGAAAACACGGCATCGGCCGGATTGACCATGTGGAAAACCGCCTGGTCGGCATTAAGTCCCGTGAAGTTTATGAGTGCCCGGGCGCCATGACTTTGATTACGGCTCACAAAGAGCTTGAGGATCTGACTTTAGTGAAAGAAGTGGCCCATTTCAAACCGGCAATTGAACAAAAACTGTCTGAAATCATCTATAACGGTTTATGGTTCTCGCCGTTAAAAGACGCGCTGCTTGCATTCCTGAAAGAAACTCAAAAACACGTCACCGGCGTCGTACGCGTCAAGCTGTTTAAAGGCCATGCCATTGTAGAAGGACGTAAGTCGGAATATTCACTCTATGATGAAAAACTTGCGACATATACAAAAGACGATGCTTTTGACCATCACGCGGCAATCGGTTTCATTGAGCTTTGGGGGCTGCCGACAAAAGTAAACAGCATTGTGAAAAAGAAGGAGCAGATTGAAGCATGAAGAAGCTTTGGGGAGGCCGTTTTCAAAAAACACCGGAAAAGTGGGTCGATGAGTTCGGCGCATCCATCACGTTCGACCAAAACTTAGTCAAAGAGGATATTACAGGGTCTCTCGCTCATGCGGCAATGCTGAAAAAATGCGGCATTCTGACGGAAGAAGAAGAAGGCGCCATCCGACAGGGGCTGCAGACCCTCCTGCAAAAAGCAGAGGAAGGAACGCTTGAATTCTCTGTTGATTATGAAGATATCCATTTGAATATTGAAAAAATGCTGATCGAAGAAATCGGACCGCTAGGCGGCAAGCTCCATACCGGCAGAAGCCGGAATGACCAGGTGGCGACCGACATGCATTTGTATTTGAAAGATCATGTCTCACATATCATCGTGCTGATTGAACAGTTCCAAAAAGCGCTGATCGAAAAAGCGGAGGCGAATGTCGAGACCATTCTGCCGGGGTACACCCATTTGCAGCGGGCTCAGCCGATTTCTTTCGCCCACCATCTGCTTGCTTATTTTTGGATGCTTGAACGGGATAAAGAGCGTTTTCGCGACGCTATGAAGCGGATTAACATATCGCCGCTCGGATGCGGGGCGCTTGCCGGAACCACGTTTCCGATAGACCGTAACTATTCGGCGGAGCTGCTCGGTTTTGACTCCATTTATGAGAACAGTCTTGACGGAGTCAGTGACAGAGATTTTATTCTCGAGTTTTTAAGCGGCAGCAGCATGCTGATGATGCACCTTTCGCGTTTATCAGAAGAAATCATTCTATGGTGCTCGCAGGAATTCAGGTTCATTGAACTGGATGATACGTATGCGACGGGAAGCAGCATGATGCCGCAGAAGAAAAACCCCGACATGGCTGAGCTGATCCGCGGTAAAACCGGACGCGTATACGGTGATATGATGGGGCTTTTCACGATTATGAAAGGGCTCCCGCTCGCTTACAACAAAGACCTGCAGGAAGATAAAGAAGGCATGTTTGACACGGTGAAAACCGTTGAAGGAAGCCTTCAGATTTTCACGGGCATGATTGAAACGATGAAAGTAAACAAAGACATCATGAAACAAGCGACAAAACAAGATTTTTCAAACGCGACGGAACTTGCCGATTATTTAGCTAAAAAAGGCATGCCGTTCAGAGAAGCGCATGAAGTGGTCGGCATGCTTGTGTACAGCTGCATTGAAAAAGGAATCTATTTAAGTGATATGGCATTTGAAGAATTCCTTCAAGCCAGCAGTCTCTTTGAAGAAGATATCTATACCGTGCTCGATCCGCATCATGCAGTTGAAAAAAGAATGAGCGCCGGCGGAACGGGTTTTCAGCAGGTAGAACAGGCGCTCGTAAAAGCAAAAGCCTGCGCCGGCATTTAATTTGCTGAAATTTCCTTCATATTTTCCCGTCATATCAGACACCCTACATCTATAAAGATGGGAGGTAGAAGGAATGCGCAAAGAACAAGACCGTTACATCTATGATGAAAAAGAAAGTGAAGAAACGGCCAGGCTCATCTCAGAGGCATACGAAAGCGGTTATGTCGGCATGGAGGAAGCCTCTGCTCCTTCAGAAAATTAAGCTGTCTGTAAAGACGGCTTTTTTTTCGTGCGGACGAAGTGCAAAAAAGTGATATTGCCGTTTGTTTATAGTAAAGTAGAGGGAGAAACGTCTTGATTTTATTGAAGCGGCAACGTTGCCTGGGGAGGGTATTCAATGTGCGACATGCTCTAATCACTGCCGGTACAAAGGGATTGGGCCGAAAAGTGACTGAAATGCTTCTGGAAAAAGGCTTTTCTGTCACAGTGAATTACAGACAAGACGAAGAAGCGGTCGCCTGTCTGAAGGCGGATTATCCCGGGTGCCATGACAGATTGCAATTCGTTAAGGGCGATGTAACCCGGAAAGAAGATCTTATGCGGATCGCCGATGCAGCCCTTCAGCGGTTTGGAAGGATTGACATACTGATTAACAATGCCGGGCCGTACATATTTGAGCGCAAAAAGCTTGCCGATTACTCCGATGACGAATGGTATGACATGCTTGAAGGGAATTTAAGCGCCGTTTTCCATCTGTTTAAAGCGGTTATCCCGGTCATGAGACAGCAGCGGTTCGGCCGGATTATTACATACGGTTTTCAAGGAGCGGACCATGCCCCCGGCTGGCTTCACCGTTCCGCTTTCGGAGCGGCTAAAGTCGGATTGGCTTCGTTAACGAAAACCATTGCGATTGAAGAAGCTGAATCAGGCATTACGGCCAATATGGTCTGCCCGGGTGATATTGTAGGAGATATGAAAGAAGCGTCTATAGAGGAAGCAAGACGGAAAATCGGCAAAGAAAAGACGCCGATCGGCAGGTCCGGAACCGGAGAGGACATTGCGAGAATCATCGCCTTTTTATGTGAAGATGATTCCGATCTTGTAACCGGAACGGTCATTGAAGCAACAGGCGGGCTGAATGTGATTAACAGGCATCAATCCCTGTAAGTTTTTTCGTTTGTCAAAAAGGGAACTTGATAAATATTAATTTTTTATGAGGTGAAAACGATGAAAGTGACTTATCACGGACATTCTGTCATTCAAGTGGAAACGAAAACCCATAACATTATTTTTGATCCGTTTCTGACCGGAAACAGTCTGACAAATTTGAAACCGGAAGAAGTGAAAGCGGATGTCATCCTGCTTACTCACGGACACAATGACCATGTCGGAGATACAGAGCAGATCGCTAAACAAAACGATGCGCTCGTTATTGCGCCGAATGAGCTGGCCGTTTATCTCGGCTTTAAAGGTTTAAAGGTCCACCCGATGCATATCGGAGGGGCGCGCCAATTTGATTTCGGCAAAGTGAAACTGACACAGGCATTCCACGGATCGGCGGTCACTGATGAAGAAAACAAAACCATTACGTACACGGGGATGCCGGCTGGGATTTTATTGACGATTGACGGCAAAACGATTTTCCACGCCGGGGACACGGCGCTGTTCTCTGATATGAAACTGATCGGGGAACTGAATCACATTGACCTGGCGTTTCTACCGATCGGTGATAACTTCACCATGGGCCCTGAAGATGCGAAACTCGCGGCTGAATGGCTGAGAGCGAAACAGGTCGTTCCCGTTCATTACAATACATTTCCTGTCATTGAACAGGACCCTGACGCTTTCGCCGAAAGTCTGCCCGGAGGCGTCGGCAAAGTCATGGCGGTCGGCGAGACCATTGAGCTTGCCTGACATATGTGTCAAAGACCTTCTGAATCAAGCATTCAGAAGGTCTTTTTGTGATGCCGCCTTTTTTCGGGCGTCTCATTGCGAATGAATCCCCCGTACCCTTATAATAAAAGCAGAAGACTGTCCTTAGAGGTGAAACGCTTGGCAACAAAGCATGAACAAATCCTATCATACATAGATTCGCTTCCTGTCGGTGAAAAAATTTCGGTCAGAAGAATTGCGAAAGAAATGAAAGTCAGTGAAGGAACGGCTTACAGAGCCATTAAGGAAGCCGAGAACAAAGGATTCGTTTCCACTATTGAACGTGTGGGGACCATCCGGATTGAACAGAAGAAAAAAGAAAATATTGAAAAGCTGACATACGCCGAGGTCGTCAATGTGATAGACGGCCAGGTGCTCGGCGGAAAAGCCGGTCTGCATAAAACGTTGAATAAGTTTGTGATCGGCGCGATGGAGCTTGACGCGATGATGCGTTATACGGCGGCGGGGAACCTGTTAATCGTCGGGAACCGAATCAACGCCCACCGCCAGGCGCTTGAAGCGGGCGCGGCTGTTTTGGTAACGGGAGGGTTTAATACCGACGACAGCATTATCGAGCTGGCCGATATGCTTGAGCTTCCGATTCTCTCCACGAGTTACGATACCTTTACGGTAGCCGCGATGATCAACCGGGCGATCTATGATCAGCTCATAAAAAAAGAGATTGTGCTCGTGGAAGACATTTTGACGCCCGCAGATCGGACAGTGACGCTGTCCCCTAAGGATAAGCTGGAGAAATGGTACGAAAAGAACTATGAAACCGGACACGGCCGCTTCCCGGTTATCGACCAGCAGATGAAAATCCACGGAATCCTCACATCGAAAGATATCGCGGGGCATGACCGGTCAGTTCCGATTGAAAAAGTAATGACCAAAAACCCTGTCACGGTGATCGGGAAAACATCTGTCGCCTCAGCTGCTCAAATGATGGTTTGGGAAGGAATTGAAGTGCTTCCGGTGACAGACGGGCATCACAAACTGATCGGAATGATCAGCCGCCAGGATGTCTTAAAAGCGCTTCAAATGGTTCAAAAGCAGCCTCAGGTCGGGGAAAAGCTGGATGATATTGTTTCAAGGGGATTTAAAGAAGACGAAGATGACAAAACGCCGGCCGTTTATCAATATGAAGTCACGCCGCAAATGACCAATCAGCTCGGCACGATTTCTTACGGGGTGTTTACGACGATTTTAACCCAGGCCGCCAGCCGATTTTTACGCTCCCGCAAACGCGGCGAGCTGGTCATTGAAAGCATTACGATTTTCTTCCTGAAGCCCGTACAGATGGAGTCGGTCATTGAAGTGAAACCGCGCATTTTAGAGGCGGGCCGGAAATTCGGGAAAATGGAAGTGGAAGTGTCAAGCCAAAGCGGCATCGTTTCAAAAGCGATGCTCATGGTGCAGCTGATGGAGAGAAGTTAAGGGACGCACCCGGGTCCCTTGGCATTCATTATGCGTGGTCCCTCTCCGCTTCCTTTGCATGGATGGGCTCATAATGCTTATAGGCTTTATACCCGGCCCATGCGCTGCCTGCTCCGATTAAAATGAAGACGCCGCCGATGACCAGGGTCAGGACGGAGTGAAACAGAATCATTTGGTTTACTCCGTACAAAAGCACCAGCGCGCCTAATGCCATACTTGATTTAGCCGAAAAACATTCCTTCTCCAGCGCCCGTTTCGTCTGGATTCCTTTTACTTTGTAATACACGTAAAAGCAGGCAGAAAGCCCGATGAGAAAAACAAAAACCAGCATAAATGAAATCCTCCATTATATGAGTTTGCAAAACCGTTTATACCGTTGCTGAAAGATTTTCCTTTTCCATGGATAAAGAGTATGATTAAATGAATAAAAACGAAAAGGAGAAAGCGATGAAATCCGAACTGATCAGAACCATATCATTATATGACACCATTATCTTACATAGACATGTGAGGCCTGACCCGGACGCCTACGGTTCACAGTGCGGCCTTACGGAAATCCTGCGGGAAACGTATCCCGAAAAAAATATTTTTGCCGTCGGACAGCCTGAGCCGTCCTTGTCTTTTTTATATTCCCTCGATGAGGTGGATGACGAAACCTATAAAGATGCTCTTGTCATCGTGTGCGACACCGCAAACCAAGGCAGGGTCGACGATCAGCGCTACCATTCCGGCGCAAAGCTCATGAAAATAGACCACCATCCAAATGAAGATCCGTATGGCGATCTGTTATGGGTCGATACGAATGCAAGCTCCGTAAGCGAAATGATCTATGAGCTGTACCTGGAAGGAAAGCAGCACGGCTGGAAACTGAATACGAAAGCAGCTGAGCTGATCTACGCGGGTATCGTCGGTGATACGGGGCGCTTCTTATTCCCGAACACCACAAAAAAGACATTAAAATACGCGGGAGAGCTCATTGAGTTCCCATTTTCATCGTCAGAGCTGTTCAATCAATTGTATGAAACAAAATTAAATGTGGTGAAGCTTAACGGCTTTATTTATCAAAATGTGTCACTGTCTGAAAACGGCGTCGCTTCCGTGTTCATTAAAAAAGACATTTTGGAGACATATGGAACCACCGCTTCTGAAGCGTCGCAGCTTGTCGGAACACTCGGAAATATTTCGGGTATCCGCGCTTGGGTGTTTTTCGTAGAAGAAGACGATCAAATCAGAGTCCGGTTCCGTTCAAAAGGTCCGGTCATCAACGGAATTGCCCGGAAATACAATGGCGGCGGACATCCGCTTGCGGCCGGCGCATCCATCTTCAGCTGGGATGAAACCGATCAGATTCTTGCTGATCTGGAAGAGGTATGTAACGAACACAAGTAGAGGGGAGACCCTCTTTCTTAGTGTTCATCTGTCACGGGGATGAACCAGCAGCCGAAATCAGTCAGGTCTTCGTAGACGCGGAGATTACAGATTTGGAGTTCTTTTTTTATGAGGGAAGCGAGTGTGTCTGTTTCTGCATATGCGGAATAGCCTTGTCTGATTCGGGCTGCATGATCTTTTGCCAAGCGTCGTTCACTAAAAACCTCCATTTTCCCTTCCTCCCTTCAGAATCATTGAAAATGTCTCATTTACAGTTTATAAAAAAGCGGAGAAAAAAGCGACAGATCTATGGAAAATTTTTAAAAATGACATAATTACGTCGCAAAAGAAATATGAATTTCGACAGACAATCTCGTATAAATCGTCAGTTCCTTTACTTCAGCTTTAAATTCCTTCTCATTTATGGTGTATATTTTGTTTTCGATCGTCCGTTTTAAAAGCTCCTTTGTTTTATACACGCTTTCAATATCTTTTGTGATGACTTCAGAAATATTATCTTTCACTTGTTCCTCAAATTTCATCTTGTCAGGCTGGGCGATTCTGTATTTTTCCCCATTGATCAGCTTCACATCAACACTTTGGATGAGAAGTCTTTGCTTATTATCCTCATTTAATTTATGAAGATCCTTCTGATAGATGGAGATTTGGTTTTTTAAATCCCGCGCGTGCTCACGCTGCTTTTCAATTAACGTCACTTGTTCTTCCTGAAACGTTCCGTATGTAAACAGAAAGAACAGCCAGCTGACGATGGCTCCGCACATCATTCCCGCGAAAAAACGCTGCCATCCCGGTTTTTTATAATACTCGGGAATTCTCATGATGACATATTCTCCTGGGTCAGCCATGAAATAATCAGCCAGCCGGTCTGCGCGCCGCCCATTGCTGAAATAATTAAAAGAAGCTGTTTGAAGATGTCGCGCGTGTTGCCTTCGAACAGCCCCCGCTCGAAACTGTATACCGCGTCAAATGTTCCCCCGATGGCCGCGACAAGCGCCCAGATCTTCAGCCTGTTCGCCAATTTTGTGATCGCCGTCAGCGGAGGCTCGCCTGATAAATAAGCTCCGAGGCCGCCGATCAGCGCGCCGCCGAGCAACACACCGAGGGCGATAAAATAACTGCTGATGAAATTCGCCATAAATCCGGCTTCCTGATCCATATATACACCACCTCACTTTTCTATCATATTGAGCGAAACGGACAAGTATGATGATGAGTCAAAAAAGAACATTTGTTTCTTAAGAAAACCCGTCTTATAATGTAGAAAGGCAAAATGAACGTATGGGAAAGGAGTGGCGGCATTGTCTTTTGTTCACCTGCAAGTACATAGCGGCTACAGTCTGTTAAACAGCGCCGCTTCTGTAAAAGAGCTTGTTACACAAGCGAAGGAACTCGGATATTCATCATTGGCGCTGACGGACGAAAATGTGATGTACGGCGCCATTGAGTTTTATAAAGCATGCAAATCAAACGGAATGAAGCCGATTATCGGTCTGACGGCTTCTATATACACGGACGATACGGAGCTTGAAGCACACCCGCTCATTCTTTTAGCAGAGACAAACACCGGATATCAGAACCTGGTGAAAATCTCAAGTGCGCTGCAATCCATGGCAAAGGGCGGCATGAAGCGAAAATGGATGAAGAGCTATCATGAGGGGCTGATCGCCATTACGCCCGGTGAAAACGGCTACATTGAAAGCCTGCTTCAAGCCGGGAAGTTTGAAGAAGCGGTCCGGGCTGCCGAAGGATTCCGGGAGCTGTTCGGAGACGGCCGTTTTTATTTAGGGTACCAGCCGTTTAAAGGACATGAGACGTTATCAGAAGAGATTCTCCGCCTGTCAGCCGAGACGGAAATCGCTGTCTGCGCTGCGGGGGATGTCCGATATATCAAGAAAGAAGATCAAGATGCGTACCGCTGTCTGTGCGCTATTAAAGCCGGAGAGAAGTGGGAGGATCAGAGCGGGAATCTGCCGGACTTATACTTGAGGACGCCTGAAGAAATGGCAGAGCTTTACACGCAGCATCCGGAAGCGATTGAAGCAGCCGCGCGTATCGCCCGGCAATGCCGGGTCGATGTCAGCCTCGGACAGACACAGCTTCCGTCTTTTCCGGCGCCGGACGGCAAATCAGCTGATGACTATTTAGCGGAGATCTGTCATGAGGGGCTGCGCCTCCGTTTCGGCACTCCTGATGAGCGCGCTGTCCGCCGGCTTGAATATGAGCTGGACGTCATCAGGCGCATGAAATTCAGTGATTATTTTCTCATCGTATGGGACTTTATGAAGTACGCGCATGAAAAGGGCATTGTGACAGGCCCGGGAAGGGGGTCCGCGGCAGGCTCGCTTGTCGCTTACTCCCTTTTCATTACCGACGTGGATCCGCTTAAACATTCTCTGCTGTTTGAGAGATTTCTTAATCCCGAGCGGATCAGCATGCCGGATATTGATATCGATTTCCCTGATACGAGAAGGGATGAGGTCATTCAGTATGTACAAAATAAGTACGGGGCCATGCACGTCGCCCAGATTATCACCTTCGGGACATTGGCCGCAAAGGCGGCGTTAAGGGATACCGGGAGAGTGTTCGGAATCAGCCCGAAAGAAGCCGACCAGCTTGCCCGCCTGATTCCGTCAAAACCGGGAATGACGCTTGAGGAAGCGAGGCGGCAGTCCGCTCAGCTGAACAGGAGGCTGTCCGAATCCGCCGTTCTTCATAAAGTGTTTCAGATCGCAAGGAAAATTGAAGGTCTTCCGCGGCACACGTCAACACACGCGGCGGGGGTCGTTCTCAGTAAAGAGCCGCTTTCGGAAGTTGTCCCTCTTCAAGAGGGGCATGACGGCGTGTATTTAACGCAGTATGCGATGGATCACTTGGAAGATCTCGGTCTTTTAAAAATGGACTTTTTAGGTTTGCGCAACCTGACGCTTATTGAATCCATTAAAACGATGATTGAAAAAGAGACGAATACGAAAATTGATTTTTCCGAGATTTCTTATCAGGATGAAAAAACGTTCTCACTATTGTCAAACGGTGATACGACGGGTATTTTCCAGCTGGAATCATCAGGAATGAGAAACGTGCTGAAGCGCCTGAAGCCGTCAAGACTGGAAGACATTGTCGCGGTTAACGCGCTTTACAGGCCGGGACCGATGGAAAATATTCCGTTATTTATCGAGCGGAAGCACGGCCGCGCGCGTGTGGAAGTGCCGCACGAGGACGTAAGAAATATTCTCAGTGACACTTACGGCGTCATCGTCTATCAAGAGCAGATAATGATGATCGCCTCGCGCATGGCAGGGTTTTCATTAGGTGAAGCGGATCTGCTCAGACGGGCTGTCAGCAAAAAGCAAAAGGACATTCTGGACAGAGAGCGAAGCCATTTTGTTGAAGGGTGCTTAAAAAAGGAGTATTCTGTAGTCACTGCAAACGAGGTCTACGATCTGATTGTAAAATTCGCTAACTACGGATTCAACAGAAGCCATGCTGTCGCATACAGCATGATCGGCTATCAGCTCGCCTATTTAAAAGCGCATTATCCGTTATATTTTATGTGCGGGCTGTTGACGAGCGTCATCGGCAATGAGGACAAAATATCGCAATATCTGCATGAAGCGAAGGGGAGCGGGATTCAAGTCCTTCCGCCGTCAATAAACAAAAGCGGTTTTCCGTTTGCGCCGGAAAACGGAGCCGTCAGATACAGTTTGCGGGCCGTTAAAAACGTAGGCGTCTCGGCAGTGAAAGATATTTATAAAGCAAGAACACATAAACCGTTCGAGGATCTTTTCGATTTCTGCTTTCGCGTACCTGCAAAAAGCGTGAATCGGAAAACCATCGAAGCCCTTATATTTTCTGGCGCCATGGACGAATTCAATCAAAATCGCGCCGCCTTGCTGGCCTCCGTTGATGTGGCTTTAGAGCACGCTGAACTTTTTCGTGCAGACGATGACCAAATGGGATTGTTTTTGGAAGAATCGTTCTCCATTAAGCCAAAATATGTAGAGGCTGAGGAATTTCCGCTCGTGGACAAGCTTCGGTTCGAAAAAGAAGCTCTCGGTGTTTATTTCTCAAGCCATCCTTTGTCTGCTTTCAGGGATCTCCTGAAAAAACGGGGGGCGAAAGCGATCACAGCAGCGCGGCAGATGCCGAAGGGGCAGCTGTCAATCGGCGCTTTGCTCGCGGGCATTAAAACGATTCGGACAAAGACAGGTCAGCATATGGCGTTTCTCACATTAAGCGATGAAACGGGAGAAATGGAAGCCGTCGTGTTTCCTGACCAATATAGAAGGCTGTCTCCGCTGTTAGAAGAAGGCGCGCTTTTATTCGCCGCCGGAAAAATGGAAGAGCGTCAGGAGAAGACACAATTCATCATGTCATCCGCCTCTCTTCTTGAGCAGACGGAGGCAGACAGAGCGCCGTCTGTTTACATCAAAATCGAAGGCAGCCGGCACAATCAGGAGTTTTTGGAAAAGATGAAGCGTATTTTACTGGAGCATAAAGGGGAAACCGGTGTTTATCTATATTATGAAAAAGACAAGCAGACGATCAGGCTGCCGGATACTTTTCATATTCAGGCGGACCATCAGGCGTTATACCGTTTAAAAGAGCTGCTGGGCCGCGAAAACGTCGTGTTAAAATAGTGGTAACAATAATCGTTTTGTTATACAATTGAAACAATTGTGCTATCTTATTTAAAGATTCTGAAATTTTTCACCTCCAGCGATTGTACCAGTCTATGCGGCAGAATATGTAACAAAGTACTTAAAAGGAGTGTTTAGAATGTCATTAAGAGAAGAAGCGTTACATTTACACAAAGTAAATCAAGGAAAGCTGGAATCAAAAGCAAAGGTAGAAGTCAGAAACGCAGACGACTTAAGCCTTGCATACTCTCCCGGAGTAGCTGAGCCTTGTAAAGAGATTTATGACGATAAAAACAAAGTATATGATTATACAATGAAGGGGAACATGGTAGCAGTCGTAACAGACGGATCAGCCGTTCTCGGACTCGGTAATATCGGGCCTGAAGCTTCACTTCCGGTCATGGAAGGGAAAGCGGTGCTGTTCAAAAGTTTCGCGGGTGTGGATGCATTCCCGATCGCGCTTGACACAAACGATGTGGACAAAATCATTGACACTGTGAAGCTGCTTGCACCGACATTCGGCGGAGTCAACCTTGAAGATATTGCGGCGCCGAACTGCTTCATTATCGAAGAGCGCCTGAAAAAAGAAACAAACATTCCGGTTTTCCACGATGATCAGCACGGCACTGCCATCGTAACCGTTGCCGGACTTGTAAACGCGCTGAAATTATCAGGAAAATCCATGTCATCCATTAAAGTTGTGGCAAACGGAGCGGGAGCGGCAGGCATCGCGATCATCAAGCTTCTTTACCATTTCGGCGTACGCGACATCGTGATGTGCGACTCTAAAGGAGCGATTTACGAAGGGCGTCCGGCCGGAATGAACGCAGTGAAAAACGAAGTGGCGAAGTTTACAAACCAAGACCGCAACGACGGTTCGCTGCAGGATGTCATTAAAGATGCAGACGTCTTTATCGGCGTATCAGTCGAAGGTGCGCTGACGAAAGAAATGGTGGAGAGCATGGCGAAAGATCCGATTATCTTCGCAATGGCCAACCCGAATCCGGAAATCATGCCTGAAGACGCGCGCGCAGCCGGCGCAAGCGTAATCGGAACAGGCCGTTCTGATTTCCCGAACCAGGTCAACAATGTTCTGGCATTCCCTGGAATTTTCCGCGGGGCGCTTGACGTTCGCGCGACTCACATCAACGAAGAAATGAAAATTGCTGCGGTTGAAGCGATTGCTTCCCTTGTTTCAGAGGAAGAATTAAGCGCTGATTATGTCATCCCGGCTCCATTTGACAAACGTGTGGCTCCTGCCGTTGCGAAAGCTGTTGCGAAAGCAGCGATGGAAACGGGCGTCGCCAGAATTACGGTCGATCCTGAGGAAGTGGCTGAAAAAACAAGGCAGCTCACGGTTATCGGCGAATAATAACACAAAAATGAAATGGCAGCGCGTTGGAAAAAAACAACGCGCTGCTGTTCAATATACGGACTGCTGGCATTTTTTTAAGGGCAGGTCTTAAAAAAATTTCAGCAGAATCCTTATTTCTTTTGAAAACGCTGACAGATAAGGCTGAACAACGCTTTTCACGGTATGAAATCCGTCCGTTTCCGTCTGTTTTGCAGCAAAAAATGTCGAATGGAGGATGACACCGTTTGACAAAAAAAGTACAATAGTTTCGGTAAAGTTATTATTAAGTCTATCTAATCGGAAGACATGCAGTGAAGAGAACCCTTCACAAAAGGGAGGTAATCATTTGTTAAAGGATATATTCACAAAAAAGAAAAAATATGCTTCCGTGCCGTCTGAGCAGGCAAAACATGATGTTCCGGAAGGCATTATGACAAAGTGCTCCAAATGTAAAAAAATCATGCTCACAAAAGAGTTAGATAAAAACCTGCGCGTCTGCATGAACTGCGGGCACCATTTCCCGATGAATGCAAAGCAGCGCATTGAAAGCCTCCTGGATGAAGATTCATTCGAAGAATTCAACCAGGGAATGATATCTGAAAACCCGCTCGGTTTCCCGGAATACTTAGAAAAAATCGAAAAAGACCGTGAGAAAACATCGCTGAATGAAGCGGTGGTTACCGGAAAAGGAACCATCAGCGGATTCCCGGCCGTGATCGCGATCATGGATTCAACATTCCGAATGGGCAGCATGGGTTCGGTTGTCGGCGAAAAAATCACGCTTGCAATTGAAAAAGCAAAAGAGGAAAAAGTCCCGTTTATCATCTTTACCGCTTCAGGCGGCGCACGTATGCAGGAGGGGGTCTTAAGCCTTATGCAAATGGCCAAGACAAGCTCTGCATTAAAACTGTTCAGTGAGGAGCAGGGACTGATTATTTCTGTCATGACCCATCCGACGACAGGCGGCGTATCGGCCAGTTTCGCGTCTCTCGGTGATTATAATTTCGCTGAACCGGGCGCCTTGATCGGATTTGCCGGAAGACGTATTATTGAACAGACGATCGGGGAAAAACTGCCGGAAGATTTCCAGACGGCGGAATTTTTATTAAAGCACGGCCAGCTTGATGCGGTGATTCACCGAAACGACATGAAAGACAAACTCGCATTTCTGCTGGACATGCACCAAACAGGAGGTGAGCATGAGTGGCTGCAAGATTAGAATTTGAAAAACCAGTGATTGAACTGCAGACGAAAATCGCCGAACTGAAAAAATTCACCCAAGATTCGGAGATGGATTTAAGCGCTGAAATCGCAAGGCTTGAAGACCGGCTCAGCAAGCTTCAGGATGAGATTTATAAAAACCTGAAGCCGTGGGACAGAGTGCAGATCGCACGCCTTCCCGACCGGCCGACGACGCTTGATTACATTCAATACCTGTTTACCGACTTTTTTGAGTGCCACGGAGACAGAACATACGGAGATGATGCGGCGATTGTCGGCGGAGTCGCCAAATATCACGGCATGCCGGTCACCGTTATCGGACATCAGCGCGGAAAAGACACGAAAGAAAACCTTGTCCGCAATTTCGGGATGCCTCACCCTGAGGGCTACCGCAAAGCGCTTCGTCTCATGAAGCAGGCGGATAAGTTCAACCGCCCGATTATCTGCTTCATCGACACGAAGGGAGCGTACCCGGGTAAAGCGGCGGAGGAACGGGGACAAAGTGAAGCCATCGCCAAGAACCTGTTCGAGATGGCCGGCCTGAAAGTGCCTGTCGTTTGTATCGTCATCGGGGAAGGCGGCAGCGGAGGCGCGCTTGCGTTAGGTGTGGGCAACCGCATGCTGATGCTTGAGAACTCGACGTATTCCGTTATTTCTCCTGAAGGAGCCGCATCCATTTTGTGGAAAGACTCCAGCCTTGCGAAAAAAGCGGCCGAAACCATGAAGATTACTGCGCCCGATTTATTAGAATTAGGAATTATTGATGATATGATTAAAGAAGTGAAGGGCGGAGCTCACCATGATATCAAGCAGCAGGCGGGCTACATTGACGGTATACTTAAAGAAACGTTAAAATCTCTTCTTCAATTGAACGCCGAAGAATTGATCTCACAGCGATATGAAAAATATAAAGCAATCGGGAAAGTTTCGGTTGAGGATCAATATATCGGGGTAAACTGAATAGACGTGAAGCCTATGGCTCACGTTTATTTTTTGTGATTTTTGTGATATTCCTTAAATTTTATTTAAAAACAATTTATTTAATTGTATAATAGGTAAGGTTTCATGGGAGCTCAGGCGTCCCTTTTCATTGTTTTAGGGCAATGATCATGATATGTTTAACATATATATGTTGCTGAGGTGAATAGGAAATGAAGCGTATAGGAGTTTTAACGAGCGGCGGGGATTCCCCGGGTATGAACGCTGCGGTGCGCGCGGTTGTGCGGAAAGCTATCTACCACGACGTCGAAGTGTACGGAATTTATAACGGTTATTCAGGATTAATCAGCGGTAAAATAGAGAAACTGGAGCTTGGTTCGGTCGGTGACATCATCCACCGCGGCGGAACAAAGCTGTACACGGCCAGATGTCCTGAATTCAAAACAGTTGAAGGCCGTGAAAAAGGAATCGAAAATTTAAAGAAACTCGGCATTGAAGGTCTTGTCGTCATCGGCGGAGACGGTTCATACATGGGTGCGAAAAAATTAACGGAACACGGGTTTCCGTGTGTGGGTGTACCGGGTACGATAGATAATGACATCCCGGGAACTGATTTTACGATCGGATTTGATACGGCGCTAAACACCGTAATTGATGCGATTGATAAAATCCGTGACACCGCTACGTCTCATGAGCGTACATACGTTATTGAAGTGATGGGGCGCCATGCGGGCGACATTGCTTTATGGGCAGGTCTTGCAGGCGGAGCGGAATCAATTTTAATTCCTGAAGCGGACTACGATATGCAGGAAATTATCGGCCGTTTGAAGAGAGGGCACGACCGCGGCAAAAAACACAGTATCATCATCGTTGCAGAAGGGGTAGGCAGCGGGGTTGAATTCGGAAAACGCATCGAAGAAGAAACGAACCTTGAAACACGGGTATCCGTTTTAGGGCACATCCAGCGCGGCGGATCTCCAAGCGCTTCTGACCGGGTTCTTGCAAGCCGCCTCGGCGCTTACGCGGTTGAGCTTCTGCTTAAAGGAAAAGGCGGACGCTGCGTAGGTATACAAAACAACAAGCTTGTAGACCATGATATTATAGAAATTTTAGAATCAAAACATACTGTTGAACCAAACATGTATCAGCTTTCAAAAGAACTGTCTATTTAAGGCGGAAGAAGCTGAAGATTTCAGAAGGAAGTGAACGAGTTGAAAAAAACAAAAATCGTTTGTACAATCGGTCCGGCCAGTGAAAGTGTAGAAATGCTGACAAAATTGATGGAAGCGGGTATGAACGTTGCTCGTCTGAATTTTTCACACGGTGATTTCGAAGAGCACGGCGCAAGAATCAAAAACATCAGAGAAGCAAGCAAAAAGCTCGGCAAAAACGTGGGGATTCTCCTCGATACGAAAGGTCCGGAAATCCGCACGCACGATATGGAAAACGGCGCGCTTGAGCTTCAGGCGGGAAATGAAATTATCGTTTCTACGAAACAGGTGCTGGGAACGCTTGAAAAATTCTCAGTTTCTTATGAAGGCCTGGCAGACGACGTGTCAGCAGGGTCTATCATCCTGTTGGATGACGGTTTAATCGGATTGGAAGTGCTAGAATCAAATCCGGAAAAACACGAAATCAAAACAAAAATCTTAAACAGCGGCACGCTGAAAAATAAAAAAGGCGTAAACGTTCCCGGCGTCAGCGTCAACCTTCCCGGAATTACTGAAAAAGACGCCAAAGACATCGTATTCGGTATCGAGCAAGGCGTTGATTTCATCGCTGCGTCATTTGTACGCCGTTCTACGGATGTCCTTGAAATCCGCGAACTGCTTGAAGAGCATAACGCGTCTGACATTCAAATCATTCCTAAGATCGAGAACCAGGAAGGCGTGGACAACCTGGACGCGATCCTGGAAGTATCTGACGGCTTAATGGTAGCGCGCGGAGACCTCGGCGTAGAGATTCCGGCCGAAGAAGTGCCGCTCGTGCAAAAAGAAATGATCAAAAAATGCAACGCGCTCGGCAAACCGGTTATTACTGCGACACAAATGCTTGACAGCATGCAGCGCAACCCTCGTCCGACACGCGCTGAAGCAAGTGACGTTGCCAACGCCATTTTCGACGGCACAGACGCTATCATGCTTTCCGGTGAGACGGCTGCGGGACAATATCCTGTCGAGGCGGTTCAAACAATGTTTAACATCGCCACACGCACGGAAGAATCTCTGAACTACAAAGAAATTCTGTCTAAACGCAGAGATCAGGTCGGCATGACGATTACCGATGCGATCGGCCAATCAGTTGCGCACACGGCGATCAATCTGAGTGCGGCAGCTATCGTTACCCCTACAGAAAGCGGCCATACGGCGCGTATGATCGCGAAATACCGTCCGCAGGCTCCGATTGTAGCCGTTACGGTTAATGAGTCTGTATCACGCAAACTCGGTCTTGTATTCGGTGTATTCCCGGCAAGCGGCCAAAACGCGAATTCAACCGATGAAATGCTTGAAGACGCGGTTCAAAAATCACTTGACAGCGGCATCGTGAAACGCGGTGATCTGATTGTCATTACAGCAGGTTCTGTCGGTGAATCAGGCACGACGAATCTGATGAAAGTCCACACTGTCGGCAGCGTTATCGCGAAAGGGCAAGGCATCGGACGCAAATCTGCATTCGGTCCGGTCGTTGTTGCAAAAAATGCGAAAGAAGCTGAACAAAAAATGACAGACGGCGCAGTATTGGTTGCTTCAAGCACTGACCGCGACATGATCGCTTCACTTGAAAAAGCATCAGCGCTCATCACTGAAGAAGGCGGTCTGACAAGCCATGCAGCCGTTGTCGGTTTAAGCTTGGGCATTCCGGTTATCGTCGGTCTGGAGAACGCAACTTCAGTTTTAACAGAAGGACAGGTTATCACAGTTGACGCTGCCCGCGGCGCTGTGTATGAAGGCCGCGCAAGCGTTCTTTAAACAGCTTTAAAAAAGAGAGGGGGGTTCTCCCTTCTCTTTTGTCTTTAGGTTTATTTTCCTATTCCCATGCGGGCGGTGACGCGCTTTTAGAAGGGCAGGAGGGCAGAAAAATGAGAGTGTTATTCTTACTGTTTATCGTGTGTCCGGCAATTGAAATCGGTTTGTTTCTGCTGGCGGGAAAATGGCTCGGTATTTTTCCGACCTTCCTTCTCATCATTTTGACAGGCGTGTTAGGCGCCTTGGTGGCAAAAAGACAGGGAACCGATGTGTATCATCGGGTGATGCGCGACCTGCAGCACGGCAAAATGCCGGGGGAAGCGCTTCTTGACGGAATATGCGTCTTTTTCGGAGGCCTGCTTTTGATGCTTCCGGGTTTTCTTTCCGATATTGCAGGGGCCTGTCTTCTGATTCCGTTCACTCGGAACCGCATGAAGCCGCTTTTGTTCAAATGGCTGAGAGGAATGTCAAAAAACAAGCGGATCATTATCAAATAAAAACGGCAGCCTTCTTACAGGGCTGCTGTTTTTATTTGGACTGAACAGTAATATAGGCCCATATTTCTTTTAAAGCGCCCGTTGTGATAAAGGCCTGAATGAAAACGAGCAGCGCGGGCCCCGCAGCCAGTCCTAAAATTCCGAACAATTTAAAGCCGGCAAACAGAGCGATTAAGGTCGCAAGCGGATCAAGTCCGATTGACTTGCTTAAAATTTTCGGCTCCGTCAGCTGGCGCTGGATAAGAACCACAATATATAAAACACCGAGACCGATCGCTTGAGGAAGCTGACCGGCAATGGCCAAATACATAATCCAGGGAACAAAGACCGATCCGGCGCCGAGATACGGGAGCAGGTCCACCAGGCCGATAAAAAAGGCGATGGTTGCCGCATGCTCAATCCCTAAAAGAAAAAGTCCGATAAAGACAATGATCATCGTGAAAAGTATGAGCACGGCCTGCGCCTTAATGAAACCTGCCATCGCTTTTTTCAGCTCTCCCGATACGGCCTTGGCGTTTGCCGAAACCCGTTCCGGAAGAATGGAATAAAGCAGCGCCTTCAGCTTATGCCAGTCCTTTGTCATAAAAAAAGTCGCCAGCATTGCGAAAATGAAGACGGCAGCTGTATTGGGAAGGAAGGCAATCCATTTCGGCACCAGCTCCAAAAGATGTGAAAGCATCAGCCCCGCATTTTTAGCGGCTGTATCACCGAGGGTCTGAATATGCGTCACGATGGATGCCTGCTGATTGGTTTCAAGCCCGTTAAATAAGACGGTCAGCTCGTGGTACAATGGCTGAATGCGGGAAGTGAACAGCTCTTCGCAATACGTCATAAAGGCGCTGATATGGGGAGGGAGCGTTTTGGCCAGATAGGCGGTTCCCGAAATGATTTCCGCAACGAGAAATGTCGCCGCGCCGAGAAGAATAAGCAAAAAGAAGACCAGGACAATGACTGTATTGACTGACCGGGGCAGCCCCGTCAGTTTGTCCAGCCAGTCAACAACGGGAATGATCGCTGATGACAGAATAAGGGCGATCAGAAACGGATAAGTTAACGGAAATGAGGCGTAACCGGCCGCTAAAGCGCCGCCGGCCGCAGCGAGTACAAACAGCGCGCGGAAAAAAACAGTTGCATAGTGCGGATTCACATCGATCCTCCTCTCGATGGCACGTCCTATTACATTAGTTTATTCGTCAAAAAAAGGATATGAATACAGATATGATGAAAGAGGGTGCTTTCAGGATGTTTACACAAGCGAATTTATTTTTACTATTATTGCTGGCCATCGCATTGATAGCCAAAAATCAGTCATTGCTTTTTGCCGTCGGCTTTCTCATTGTGATAAAAGCTGTCGGTCTTGATCAGAAACTATTTCCGGTTATTCAGTCAAAAGGCATCAACTGGGGGGTCACCGTCATTACAATCGCCGTTTTAGTGCCGATTGCCACAGGTGATATCGGTTTTAAACAGCTCGGAGAAGCGATGAAATCATATTATGCGTGGATCGCTCTCGGTGCCGGGATCGCGGTTGCCTTAATCGCCAAAAACGGTCTCACCTTATTGGAAAACGACCCTCATATTACAACGGCGCTGGTCATCGGCACGATACTTGCCGTCGCGCTTTTCGGAGGCGTCGCCGTAGGCCCGTTAATCGGCGCCGGAATCGCCTACTTGGCCATGCAAATCGTTAAAATATTCACTTCGTAAAGTAAAAAAGCGGCGTAAAGCTGCTTTTTTTGTGGAGAAAATTAGAGTTTGCACTTGCGCATTTTGTAGTTCAGACAAATGCCATTTACATTATTCCGATGAATGAAGCGGCTTACCATGTAACAAAGAGCTTCGGGATTGACGGCGCACATGGAGCGAAAACAGCGATTGCAGTAGATTAAAAGCTGATGGGATTTATGGGCCTGATACCAAAGCAAAACTTGAAGTGTTGTTAAAATAAGCGGAGACCCTTTCCTTCAATTTGAAAGTTTGTTAAATTTATAATGAGAATGAAAAAACACAATTCGGTTGGTAGTCCGGATGCATGATTTAAAATGTCAGTAACCTTCCCCTCCTCGGGATGTCCATCATTCTTCAGTAAATTTAGGAGGAGGGAATCGTTATGAAATTAACGGTTTACTACGATGGTCAGTTTTGGGTAGGAGTCATTGAAGTTGTGAATGACGGGAAATTAAGAGCAATTCGTCATTTGTTTGGACAAGAGCCAAAGGATTCAGAAATAATGCATTTTGTTAATAATCAACTTTTACAGACTCTCTCCCACACTGAACAAGAAGGGGTTTGTGTTAAAGCAAAATCTAAGAAATTAAACCCAAAAAGATTGCAACGACAAGCTTCTAAAGAAATGAAAAATATCGGGATATCAACTAAGGCACAAAAAGCGATAAAACAGGAGCTTGAAGCAAGAAAAGAAAAGAAAAAACAACTGAACAGAAAACAAAGAGAAAAAATAAAGGAACAAAAATATTTAATCAGAAAACAAAAAGCAAAAGAAAAGCATAGGGGAAAATAGTTGGAGAGCCCGATGAAGCCCTTCGATTGAAAAGTTGAGCGGCATCAGTTAGTTTCTTCGGACTGATTTAGAGAAAAAGAAGTATAAGTCAGAGCTCTTCTCGAGATGAGGAGGGTTTTTCTGCCATTTATTTAACTTCACTTACATCAGTAAATGAGTCAGTTTCAATTGATGAACGGTTTGATAAGGATATTTACGGGCTGACTGCAAAAGCGAAAATCTTGTCTTAGCTGAAGTAATAATAAACTCTCTATTTTTATGAAGGGAGATGATTAATTTGAAAAAATAATTGTATTGTTGATCTTATGTTTTTCGTTAAGCTCTATCACAGTGGCTGCTGCTAAACAAGAACATCGCCAGAACCCAAAAGATTCTCAAGAGCTATTTGATGTTTTTATGCAAGAACTTTTATGTAAAGATATATTAGACAATGTCCGTAAATTCTATAAGGCTGCCACTAAGAGACATTAATGGGAAGGCTTTATATTATAGCAAGGACAATATTTTCGTCTTTGTCTTTGGCCCATAAATGCCATCAGCAGTCAGGCCGTACATGGACTGGAATCGTTTGACTGCTTTGCTGTTTTCGGGCCGATGAAATTGAGAACTCTGTCCCATTCATATTATTCACTTTCCTAAGAAGGGGATTAAATTTGCGGTGAAGTTGTCGCGCCTGTCCTTTTAAAGTCTCCTCCAAAACACCCCCAAATGAAAACATGAGAATACATGGTTTTACAAAGCGCCTGAAAGCAAGCGATTAAATTTATCAACGCAAAACCTTGATATATAGGGCTTTTAAAACATTTTTAGTTAAAAGTCTACAAATTAATCAGATTATTGTTTATAATAAGAATAGGCTTAAACTTAAATAAGCTTATAAGAATTTGTTATGTTCCTCTATAAGCATATCGGTTATGTAACCGCAATCAGTGAAATGTAAGCATTTTCTTAAAGGGGAAAGGGATTGTTTGCATGACTCATTTTAAGTAAGCCGTATGTTTTATATACTCTTTAAAGGGGAATTTTGATTGAAAAGGAGAGGTTGAATATGACAGCAACACGCGGTCTTGAAGGGGTTGTAGCAACAACATCATCTGTAAGCTCTATTATCGACGATACCCTTACATATGTAGGGTACGATATTGACGACTTGACAGAGAATGCAAGTTTTGAAGAAATCATTTATTTGCTGTGGCATCTGCGCCTGCCGAATAAAACGGAACTTGCTGAACTGAAAAAACAGCTTGCGAAAGAAGCTGCCGTTCCACAAGAAATCATTGAGCACTTCAAATCATATCCCCTCAATAACGTACATCCAATGGCTGCGCTCCGGACGGCGATTTCATTACTCGGTCTGACTGACAGTGAAGCCGATGTTATGAATCCGGAAGCGAACTACAGAAAAGCCATCCGTCTGCAGGCGAAAGTGCCGGGCATTGTCGCCGCTTTCTCAAGAATCCGCAAAGGACTTGATCCTGTTGAACCGAAGGAAGAGTACGGAATCGCGGAGAACTTCCTTTACACCTTAAACGGTGAAGAGCCTTCTCCGATCGAAGTGGAAGCGTTTAACAAAGCGCTCATTCTTCATGCGGATCATGAGCTGAACGCATCAACATTTACGGCGAGAGTATGTGTCGCCACCTTATCTGATATTTACTCAGGCATCACTGCCGCCATCGGCGCTTTAAAAGGACCGCTTCACGGCGGAGCCAATGAAGCCGTCATGAAAATGCTGACAGAAATCGGCGAAGTGGAAAACGCCGAGCCTTATATCCGCAGCAAAATGGAGAAAAAGGAAAAAGTAATGGGCTTCGGACACCGTGTGTATAAGCATGGAGACCCGCGCGCCAAACACTTAAAAGAAATGAGCAAACGCCTGACGAATCTGACGGGGGAAAGCAAATGGTATGAGATGTCAATCCGTGTCGAAGAAATCGTGACGTCGGAGAAAAAACTCCCGCCTAACGTTGATTTCTATTCCGCATCTGTATACCACAGTCTCGGCATTGATCACGATCTGTTCACGCCGATCTTTGCGGTCAGCAGAATGTCAGGATGGATCGCCCATATTCTTGAACAGTACGATAACAACCGCCTCATCCGCCCGCGCGCTGATTACACGGGTCCGGATAAGCAGACTTTTGTTCCGATTGATGAAAGAGCCTGATCAAACGGGAGGCTGGTGATTTTCATGTCGTTAGCCTCTTGTTAATCAAGCCCGGATTGGTTTACAATTTTGATAGAATCTTGAGAAAAGTCATTTTATTTTCTATACAAGAAAAATAAAATGTTTTCTAAATATGAATTACATACTGGGAGGTAATATTGTGTCACAAGGTGAAAAAATTACAGTCTCTAATGGAGTATTAAACGTACCAAATAATCCGATTATCCCGTTTATTGAAGGCGACGGCACAGGCCCTGATATTTGGAACGCCGCTTCTAAAGTATTGGAAGCCGCTGTTGAAAAAGCATATAAAGGCGAGAAAAAAATCACGTGGAAAGAAGTTTATGCCGGTGAAAAGGCTTATAATAAAACAGGTGAGTGGCTTCCTGCCGAAACGCTGGAAGACATCAGAGAGTACTTCATCGCCATCAAAGGTCCTCTGACGACACCGGTCGGCGGCGGTATCCGTTCTCTGAACGTGGCGCTGAGACAGGAGCTTGATTTGTTTACGTGCCTGCGCCCTGTCAGATATTTCACGGGAGTGCCTTCTCCGGTCAAACGACCTGAAGATACGGATATGGTCATTTTCCGCGAGAATACGGAAGATATTTATGCCGGAATTGAGTATGCGAAAGGTTCTGAAGAGGTTGAAAAGCTGATCAGCTTCCTGCAAAATGAAATGGGTGTTAACAAAATCCGTTTCCCTGAAACGTCAGGAATCGGCATCAAACCTGTTTCTGAAGAAGGCACAAGCCGCTTAGTCAGAGCTGCCATTGAGTATGCGATCGAAAACGGCCGTAAGTCTGTCACGCTTGTCCACAAAGGAAACATCATGAAGTTCACTGAAGGGGCATTTAAAAACTGGGGCTACGAGCTTGCCGAAAGAGAATACGGAGATAAAGTATTCACTTGGGCTGAATATGACCGCATTGTCGAAAAAGACGGAAAAGAAGCTGCTGATAAAGCGCAGAGCGACGCGGAAGCGGCAGGAAAAATCATCGTCAAAGACAGCATCGCTGATATTTTCCTTCAGCAGATCTTAACCCGTCCGAGCGAATTCGACGTCGTGGCGACAATGAACTTAAACGGAGACTATATCTCTGATGCGCTTGCCGCTCAGGTAGGCGGAATCGGAATCGCGCCGGGAGCGAACATCAACTATGAAACAGGGCATGCGATTTTCGAAGCGACTCACGGAACGGCTCCAAAGTATGCCGGCCTTGACAAAGTCAACCCGTCATCCGTCATCCTTTCAGGAGTGCTTCTTCTTGAACACCTGAACTGGAATGAGGCTGCTGACTTGATCATTAAATCTATGGAAAAAACGATTGCTTCAAAAGTAGTAACGTACGATTTTGCTAGATTAATGGACGGCGCAACTGAAGTGAAATGTTCAGAGTTTGGTGAAGAGCTAATTAAAAACATGGACTGAACCTAAAGCAGACTTCTAATGAAGCCAAAAAAGGAGAAGAGAATCATGGGAAAAACACGCAGTAAAGTTTCTGTTATCGGAGCAGGATTTACGGGAGCGACAACAGCCTTTCTGACAGCTCAAAAAGAGCTTGCGGACGTTGTGCTCGTTGATATTCCGCAATTAGAAAACCCGACAAAAGGAAAAGCGCTAGACATGCTCGAAGCAAGTCCGGTCCAAGGATTTGACGCGAAAATCACAGGCACGTCCAACTACGAGGACACAGCCGGTTCTGATATCGTCGTCATCACAGCCGGAATTGCGAGAAAACCGGGCATGAGCCGTGATGATCTCGTATCTACAAACGAAAAAATCATGAGAAGCGTCACACGTGAGATCGTGAAATATTCTCCTGACTGCATTATCGTTGTATTGACAAACCCTGTTGATGCGATGACATATGCGGTGTACAAAGAATCAGGCTTCCCGAAAGAACGCGTCATCGGACAATCCGGAGTGCTTGACACTGCACGATTCAGAACATTCGTCGCTGAAGAATTAAACCTGTCTGTAAAAGATGTGACCGGTTTTGTTCTTGGCGGACACGGTGACGACATGGTTCCTCTCGTCCGTTATTCCTATGCGGGCGGCATTCCGCTTGAAACGCTTATCCCGAAAGACCGTCTTGATGCGATTGTAGAACGTACAAGAAAAGGCGGCGGGGAAATCGTCAACCTTCTCGGCAACGGAAGCGCCTACTACGCGCCTGCTGCATCACTGACTGAAATGGTAGAAGCCATTTTGAAAGATCAGCGCCGCGTGCTTCCGACCATCGCTTACTTAGAAGGCGAATACGGTCATGAAGGCATTTACTTAGGCGTACCGACGATTATCGGAGGAAACGGCCTAGAGCAAATCATCGAGCTTGAACTGACAGACTATGAAAAAGCGCAGCTGAGTAAATCAGTTGAATCTGTCAAAAATGTGATGAAAGTATTGTCATAAGAAAAAAGGGAAGGCTTCCGAATCAGAAGCCTTCCTCTTTTTACAATTAATGAAAGCGTTTTCTTTTTCCCTGAGCGATCCTTTCTCTGAAAATGATCAAAAAGGCGAATTGTCTGAACGGGCAGTATTGGATAAAATGAAATCATAAAGTGATATGCAGCACATAAAATAGAGAAAATTGGATGTCGGGGAAAATAGACAGCGGAGGGCGCAGCATGAACAAAAAAATTTTAGTTGTAGATGATGAACAATCTATCGTTACTCTTTTACAGTATAATCTGGAACGGTCCGGCTATGATGTCATTACCGCATCAGACGGAGAAGAGGCTCTGGAGCTGGCAGAGAATGAAAATCCGGATTTAATCGTACTGGATGTCATGCTGCCGAAAGTGGACGGAATCGACGTCTGTAAGCAGCTCAGACAGCAGAAAATGATGGTCCCGATCTTGATGCTGACAGCAAAAGATGAGGAGTTTGATAAAGTGCTGGGACTGGAGCTCGGAGCGGATGATTACATGACAAAGCCGTTCAGTCCGCGGGAAGTCACTGCGCGGGTGAAAGCCATTTTAAGAAGGGCTGACATTTCTTCGCTGTCACAAGGCAGAGAAGAGGAAAAGGACGGGCAGATCCTCATCGGCGAGCTGAAAATTCTTCCGGAGCATTACGAAGCGTACTTCAAGTCAGAACAGCTGGAATTGACGCCTAAAGAATTTGAACTGCTTCTGTATTTGGGAAAACATAAGGGAAGAGTGCTGACGAGAGATCTTCTGCTGAGCGCGGTCTGGAACTATGATTTTGCCGGGGATACCCGGATTGTTGACGTTCATATCAGTCATCTGCGCGACAAAATCGAATCAAATACCAAAAAACCCATCTATATTAAAACAATCAGAGGTTTGGGGTATAAACTGGAGGAGCCAAAAATGAATGAATAAAGTCCGTGTGCGTCTGTTCGCTTTACTCGTTGTATGTATCATATTGGTTTTCAGTGTTCTCGGCCTTTTTTTACAGCAGCTTATTTCTTCATCCGCTGAAGAAAGAACGGCGGATCAGCTGAAAAAGGAATCGGTATACATAGCGGGCCTTCTTGACACCGGCCGAATCGGCAATAAAAGCAATGAAACGGTAATCCGTGACGCCGGCCGCACCCTCGGTATAAACGTCGCCGTGCTCAATGAGAAGGGTGACGCCGTATATCATTCCGGCAGTCATGCTGATGATTCAGCCGTAAAGGAGTTCATTTCTCACAATAAAAGCGAGGAAGCCGTACAGTCGAAAAGCAAAGTCATCCGCGGCACTGCCGTAAAAAATGACGCCGGGAAAATTGCGGGGTATGTACTCGTTTCCTCTGAGATCAACGGCGGTTCAAGCGTTACCGGAGAAATGTGGGGCATGCTGGCAGCAAGTCTTTGTACCGCTTTTATCATTATCGTTTTCTTTTATACAAACATGACGTCCCGTTACAAAAAATCAATCGACGCCGCGACAAAAGTGGCGACGGAGCTGTCCAAGGGGAATTATGACGCCCGCTCCTACAGCGGTTACGCAAGGCGGTCGGACCGTCTCGGGCGTGCGATGAACAGCCTGGCGGTCGATTTAATGGAAATGACGAGAACGCAGGATATGCAGCGCGATCGTCTGTTAACCGTCATTGAAAATATCGGATCCGGTTTGATTTTAATAGACGGGAGAGGTTTTATCAATCTCGTGAACCGGTCATACACGAAGCAGTTTCATACAAAGCCTGAACGTCTGCTTCGGCGTCTTTACCATGATGCGTTTGAACATGAGGAGATCATTCGGCTTGTCGAAGACATTTTTATGACGGAGACGAAAAAATGCCAGCTGCTCAGACTTCCCATCAACATTGAGCGGCGCTACTTTGAAGTTGACGGCGTTCCGATCATGGGCCCTGACGATGAATGGAAGGGCATCGTCCTCGTCTTTCACGATATGACGGAAATTAAAAAATTGGAGCAGATGAGAAAGGACTTCGTCGCCAATGTCTCCCATGAACTGAAAACACCGATCACCTCGATTAAAGGCTTTACGGAAACACTGTTAGACGGAGCGATGAAAGACGAAAAGGCGCTTTCAGACTTTCTGTCTATCATTCTGAAAGAAAGTGAGCGGCTCCAATCTCTCGTGCAGGATTTACTGGATTTATCCAAGATGGAGCAGCAAAACTTTACGATGCGCGTAGAGTCCTTTGACGCCGCAAAAATCCTCCATGAAATCGAAGCCCTTTTACAGCATAAGGCTGAGGAAAAAGGCATCAGTTTTCAGCTCGATCTTCCGGAGGAGCCGATTTTTGTGATGGGTGATGTGCACAGGCTGAAGCAGGTATTCCTGAATCTGGCGAACAACGCTTTAACCTACACGCCTGAAAAAGGGACGGTGGCGATTTCGGTAAATGTGAAAGAAACCGCTGTCGATATCAAAGTGTCCGATACGGGAATCGGCATTCAGAAGGAAGAGATTCCGCGGATATTTGAGAGATTCTACCGCGTGGATAAAGACAGAAGCCGCAACTCGGGAGGAACCGGGCTCGGTCTTGCCATCGTAAAGCACTTAATAGAAGCCCATGAAGGTAAAATCGAGGTCACAAGCGAGCCGGGACAGGGGACTGTATTTACCGTGACGCTGAAGCGGCAGCCGGAAGCGTGATCAGCTTTACAAAGGATTAACAATTTCTTCATGACCTGTTAAACCTATCTTGTTAGGATGTAACAGAACCCCTTCATCCAAGGAGCCAATTTTGACGGCGGGAACGTGTTTTCTTGTTCCCGTCCTTTTTTGCGTTTTCACGGGGTTCGCTCATTTTCCTTTCAAATTGAACTTTGTTAAAATAAGAGAAGCTGTGAGATTAAAAAATAGAGGAATGACGAGCTTTTGCTCTTAGGAGGATATTGAATGACGGAACGAAAAAAATTAGTGCTTGTCGACGGAAACAGTCTGGCGTACCGAGCGTTTTTTGCATTGCCGCTTTTAAGCAATGAAAAAGGCATCCATACAAATGCCGTATACGGGTTTGCGATGATTTTAATGAAAATGCTGGAAGATGAAAAGCCGACCCACATGCTGGTGGCTTTTGATGCGGGGAAAACCACTTTCCGCCACAGCACGTTTAAAGAATATAAAGGCGGAAGACAAAAAACGCCGCCGGAGCTTTCAGAACAGATGCCGTTCATCCGCGAGCTCCTTGATGCCTATAACATCAGCCGCTACGAGCTTCCTGAATATGAAGCGGACGATATTATCGGCACCCTTGCTGTATCTGCTGAAAAAGAAGGCTTCGAAGTAAAGGTAGTTTCGGGGGACAAGGACTTAACCCAGCTTGCAACCGGGAAAACGACCGTTGCCATTACGAGAAAAGGCATTACTGACGTGGAAGATTACACGCCGGAGCACGTGCAAGAAAAGTACGGTCTGACCCCTTTGCAAATCATTGATATGAAGGGATTAATGGGGGATTCATCCGATAACATACCGGGCGTCCCCGGCGTCGGAGAAAAAACCGCGATTAAGCTCTTAAAGCAGTTCCATTCGGTTGAGAAACTGCTTGATTCCATTGATGAAGTCAGCGGAAAAAAATTAAAAGAAAAGCTTGAAGAATACAAGGAACAAGCCCTGATGAGCAAAGAGCTGGCGACGATTATGACAAATGCGCCGATTGAAGTCAAGCCCGAAGATTTAGGTTACCAAGGGTTTGACCGTGAACAAGTTGTTGCCATTTTTAAAGACCTGGGTTTTAATACGCTTCTTGAGCGGCTCGGTGAAGAAAGCGGGGAAACGGCGGAAGAAAATTTTGAAGACATCAATGTCGAAATGGCAGAAGAAATCACCGAAGATATGCTCGTTTCGCCGTCCGCTTTGGTCGTCGAACAAATCGGTGATAACTATCACGAAGAACCGATCCTCGGCTTTTCCATCGTGAATGAAACAGGTCTTTATTATATTCCGAAAGAAATCGCCATTCAGTCTGAAGCTTTTAAATCTTGGGCTGAAGATGAATCGATGAAAAAGTGGGTGTTCGACAGCAAACGTTCCGTCGTCGCTTTGCGCTGGCAGGGAATTGAGCTGAAGGGAACGGAATTTGACGCGCTTCTTGCTGCCTACATTATAAACCCGGGCAATTCGTACGACGATGTCGCGAGCGTAGCGAAAGAATACGGGCTGAATATCGTTTCAAAAGATGAAGCGGTCTACGGAAAAGGCGCAAAGCGCGCCGTTCCGGCTGAAAAAGAGCTTGCCGATCATCTCGCGCGGAAAGCGTCTGCCGTTAACAGCCTCCGTGACAAACTGCTGCACGCGCTGGAAGAAAATAATCAGCTTGAATTATATGAAGATCTCGAACTCCCGCTTGCGCTAATTCTCGGAGAAATGGAATCAATGGGCGTCAAAGTGGATGTTGAAAGACTGAAGCGAATGGGCGAAGAGCTCAAGGCAAAGCTGAAAGAATATGAAGAAAAAATCCATGACATCGCCGGTGAGCCGTTTAACATCAATTCACCAAAACAGCTCGGCGTCATTCTGTTTGAAAAGCTCGGCCTGCCGCCAGTAAAGAAAACAAAAACAGGCTATTCCACTTCAGCCGATGTGCTTGAGAAGCTCGCAGACAAACATGATATCGTCGCGCACATTCTGCAATACAGACAAATCGGCAAACTCCAATCGACTTATATTGAAGGGCTGCTGAAGGTCACGCGCAAGGATTCTCATAAGGTGCATACACGATTCAATCAGGCATTGACTCAAACCGGACGCCTCAGCTCAACGGATCCGAACCTGCAAAATATTCCGATCCGGCTGGAGGAAGGGCGGAAAATCCGTCAGGCTTTCGTACCGTCCGAACCGGACTGGCTTATTTTCGCCGCCGATTATTCACAAATTGAATTAAGGGTGCTTGCGCATATTTCAAAAGATGAAAATCTGATCGAAGCGTTTACGAATGACATGGACATTCACACAAAAACCGCCATGGACGTGTTTCATGTCAGTGAAGATGAAGTGACACAAGCGATGCGCCGCCAGGCAAAGGCCGTCAATTTCGGCATTGTTTACGGCATCAGTGATTACGGGCTGTCACAAAACCTCGGCATCACCCGGAAAGAAGCGGGCGCTTTTATAGACCGCTATTTGGAGAGCTTCCCGGGCGTTAAGGCGTATATGGAAGAATCGGTGCAGGAAGCGAAGCAAAAAGGATATGTCACGACCCTTATGCAGCGCCGCCGCTATATTCCTGAGCTGACCAGCCGCAACTTCAACCTGCGGAGCTTTGCGGAACGGACGGCCATGAATACGCCGATTCAGGGAAGCGCCGCCGATATTATTAAAAAAGCCATGATTGACATGGCAGCTGAGCTGAAAGAAAAAAACCTGAAGGCGCGACTGCTGCTTCAGGTGCACGATGAATTGATTTTTGAAGCGCCTAAGGAAGAAATTGAAATATTAGAGAAGCTGGTTCCTGAAGTGATGGAGCATGCTTTGGCATTAGACGTGCCGCTGAAGGCGGATTATGCTTCAGGGCCGTCTTGGTACGATGCAAAATAAACAGAGAAAAAGGAAGTGATGATTGTGCCGGAATTACCAGAAGTTGAAACGGTCCGGCGCACTCTGACCGGTCTTGTGAAGGGGAAAACGATTGAATCGGCGGATATCAGATGGCCGAATATCATCAAAAAACCCGCCGAGCCGGAGGAATTCGCGCGGCAGATTGCAGGAGAAACAATCCGATCCATCGGAAGAAGGGGAAAGTTTTTGCTTTTCCATCTGGATCATTATGTCATGGTGTCCCACCTGCGGATGGAGGGGAAATACGGTCTTCATCAGGCCGATGAGCCTGACGATAAACATGTGCACGTCGTGTTTCACATGACGGACGGAACACAGCTCCGCTACCGGGATGTCCGGAAATTCGGCACGATGCATTTGTTTGCGCCGGGAGAGGAACAGAATGCATTACCGCTTTCACAGCTCGGGCCCGAACCCGATGATGAAGCATTTACCGCTGCTTATTTAAAAGAGCGGCTTGCAAAAACGAACCGCGCGGTGAAAACAGCCCTGCTCGACCAAAAAGCGGTCGTCGGCCTCGGCAATATTTATGTCGATGAAGCTTTATTCCGGGCGCGTATTCATCCAGAGACAAAAGCGAACAGTCTGTCAGACGGGCAGATAAAAACGCTTCATACAGAAATTAAAGACACCCTTCAGGAAGCGATTGACGCGGGCGGGAGCACCGTCCGGTCTTATATCAATTCTCAAGGGGAAATTGGAATGTTTCAGCTCAAACATTACGTATACGGCAAAAAGGATGAACCGTGCAAATCGTGCGGCACGATGATTTCTAAAATCGTGGTCGGCGGAAGGGGTACGCATTTTTGCGCCCGCTGCCAAAAAAAATCATAAACTGAAGCGGTTCAAGCAGGCGGCAGCAGAATGACTTTTTTCTAACACAGTTGATGACCTTTCTCCATATATATATTGTGATTCACCCAATAGGCATATGTCACAATTGCCGATCAAGAGAAAGGGAGAAACGGATATGGAGATTGTTTCTTTGCTGCTTTTGGCTTTTGCTGTCAGCTTGGACAGTTTTTCAGTCGGGTTTACGTATGGTTTGAGAAAAATGAAAATCCCGTTCAAAGCGATTGCCGTGATCGCTTGCTGTTCAGCCTCTGTGATGTTTATATCCATGCTGATCGGCCATTTTCTGACAAAGATTTTTCCCGTATCCGTCACGGAGAAACTGGGCGGACTGATCTTAATCGGAATCGGGGCATGGGTCATCTGGCAATTTTTCAAACCGGCTAAAGAGCCGGATTACTTATTGCATGAAAAAACGTTACTTAATCTTGAAGTGAAATCGCTCGGCATCGTCATTCATATTTTGAAAAAACCGACCAGCGCCGATATTGATCAATCCGGAACCATTAATGGAGTCGAGGCGTTTCTGCTCGGTATCGCCTTATCCATTGACGCGTTTGGCGCCGGGCTGGGAGCGGCCATTCTCGGCTTTTCTCCGGTTATGATGAGCGTGACTGTCGGGCTGATGAGCTCGCTGTTTGTTTCACTCGGCATAAATGCGGGGCATTTGCTTTCAAGATGGAATTGGATAGATAAAATGACATTTTTGCCGGGAGTCCTGCTGATTATCATCGGGATTTGGAAAATGTAAGAAGGAGTGGGCTTTTTGAGCTTGGTCATCGGTTTAACGGGAGGCATCGCAAGCGGCAAAAGCACGGTAGCGCGTATGCTGATCGACAAAAAAATAACAGTCATTGATGCGGATGCCATCGCAAAACAGGCGGTGGAAAAAGGAATGCCGGCTTACGGACAAATTGTGGAAGCATTCGGAAAAGACATCCTGCTGGAAAATGGCGATATTGACAGAAAAAAACTCGGTTCTATCGTTTTCACTGACGAACAGAAGCGTCTGAAGCTGAATCAGATCGTTCATCCGGCGGTGCGTGCGGAAATGCTGAAACAGCGGGATGAAGCCGTTGCGCGAAAAGAGCAGTTCGTCGTTTTGGATATACCGCTTTTGTATGAAAGCGGGCTTGATTATCTTGTCGGCAAGGTGCTCGTCGTCACCGTACCGGCAGACATTCAGCTTAAACGGCTGATAGAGCGGAATTCCCTTACAGAAGAAGAAGCGATGAGCCGGATAACGTCGCAAATGCCTTTAGCGGATAAAACAAAAAAAGCTGACGCCGTCATTGATAACAGCGGC
The DNA here is from genome assembly GCF_003676355.1 of Bacillus sp. L75. Classification (NCBI taxonomy): domain Bacteria; kingdom Bacillati; phylum Bacillota; class Bacilli; order Caryophanales; family Bacillaceae; genus Bacillus; species Bacillus sp. L75. The sequence goes on from NZ_ML064903.1 coordinate 60,158, forward strand.
AGTCTTGAATATACAAAGCACCAGCTTGAGGAAGTATTGAGCGGCTGGGCATAAACAAACACCGTTCGGAAAGCCGAACGGTGTTTTTCTGGTTAAAAATCAAAATTGTCAGGATCAGGACCGACACGGAGATTTTCGTTCAGATCATCAATCCGCTTCATATCGTCAGCTGACAGTTCGAAATCAAAGACATTTGCATTTTCTTCAATACGGTGTTTTTTCGTTGATTTCGGAATGGTGATGACACCGTTTTGCAAATCCCAGCGCAAAATCACTTGGGCGGCTGATTTGCCGTACTTCTCAGCGATTTCCTGTAAGACGGTGTGATCAAGCAGCTGACCTTGCATCAATGGCGACCACGCTTCAAGCTGAATGCCTTGTTCAGTGCAGAAAGCAAGCAGTTCTTTCTGTGTCAGACGAGGATGGTACTCCACCTGGTTGATCATCGGCTTGATTTCCGTCTCTTTCATGAGATGTTTCAGATGGTGAATTTGGAAATTGCTGACCCCGATCGCCTTAATGCGTCCATCCCTGTAGAGGGTTTCGAGCGCCCGCCACGCATCGATGTACTTTCCTTCGACAGGCCAATGGATCAAATATAAATCCAAATAATCTAAACCGAGTTTTTCTAAGCTTGTGTCAAACGCTTTTAACGTTTCTTCATATCCTAAATCGGCATTCCACACTTTTGACGTGACAAAAATGTCTTCACGTTTTAATCCCGCTTCTTGCAGCCCTTGGCGGATGCCTTCGCCGACACCTTCTTCATTTCCGTAAATCGCGGCGGTATCAACGCTACGATAGCCGTGCACCAATGCCGTTTTCACCGCGTTGACGAGTTCCGCGCCTTCCTCTACTTTGAAAACTCCGATGCCGAACCAAGGCATTTCTACTCCGTTATGCAATGTTGCTTTTGCTTGTAAATGTGTTGTCATGTATATATTCCTCCTATTAGTTGTCTGTTGAAACAATCAAAATGCGCTGAAGAAAAACTCACCTCCTTTCAAGGGCAGTGCGATCCCGCTTTTCAAGCTTCCTGCTCCATCCGGTTAATACGACCGCGCTGAGCACCATCAGCGCCCCGATCCAAGCGGTATGAATGATTCCGATTGAGTCTGTAATGATTCCGCCGGCAAACGAGCCGATCGCGATCCCGGCATTAAATGCCGCGATATTTAAGGCTGATGCTGTATCAACGGCGCTTGGCGCAAAACGTTCACTCAGCATCACGACATATACCTGAAGCCCCGGCACATTCATAAACGCCAACAGCCCCATGAAAATAATGGTGATCAGCCCGGCTGTTTTAAACGGCGCGGTAAAAGTCAGAACAAACAGCACAGCCGCCTGGACAATGAACATATAAAACAAGGCTTTCAGCGGATTTCGGTTTGATAAACGGCCGCCAATCATGTTTCCGATGGCAATCGCAATTCCGTAAACGAGCAGGATGGCCGCGACGGTTTCTTTCTGAAAACCGGTTACCTCCTGAAGAAGCGGGGATAAATACGTAAACACGACAAACGTTCCGCCGTAGCCTAACGCCGTAATCATAAATAAAAGCAATAACCGGCCGTTTGTGACGAGTTTGACCTGCTCGGCAAATGCGGTTTTCGTCCCTTTGCGCAAATGTGACGGAACGAGAAGCGCGTTTGTGAGGAATGCGATGATTCCTACCGCCACAATCACGGCAAATGCAATCCTCCATCCGAATTGCTGGCCGAGATAGGTGCCGAACGGAACGCCGGTCACCGTAGCCACCGTCAGCCCCGTAAACATAATGGAAATCGCGCTTGCTCTTTTATGCTCCGGCACGATATTGGCGGCGATTGTTGCCCCGATTGACATGAAAATGCCGTGGGAAAAAGCCGAAATAACCCGTGCCGCCAGTAATATGCCGATTGAGGAAGCGCTCGCTGCGAGTGTATTTCCGGCGATAAAAATTAACATCACCCAGAGAAGCAGCGTTTTCCGCGACATGCCGGATGTGAGAGACGTTAAAACCGGCGCGCCGAATGTCACGCCCAGAGCATACATGGAAACGGTAAGTCCCGCCGTTGTCACAGGTATATGCAGATCTTGAGATATAAGCGGCAGCAGCCCGACGCTGATAAATTCGGTTGTGCCGATCGCAAAAGCGCTGACGGCTAATGCCAGCAGCGCTGGTAAATAGCTTTGGCGATGTGAAGACATCTGTTTTCCTCCTTGAACGATAATGTATGGTTGAAATGATGCCGGGTAAACGATATAAGTATAAGAGTACATTCCTTTTCAGCCGGCAAATGTCATTATGATCGATAGAAGTGTCATTGAAAAGAACGTACTTTTAAGTGCCATAGGCACTTTTTAGTTCCTATAGATGAGGAGGAATTACCGTTGCTGAAGAAAAAATACAATATATCCGTAGAGGCGGCGCTTGAAGTGATCGGCGGAAAATGGAAGTGTGTGATCCTCTGCCACCTCATGCGCGGGAAAAAACGGACAAGCGAATTGAAGCGGCTTATGCCGGACATCACCCAGAAGATGCTGACACAGCAATTGCGGGAGCTGGAAGCTGACGGCGTCATCAACCGGATCGTGTACAATCAGGTGCCGCCGAAAGTGGAATACGAGCTGAGTGAATACGGGCACAGTCTGGAAAGAATTTTAAACGCGCTGTGCGACTGGGGCGCGATGCATATTGCTAAACGGTACGGCGAGGTGTCTTCCGTTTTAGAGGACAGCATTTTAAATGACAAATTTAAAGAACCGGGACAAATATAAGAAAAAAGCAGGCAGCCTGAGACGCTGATCCTGCTTTTTTTATGGAAGAAAGATCATTTTATATGCAAAAAAACCGATTGAACAACATATTGATCGGTATAAGGGTGGATTTTTATCAAGTTGTACTGGCGGATTTCTTTTAATGTGTTATACTATATATAAATAAAGGTAAATTAGAGTGGCATATTAAAAAGGGGTGACCTGAGCATGAAGGTAAAAGTAGCAATCAACGGGTTTGGAAGAATCGGAAGAATGGTGTTCAGAAAAGCAATGGAAGATGATCAAATTCAAATAACAGCCATTAATGCAAGCTATCCCCCGGAAACGCTTGCTCATTTGATAAAGTATGACACAATTCACGGCAAATATGATCAAGAAGTTGAGACCTCCGACGACAGCCTGATCGTCAACGGAAAACATATTATGCTGTTCAACCGCCGGGACCCGAGAGAGCTTCCGTGGAAAGAATGCGGAATAGACATCGTCGTAGAGGCAACGGGGAAATTTAATTCAAAAGAAAAAGCGATGAGCCATATTGAAGCAGGGGCGAAAAAAGTCATTTTAACGGCTCCGGGCAAAAATGAAGACGTTACCATTGTCATGGGAGTAAATGAAGAGCAGTTCAATCCCGATGAACATGTCATTATTTCAAATGCATCCTGCACGACAAACTGTCTTGCGCCAGTCGTCAAAGTGCTTGATCAGGAATTCGGGATTGAAAGCGGCCTGATGACGACTGTTCACGCTTACACGAATGATCAAAAAAATATCGACAATCCGCATAAAGATCTGCGGAGGGCGAGAGCGTGCGGAGAATCCATCATTCCGACTTCTACTGGCGCCGCCAAAGCGCTGTCGCTCGTGCTGCCTCATTTGAAAGGAAAACTTCACGGTCTCGCTTTGCGTGTTCCCGTTCCGAATGTGTCATTAGTGGACCTTGTCTGCGATCTGAAAACAGATGTGTCGGCCGAGCAAGTGAACGCCGCTTTCCAAAGAGCCGCAAAAACGTCGATGTACGGAATTCTTGATTATTCGGATGAGCCGCTCGTTTCTTCGGATTATAATACGAATTCACACTCTGCGATCATCGACGGTCTGACAACGATGGTGATGGAAGACCGAAAAGTAAAGGTGCTCGCCTGGTATGACAATGAATGGGGATATTCCTGCCGGGTCGTTGATCTAATCCGTCACGTCGCCGCGCGAATGAAACACCCGTCAGCTGTGTAGACTAAAGATCATGGACATTTGTTAGAAAAAAACCCTTAACGGCATATTCGCAAAAAACACACCTTGCAAAATAAACTTAAACACAGTATACTATCTTTCGTGAACTTCTTGCTCGTGACTGCTTCGGAATTACTTAAAGGGTTAGGACCTCTCCGGACTAACTTTCCCCCGTGGTAAATGGCCGGGTCAGTTCTCGGAAATTCACTTTTTTAATTCTTGTTAAGGGGGGTCCATGATTATGGAAACAATGGGGCGTCACGTCATCTCCGAGCTGTGGGGATGCGATTTTGATAAGCTCAATGACATGGATTTTATTGAAAAAACGTTTGTAAATGCTGCTTTGAAATCAGGAGCTGAGGTGCGCGAGGTCGCATTTCACAAATTTGCACCGCAAGGCGTAAGCGGAGTCGTTATTATCTCTGAGTCACATTTAACGATTCACAGTTTTCCTGAACACGGATATGCAAGCATTGATGTTTATACTTGTGGAGACCTGGATCCTAATGTGGCTGCGGATTACATTGCGGACGCATTACATGCAGATACAAGAGAAAACATTGAAATACCGAGAGGAATGGGGCCTGTACAGATTAAACAGGCACAAGCGAAAGTACTGTAATTTTCAAAACGCAAACACAAGGGAGCTAAGCTGAAAAAGCCATTACGCGCTTTGAAGCTGATGCTCCTTTTCTAATGTAAAAAAACAGCATTGCTTTTTCTTTAAGCATTTTTTTTGTAAAATAGAAAAGATAAGGCCGGTCTATCGGCTCTCCCAACAAATAGGCTCATCCTAGAAACGTTGGCGGGCATTTACCGGAAGCTTGCGAACCGCATTACAGCAACGAAACAGATGGGAGCTGATCCAATTTGAAATGTCCTTCATGCCAGCACAACGGTTCCCGCGTACTTGATTCACGGCCTGCGGACGAAGGGAAATCAATCCGCAGAAGGCGGGAATGCGAAGCCTGCCATTACCGCTTCACTACATTTGAGAAGTTTGAAGAGATGCCTCTGATCGTCGTGAAAAAAGAAGGCGTCCGGGAAGAATTCAGCCGTGAAAAAATGCTGCGCGGGTTAATTAAAGCTTGTGAAAAAAGGCCCGTTCCTTTAAAAACATTGGAAGACATGTGCTTTGACATTGAAAAAGAGCTGAGAAACCAAGGTGTATCTGAAGTCAAAAGCGAACTTGTCGGAGAAATGGTAATGGACCGTCTGGCGAAAATCGATGAGGTGTCTTATGTCCGCTTTGCCTCCGTCTACCGGCAGTTTAAGGATATAAACGTGTTTATCGATGAATTGAAAGATTTAATAAAGAAAGAACGCTGAGAGAGCTAAGAGATTGTGTCTGGCTCTTTTCTCATGAGCAAAATTGGCATTTGATAGATCGCAGAAACGGTGTAAAATGAGAGTAGAAACATATCGGAAGGTTTGAGAATCATGGCTGACTATTGGAATGACGTATTGCCTGTAGATCCTTATACGGTCAAAAGCCGTTCGCTTCTTCAGGATGTCGACAGACAGGTTTTGACACATCTGTACCAGCCGCTGATCGGTTCTTTTGCATTCTCCCTTTATATGACCTTATGGGGGGAGCTTGAGCAGAACCGCTTGTGGGGAGCGGAATCCACGCACAGGCAGCTGATGGGCATGATGCAGTCAAATTTAAAAAAGATTCATCATGAACAGGGAAAGCTTGAAGGAATCGGGCTGCTGAAAGTGTATATCCGGGAGTCCGAGCAGAAAGAGCGGATGTTTATTTATGAGCTGCTGCCCCCGCTCAGACCGAATGATTTTTTTGAAGACGGCATGCTGAATGTCTTTCTTTATAACAGAGTCGGTAAAACGAAATACCAGCAGCTGAGACAATTTTACACGCACCCTTCCGTCGGCGCGGGCGCAAGGGAAATTACCCGTCCGTTTAATCACGCTTTTGCCTCTTTTCAGCCGAGTGAATGGAAAATGACGCCTGATATGGAAGAGGCGATGAAGCTCCCCGAGGACTATGAGACGGCGTCTGTCGGACAAGCGCCTTCCTATACGGTGACGGAGGAAGTATTTGATTTTGAGCTTTTCATGGCGGGACTGTCAGAAACGATGATACCGCGTAAATCAATCACGCAGGACGTGCGGGAGAGCATTAAAAAGCTTTCATATTTATACGGAATAGATCCTATCTCCATGCAGCACGTCGTCATGACCGCAATTAATGAACAGGATACGATAACGGCCGAAGCGCTGAGGAAAGCGGCCAGCGACTGGTACCAAATTGAAAGAAGCGGTAAGCTTCCGGAACTGATTGATAAAACACAGCCTGTCACCTTGAGAGAAAACCGGACGGAAAAGGACGATTCATTGAACGGCGAACTCATCGCACAGCTTGAGACCATATCACCGAGAAAGCTTCTTCAGGACATTGCGGACGGGACCGAGCCGTCAAAAGCCGACTTGCAGATTATCGCCGATATTATGTTCGAACAAAAGCTTGAGCCCGGCGTCACCAATGTGCTGATTTATTATGTCATGCTGAAAACGGATATGAAGCTGTCTAAAAACTATATCCAAAAAATCGCCGCCCACTGGGCCAGAAAAAAAGTCAAAACGGTACGGGAAGCAATGAAACTCGCAATAGAAGAGCACAGGCAATATCTTGATTGGGCGGACGGCAAAACAAACGGCGCGGCGCGCGGCAAAAAAACCGTCCGGGAAGAAAAGCGCCCTGATTGGATGAAAGAAGAAGAAACCGGGAAGAAACAAGAACAGCCGGCTCTTTCCGCGCAGGATCTTGAAGAACAGAAGAAAAAAATGATGGAAGAAATGAAAAAACTGAAAAAATACTCTGCCTATTGAGACAGAGAAGCGGGGTGATATTGAATGGAACCGATCAGCCGATCCTTAGAAGGCGTGACGAAAAGACCTGACTTTCAAAAACGCCTGGAACGAATGCAGCAGCAAGTCATGGCCGACGAAGACGTCCAGGCTTTTTTGAAGGAACAGAAAGATGTAATCAATCAAAGCATGATTGACAGAGGGTTAAATAAACTGTACGAATTCGTTCAGCAAAGCAAACAGTGCGCCTTCTGCTCGAAAGACAGCCGGACGAACAGCCTGCTTGAAGGCTATCATCCGAAGCTTGTGATCAACGGGCGTTCCATCGATATTGAATATTACGAATGTCCGGAAAAGAGAAAGCTCGACCGTCAGAAAAGGCAAAAGTCCCTGATGAAGAGCATGTATATCCAGCAGGATCTTCTCGGCGCGACGTTTCAGCAGATCGACATTACCGATCCGAGCAGAGTCGGCATTTTCCAGCATGTGACGGATTTTCTGAAGAGCTATAATGAAACGGGAAAAGGCAAAGGGCTGTATCTGTACGGAAAATTCGGAATCGGAAAGACATTTATTTTAGCCGCCATTGCTAACGAACTGGCGGAAAAAGAGTATTCATCAATGATTGTATATGTTCCCGAATTTGTCAGAGAGCTGAAAAACTCGCTCCAGGATCAGTCGTTGGAGGCGAAACTGAATATGGTGAAAACGACGCCCGTACTGATGCTTGATGACATCGGAGCGGAATCAATGACAAGCTGGGTCAGAGATGAAGTCATCGGCACCGTGCTTCAGCACAGAATGAGCCAGCAGCTTCCCACTTTCTTCTCGTCTAATTTTTCACCAGACGAGCTGAAGCATCATTTTACGTATTCACAGCGGGGAGAAAAGGAAGAAGTAAAAGCGGCAAGACTGATGGAGCGGATTTTATATTTGGCTTCGCCCGTCCGTCTTGACGGGGAAAACCGCCGCCGTTCATGATGCCGGCGTCCAATGGGAAGGATTTGAGGGAATGAGGAATAAGAAGGCTGTCACTTGGGCTGCGGCTGCGGCGGGAGCGGGCCTTTTGCTGTGGGCAAACCGCAAATATCTGAATCTGTCGCCTAAGGAGATCCGGCTGTGGGTGTTATCGTTCGGTGTTTTTGCGCCGCTTGTGTTTATCGGAATTTCCATCGTCAGGCCTTTTGTGCTGTTTCCCGTATCAATCGTTTCCGTCGCCGGAGGATTGGCGTTCGGCCCGCTTTTCGGCACCGTGTATACGCTGGCGGGCTCAATGGGCGCCGCCGCCGCGTCTTTTTTTGCGGCGGGGCTGTTTGCCTTTAATGAGAAAAGCCGTCATGGAAAAATGGAAGCCATTCAAAAGCAGATGAAAACCAATGGCTTCTTTTATATTTTTATCCTGCGTATTCTGCCTGTTAACTTTGATGTGATCAGCTATGCCGCGGGCCTATCGAAAGTCAGGCCGATGACGTATTTTTTGGCGACCGCAGCGGGCATCATTCCGGGGACGATCGTCCTGAATGTGCTCGGCGCGAGCTTTATGTCCGGCAATGTGCTGACCGTACTCGGCGTGATCTGTCTTTACATCGTATTTTTATCGCTTCCCGTTATATTTAAAAAGAAGGTGCGCCATTTGTTCGGCGGTGAAAGCTAACCTTTACGTCTATTTTAAAAACATCCCCCATATACTTGTAACAGATGCCGTAAGGGGGGACAAATATGCTTGAAGTGATCTTTGAAGATGACCACGATACCGCCGCTTTTTTACATCTCATTCAGCAATCGGACGACCGGAGACATTTTATTGTCCGTGAAGGCATAAAAAAAGTCGGAATCGCAAGGTCTGAAACGGCTTTTTGCGTTCAGCGCTTTATTGAGCCGATACTTGTCAGGTTTTTTTTGGAATGCAAAGAAGACGAGCATATGCTTTCGCTTATTGAGGACGCATACTGCTTCACCGATCAGGATGAACAGCAGCAAATCCTTCAGCTTGCACACAGCATTATGGAAGGAGAGCTTGATGATCATCCGTTCGAGCCGAAGAAAGAGCCGCGCACACAGTTTATTTCAGATGCGCTCCGGACGATTTCACTTGATGCGGGTGTTTTTTCCGTGCGTTCGTTTCAGACGTTCCGGCTCGGCAGGTATTATGAGCGGCTCAGAGAATACGCGGAGGCTGCGATAGATGAATACCGGATGGAACAGGAATATCAAAACTTTATCCAGTCTCTGAGAGATTATGTGACATCCAATCCGCCGCGGATGAAGAAAGTCCGCATCGTACATGACCGGGCTTTTACGCTGTGGGAGCTGCGCTATTTGTCAGAACGGGAACAGAAAAAATACATAGACAGACGGTTTGTGCGGGAGCACCCGATGTATATAGATTCCCATCTCCTTGCGCCGCTGATCTCCATTGCGCCTGAGACGGTAGAACTGTATACGGACAAACCGGAGCATATGATGTCCAGAACGATTCAAAACGTGTTTCAGGAGAGGGTGCGCCTTTTTCCGCTGGGCGCATTTGCAGCCGAGAAGACGGAAGGATAGCCGCACGGACGGCCTTGTGTAAGCGGCAAGGCTGTCTTTGCGAAATCAGACGGAAAACCGAGTTGCATTTTTCTCACAGACATTTTATAATACATAAAAGATTAATGATTGCTACACGTATTGATAAGGACATGAAGCATTGATACCGGCTTTATAAGAGAGGAGAGCCCAGGCTGAAAGCTTTCCAGCTATGGATCATTGTCTTTACCGCCTTTGAACTTCAGCTGTGAACGCCGGAAGAAGCGCCAGTAATAGCTGACGGGAACTCCCGTTACAGAGTTTAGAGCCGCAGGTGCCGAAACAATCGGCCGCGCGGAAAAAAGGGTGGAACCACGATTCCGTTTATTTAACCTCGTCCCTTTCATAGGGGGCGGGGTTTTTGATTTGCATAAAAAAAGGAGTGACGAAGATGTCAGATATGATCAACATCACATTTCCGGACGGAGCGGTAAAGGAATTTCCGAAAGGAACAACAACAGAAGATATCGCGGCATCCATCAGTCCGGGATTAAAGAAAAAGTCTTTAGCCGGAAAACTGAACGGACAGGAAATTGATTTAAGAACGCCGATTCAAGAGGATGGTGCCGTAGAAATCATTACAGAAGGCACAGAAGAAGGCTTGAACATCATGCGGCACAGCACGGCGCATTTATTGGCCCAGGCGATTAAACGCATTTATAAAGATGTGAAATTCGGAGTCGGCCCCGTCATTGAAAACGGGTTCTATTATGACGTTGAAATGGAGCAGGCGCTGACGCCGGATGACCTTCCGAAGATTGAAAAAGAAATGAAACGCATCGTCGGTGAAAATCTGCCGATTATCCGAAAAGAAGTGAGCCGTGATGAAGCAAAAGCCATGTTTGCGGAAATCGGCGATAATCTGAAGCTTGAACTGCTGGATGCCATCCCTGAAGACGAAACGGTCTCCATTTATGAGCAGGGCGAATTTTTTGACCTGTGCCGCGGCGTGCACGTGCCGTCTACAGGCAAAATTAAAGAATTTAAGCTACTGAGCCTTGCGGGCGCATACTGGCGCGGCGACAGCAAAAACCAAATGCTTCAGCGCATTTACGGCACGGCCTTCTTTAAAAAGGATGACCTGAAAGAGCATTTGCGGATGCTTGAAGAAGCGAAAGAACGTGACCACCGAAAACTGGGCAAAGAATTAAAATTGTTCGCCAACTCTCAAAAAGTCGGACAAGGCCTGCCGCTCTGGCTGCCGAAAGGCGCAACCATCCGCCGCGTGATCGAGCGCTACATTGTGGATAAAGAGCTGAGCCTCGGTTATGAGCACGTCTATACGCCTGTTCTCGGAAGCAAAGACCTGTACGAAACATCGGGCCACTGGGAACATTATCAGGAAGGCATGTTCCCGCCGATGGAAATGGACAATGAAACACTCGTGCTCCGTCCGATGAACTGTCCTCACCATATGATGATTTACAAACAGGACATTCACAGCTACCGCGAGCTTCCGATCCGCATCGCAGAGCTGGGAACGATGCATCGTTATGAAATGTCCGGGGCGCTTTCAGGTCTTCAGCGCGTACGCGGCATGACGTTAAATGACGCGCACATTTTCGTCCGCCCTGACCAGATTAAAGAAGAATTCATCCGCACGGTCCGTTTGATTCAAGACGTATACGAAGACTTCGGCCTGAGTGATTACACATTCCGCCTGTCTTACCGCGATCCTGAAGATACGGAAAAATATTTTGATGATGATGAGATGTGGAACAAAGCGCAATCCATGCTGAAGGCGGCAATGGACGAAATCGGCCATGACTACTATGAAGCGGAAGGCGAAGCGGCGTTTTACGGCCCTAAGCTTGACGTACAGGTGAAAACAGCGATCGGCAAAGAAGAGACATTGTCAACTGTACAGCTTGACTTCCTTCTTCCGGAACGCTTTGATCTCACTTACGTCGGAGAAGACGGCAAACAGCACCGCCCTGTCGTTATTCACCGCGGTGTCGTGTCAACGATGGAGCGTTTCGTTGCTTTCTTAATCGAAGAGCACAAAGGCGCCCTTCCGACATGGCTTGCGCCGGTGCAGTTCCAAGTCATTCCTGTATCACCGTCCGTGCATCTTGACTATGCGAAAAAAGTGCAGGAGCGCCTGCAGCGTGAAGGCCTGCGTGTCGAGCTTGACAGCCGGGACGAGAAAATCGGCTATAAAATCCGTGAAGCGCAAATGCAAAAAATCCCGTACATGCTTGTGGTCGGTGACCAAGAAGCGGAAAACGGCGCGGTAAACGTCCGGAAATACGGCGAGCAGAAATCAGAAACCGTCTCATTGGACGATTTTGTGAAAAAGGCTGTAGCCGAAGCGAAAAAATAACCGGAAATACAAAAACCCCGTTCATTCAGAATGGGGTTTTTTTGCGTATAAAATTATCTTTCTTTTTGTTTCTCTATAATCGCAAACAGCTCGTGAAGATCGCTGATCACGTAATCAGGCGCAATGTCCGTATCATTTTTCTTTTGCGTCCGGTTTACCCAGACTGTCGTAATGCCTGCCCGTTTCGCTCCCAATATATCAGTATTGAGGTTATCTCCGACCATAATGGCGTCTTCTTTTTTCAGGTTCAGGAGGCCGAGGCAATGTTCGAATATGGAGGCGTCGGGTTTCCCTTTTCCGAAAGCGCCTGAGATGACGATTTCATTAAAATAAGGCGCAAGCTCAGGAACGCCGGCGAGTTTTTCTTTCTGCAGGCTGGGATCGCCGTTTGTCAGCAGAAGCAATTCATAAACACCTTTCAGCTTATCAAGCACCGCAAACGTTTCATCATACACGTACGGACGCTGTCTGCGTTCCGCCGCGAAAAACTCCGCCAAATATTCGCCGTAAGCCGCATCGTCTATACCGACGCTTTTTAAGCCGTTCGTCCAGGCGTTTCGTCTGTATTCCGGCGCAATCCGATTCAGCTGTTTAAATCCTTCGCTGACCGGCTCGGAAAAATTCGCCCACAATCCTTCAAACGGATTAATGCCGATCATGACCGTATAAGGATAGGTTTCGTATGACATATACAATTCCCGTGCCGCTTTCCGAACCGCATCTTCAAATGTATGCGGGTCAAGGCCATATTTTTTTTCCGCTTGTAAACATGTTTCCCTGAATGTTGTTCTGACGCTTTTTTCATCCCATAACAGTGTATCGTCCAAATCAAAAAATACGGCTTTCATGATCTTCTCCTCTTTGTTATATTCTGAAACTCTCTGCCGCAAGGCTCCCGTTTATTCTACAATAGATATATAGACTGTGAAAGATTTGTTTTCAGATGATTTGAAAAAAACAGGCAGGTTTGTGTCAGATTCTGTCTCAGGCTCTAAAACGTGATAAAATTAAATTTGAAAGAACAGGTGAAAAGTATGCTGCATTTGATCATCATGATGCTGGAAAGAGTCGGAATTATCGTCATATTGGGATTTGTTCTGGCTCATACCAGATTGTTCAGACAGGCGCTCCAGCAGCCTGAGAGCTATAAAGGCAAAGCGGTGCTGATTTCAATTTTCTCGCTGTTCAGTATCATCAGCAACTATACGGGAATAGAAATTCAGCGGAATACAATCATGAATAATGACTGGGTGTTTCAAATTAATCCGTCCGGTTCAATTGCCAATACAAGAATTATGGGCGTTGAAATCGGCGGACTCTTAGGCGGCCCGTATGTGGGGATCGGCGTCGGCATACTGGCCGGCCTGCATCGTTTATCACTCGGCGGCGCGACCGCAGTCAGCTGTGCCGTCTCATCCGTTTTAGCGGGCATTTTGTCCGGCTGGATCGGACGGTATTTCAGAAAACGCTATGCGATGCCGACACCGCGGGTGGCCGCGCTTGTCGGACTCGGGATGGAATCGCTGCAAATGCTGCTCATCCTCTTGATGGCCAAGCCGTTTTCTGATGCTTGGACGCTTGTGAGCATCATCGGCATCCCGATGATATTGGTAAACGGGTCAGGGACTTTTATTTTTCTTTCGATCATTCAGTCGATTATCCGGAAGGAAGAACGGGCGAGAGCCCTTGAAACCCACAGGGTGCTGATGATTGCAGACCAGACGCTTCCGTTTTTCCGCCAGGGGCTGAATGAAAGCTCATGCAAAAGCGTCGCCGCCATCATTCACAGGCAAACAGGAACGGACGCGGTATCGCTTACGGATAACGAAAAGATTTTGGCGCACGTCGGCGCGGGTGCCGACCATCATATTCCGTCTGAAAGCCTGATCACCGGATTGTCAAAACGTGTCATTAAAACGGGTCATATTATGAAAGCGACATCGAAGGAAGAAATTGAATGCACGCACGATCCCTGTCCGCTGCATGCGGCGATCGTATTGCCGCTGACGTCAAACGGCAAAACGATCGGGACGTTGAAAATGTACTTTAAAAGCCCGTCAGGTTTAAGCCGGGTTGAAGAAGAGCTTGCAGAAGGACTCGCCATGCTGTTTTCCACCCAGCTTGAACTCGGCGAGGCGGAACTGCAGAGCAAATTGCTGAAAGACGCAGAAATAAAGGCGCTTCAGGCACAGGTCAATCCGCATTTTCTGTTTAATGCGATCAATACGATTTCTGCTCTTTGCCGTACGGATGTGGAAAAAACCCGAAAGCTTCTGCTGCAGCTGAGCGTCTATTTCCGTTCCAATCTGCAGGGGGCAAGGCAGCTGCTCATCCCGCTTTCTAAAGAACTGAACCATCTGCAGGCGTATTTATCATTGGAGCAGGCCCGTTTTCCCGGGAAATATAAAATCAGTCTTGAAATCGAACGCGGTTTGGAGGACATCGAAATTCCTCCTTTTGTGCTGCAGATTCTCGTCGAAAATGCGCTCCGCCATGCATTTTCAAGAAAGCAGGACAGCTGTGCCGTCAATGTCAGCGTGGTATCCGCCGGTCAGTCGGTTTTAATGCGGGTTGGAGATAACGGGCGGGGAATTGATCCGGAATTGCTGTCCGTGCTCGGAAACCGTCCGCTGCCGTCTAAAGAAGGGACGGGAACCGCGCTTTACAATTTAAATCAACGGCTGATCGGGCTGTTCGGCCCCAAAGCAGCCCTGCGATTGGAAAGTGAGGCCGGCAAAGGTACGGACGTATCATTTGAGCTGCCTTTGAAACTGATGACTAAAGGAGAAGAACATGCTGAAGGTGTTAATCGTTGATGATGAAATGCTGGCAAGAGATGAATTAGCTTATTTGCTGAAACGGACGAATGAAGTAAGTGACATAAACGAAGCTGAAAATATTGAATCCGCTTTTGACAGTATGATGGATCAAAAACCGGATCTGCTGTTTTTGGACGTTGATTTGTCAGGAGAAAACGGATTTGACATTGCCAAACGGCTGAAAAACATGAAAAATCCGCCGGCCGTCGTTTTTGCGACGGCGTATGACCAATTTGCTTTAAAAGCCTTTGAAGTCGACGCGCTCGATTATTTAACGAAGCCTTTTGATGAAGAAAGAGTGCGCCAGACGATCAGAAAGTTTAAAAGAGTGAAGCGGGACAGGGCAGGAGCCGTCTCAGAGCAGCCGTCCGCAGCCGGAGCGCATAAACTGGCTGTATCAGCCGGTGAATCTATTGTCATTTTAGATACGAAGGACATTATTTTCGCCGGCATGGAGGACGGACACGTTTCCGTTAAAACGTTTGCCGCGTCTTATTCCGTTCATGAAACTTTGGCGGTCATTGAGAAAAAACTGCCTGATACGGGTTTCTTGAGAGTGCACCGCGCGTTCATCGTGAATACGGAGCATATTACGGAAATTCATCCGTGGTTTAATTCGACGTACAATCTTATCTTAAAAGACGGCTCTAAAATTCCCGTCAGCCGTACATACGCCAAGGACTTAAAAAAGCTGCTTCATATTATATGAGGCGGCTTTTGCATTTCAGCAGCCGTTTCTTGCATTTCAGAATGAATATTCAGCCGTTTGTTATGAAAGCGCTTTAAAAGGCGATTTCTCTTTTATAATGAACCTAACAAAGAGAAAGAGGTGAAGAAAATGAGTGCGAAAAAAGTGTACGGATTTCTGACACAAGCATTTATTTTTGCCGTAATTATGCTCATATCTAATGGGATTGCAGCGATTGTCCCCATTCCTATACCCGCTTCCGTAGTAGGTTTGGTGTTATTATTTGTCCTCTTATGCCTGAAAGTGATTAAGCTTGAACAAGTAGAAACGCTGGGAACATCATTAACGTCACTCATCGGATTTTTATTTGTCCCGTCGGGCATCTCCGTGATGAATTCACTTGGCGTCATGCAGCAGTACGGCGTGCAGATCGCACTCGTCATCTTACTCGCTACCATCATTCTGTTAGGGGCGACGGGCCTTTTTTCTCAGCTGATCTTGTCTGTCAGCCAAAAACGTCAGAAGGCAGCTCCTGAAAAACAAACGGTGCGCCGTTCCAATCAGGAAAAAGAACTTGTGCAGCATTAGGAGGGAAATCGGATGAGTCCATATTTCGGTATTGTCGTTTCACTTGCGGCCTTTGGCATCGGCACGTATTTATTTAAAAAAACGAGAGGCTTTTTCCTCTTCACCCCGCTGTTTGTCGCGATGGTGCTTGGAATCCTTTTTCTGAAGCTCGGCGGTTTTTCATATGAAGATTATAAAAGCGGGGGAGACATTATTAAATTCTTCCTGGAGCCCGCGACGATCGCTTTTGCGATCCCTTTATACAAACAGCGTGACAAACTGAAAAAATACTGGTGGCAGATCATGTCTTCTATCATTGTCGGCTCTATCTGCTCAGTCACGATTGTCTATTTGATCGCAAAAGGCATTCATCTTGACGCGGCCGTTATGAAAAGCATGCTTCCGCAGGCGGCGACAACGGCAATTGCCCTTCCGCTGTCAAAAGGAATCGGCGGCATCACCGACATCACCGCTTTCGCCGTTATTTTCAACGCCGTTATCGTCTATGCTCTGGGCGCTCTATTCTTAAAATTGTTTAAAGTGAAACACCCGATCTCTAAAGGACTGGCTCTCGGCACATCCGGACACGCACTCGGTGTTGCGGTCGGTATTGAGATGGGAGAAGTAGAAGCGGCAATGGCAAGTATCGCGGTTGTCGTCGTAGGAGTGGTGACGGTGCTGGTCATTCCGGTATTCGTTCAGCTCATCGGAGGATAAACCCGGGTCATAGACCCGGGTTTTTTTATTGTGTTGGCACGTCCGCGTGCGGCAAAGAACGAAATTTCACATTTTTCCTTGCGCTCGCCCCGGCATCGTGTTAAAATGAAAAAGTTGATCCGGAGAAGTCATTCTTGACTAATGATCCGGTATTGTGTAGAATAGTTATTGAATTGAATATAAATCACAAGCAGAGGCACCCGCTTCTCACCTGATTGACACATTCATGTAGTTGGCAGGTTGACCGTACATTTTTATTTATGCAGATGTTCGTAGTGTGGGTGTGTTGTCATGCCCGCACTTTTTGTTTGCCTGCAGAATGCAGTCAACAAGCGTTGTGAATCAATTCGAAGAAACTATGGAGGTGGCTCATTATTAGCAAAGATCAATTGGTTAATGAGGGTATCCGTGCACGTGAAGTTCGTCTGATCGGACAAAATGGCGATCAGCTCGGCATCAAGTCCCGTCAGGAAGCACTTGAAATCGCCGGCCGCGCAAATCTTGACCTTGTGTTAGTTGCAGCAAATGCAAAACCGCCTGTCTGCCGCATCATGGACTACGGTAAGTTCAGATTCGAGCAGCAGAAAAAGGACAAAGAAGCACGCAAAAATCAAAAAATCATTAACTTAAAAGAAGTTAGATTAAGTCCGACGATCGATGAGCATGACTTTAACACGAAATTGCGCAATGCGATTAAATTCCTTGAAAAAGGCGATAAAGTGAAAGCTTCTATCCGCTTTAAAGGGCGCGCAATCACTCATAAAGAAATCGGCCAGCGCGTATTGGACCGTTTCTCTGAAGCATGTGCGGAAGTTGCGACAGTCGAAACAAAACCAAAAATGGATGGCCGCAGCATGTTCTTAATGCTCGCGCCGAAAAACGAAAAGCAATAAGGAGGAAATCCCATGCCAAAAATGAAAACTCACCGCGGATCTGCTAAACGTTTTAAAAAGACAGGTTCTGGGAAGTTAAAACGTTCTCATGCATACACAAGTCACTTATTCGCCAACAAATCCCAAAAGCAAAAGCGTAAGCTTCGCAAGGGTGCTATTGTGAGCGCAGGAGACTTCAAACGCATCAAACAACAGCTTGCCAACATCAAGTAATCGGACAAGGAACAATTAGGAGGGAAATATAATGCCAAGAGTAAAAGGCGGAACTGTGTCGCGTCAGCGTCGTAAAAAGGTTCTTAAATTAGCAAAAGGTTATTTCGGTTCAAAACATAGATTATACAAAGTAGCAAACCAGCAGGTCATGAAATCAGGAAACTATGCATTCCGTGACCGCCGTCAGAAAAAACGTGATTTCCGTAAGCTTTGGATCACTCGTATCAACGCTGCTGCACGTATGAACGGTCTTTCTTACAGCCGTTTAATGCACGGTCTTAAGCTTTCAGGCATCGAAGTAAACCGCAAAATGCTTGCTGATCTTGCTGTAAACGACCTTACTGCTTTCAATCAGCTTGCTGATGCTGCTAAAGCTCAGTTAGACAAGTAAGTTGAAAAAGCCGCTCTCTTTCCGGGAGCGGTTTTTTTACGTAAAGGGTGACAATCAATGGCTCTCTTCATTTACGCCGTATTGATAAACGGATACGGCTTTTGGATCATGGGCGCTGATAAAAGAAGAGCAAAGGCGCACAGGTGGAGAATATCAGAGAAACGAATATGGCTCACAGCCGCCATGTTCGGCTCACTCGGCGTATGGATCGGCATGCGCACCTTCAGGCATAAGACGAAACACAAATCCTTTTTATACGGGGTGCCGCTGCTTTTTCTCACTGAAGCCGCCCTTGTGCTGATGTATTTGGTGTATAAAGAATAAAAAGCAGGAGAGCTTATCGCTCGCCTGCTTTTTTCGCTTTTTTGATGGGCTGGTCCCAATCAATCTTGCAATTCGGATACCGCTCCAATACCTTTTTTTCGACTTCTTCAAAATCACCTGCAGAAAAGCGGTTCAGCTTTTCCGGATTTTCGGTCCATACAAATATCGTATGAATAAACAGCGGATGATCTTTGGAAGGGATATGCTTTTCTCCTTCAAAGAGCACTCCTTTATAAGTAAGCTGGAGATTTTTTCGCGTGTTTTTCTGTTCGTCAATAAAATAAAAATTCTCTTTTGATTGCGCCAGTCTGAGCCTTCTTTTCGGGTTTGCGTAGAATTTGACGCCCATGTAAATAAAATAAATAAGAAGTGCAAGCAAGACAATCCTCAATACTGTAATGGCCATATGTGTGAAGGCACCTCCTCACCTTTGTCATGATCTGATGTAATACGAAAAACAAAACAAAAGGTTTCATTTTTTAAGAAGAAATAGATAAAAACATTTACCCGTTTTTCAGGCGAATTAATCGTATGCTTCAGCATTGGTTTTGTATAATAAGAAGGGTAGTGAAAAAAAGGAGGTTTATTGATGACAAAATTAGATGAAAAGCTCACCATGCTGAAAGCGTTAACGGATGCAAAAGGGATACCGGGAAATGAGAGAGAAGTAAGACAAGTGATGAAATCATACATAGAACCATTTGCTGATGATGTCACAACAGACCGGCTGGGAAGCTTAATCGCCAAAAAAACGGGCAAAGAAAACGGTCCGAAAATCATGATCTCAGGGCATTTAGATGAAGTCGGTTTTATGGTGACGCAAATCACTGATAAAGGCTTTCTCCGCTTTCAAACCGTCGGCGGCTGGTGGTCTCAGGTCATGCTGGCCCAGCGCGTCACCGTCGTGACAAAAAAAGGGGACATCACGGGGATCATCGGTTCGAAACCGCCTCACATTCTGCCTCCTGACGCCAGAAAAAAAGCCGCCGATATTAAAGAGATGTTCATCGATATCGGGGCGTCCAGCCGTGAAGAAGCAATGGAATGGGGCGTTCTTCCGGGTGACCAGATTGTGCCGTATTTTGAATTTACAGTGATGAACAATGAAAAACATTTATTGGCGAAAGCATGGGACAACCGTATCGGCTGTGCGATTGCCATCGATGTATTAAAAAAACTGAAAAACAGCGATCATCCGAATGAAGTATACGGGGTCGGAACGGTTCAGGAAGAAGTCGGGCTGCGCGGGGCGAAAACAGCGGCACATACGATCCAGCCTGATATCGCGTTCGGTGTGGATGTCGGAATTGCCGGAGATACACCGGGAATTTCCGAAAAAGAGGCGCAAAGCAAAATCGGCGAAGGGCCGCAAATTATTCTGTATGACGCGTCAATGGTATCTCACAAAGGGCTGCGCGACCTTGTCGTGAACACGGCGGAAGAAGCGGGAATTCCGTATCAATTCGATTCCATTGCCGGAGGGGGCACGGATTCAGGTTCCATTCATTTAACCGCAAACGGAGTGCCGGCGCTGTCCATTACGATCGCGACGCGCTACATTCACACTCATGCCGCTATTTTGCATCGGGATGATTATGAGAATACGGTAAAATTGATCACAGAAGTGATTAAAAAATTAGACCGGGAAACAGTTGACCGTATTACTTATCAATAAAGATACGGAAGAATCTGCTTTTTTAAGCAGATTCTTTTTTTTGTCTGTACAAATATGAACCCTGCGTCTACAATAAGAGAAGACATAGCAAAAATCTGACAACATGTTTTTGAAAGCGCTTTAAAAAAGGGAGGGTTTACAAATGAAAAACAGATTCAGACGCATGATCCGCTTTTCATGCGCAGCCGTTACAGCCGGTCTGCTGCTGATGTCTTCATCTCCGGCATCTGCCGCGTTTTGGGGGGCATCAAATGAATTGCTACACGATCCGACAATGGCGAAGGAAGGAAACACGTGGTACGCTTTCGGAACCGGTTTGGAAGGGGAGAGGGGGCTTCGCGTCTTAAAGGCGGGCAGCGGCGGCGTATGGACCGTTCAGAAATCAATCTTTACTTCCCCGCTGTCATGGTGGGGCAATTATGTGCCGAATTACGGGCTGAATCAATGGGCCCCCGATGTTCAATATTTTAACGGAAAGTATTGGCTGTATTATGCCGTTTCTTCATTCGGCAAAAATACCTCCGCGATCGGTCTTGCATCATCTACAAGCCTCAGTTCGGGAAACTGGAAGGACGAAGGGCTCGTCATCCGTTCAACAAGCGCCAATAACTACAATGCAATTGATCCGGAGCTGACAATTGATAAAGACGGAAACCCTTGGCTTGCCTTCGGTTCTTTTTGGAGCGGCATTAAGCTGACAAAGCTTGATAAAAATACAATGAAACCGACGGGATCACTTTATTCCATCGCTGCCAGACCGAATAACGGCGGAGCTTTGGAAGCGCCGGCCATCACCTACCAGAACGGCTACTATTACTTAATGGTGTCGTTTGATAAATGCTGTTCAGGCGTGAATAGTACGTACAAAATCGCTTATGGAAGATCCAAAAGCATCACCGGCCCATATCTCGATAAAAGCGGGAAAAGCATGTCAGAAGGCGGAGGGACGATTCTTGACTCCGGCAATGACCGCTGGAAAGGCCCGGGCGGTCAAGACATTGTGAACGGGAATATTTTAGTGCGTCATGCGTATGATGCCGAAAACAGCGGAATTCCGAAGATGCTCATCAATGATATCGATTGGAGTTCAGGCTGGCCTTCCTATTAATTGATCAGCCGGGCATGTGTGTCCGGCTTTTTTACTTGCAATAAAAGATTGACAGTTTGATTCCTCCTTAACTATAATAAAATTGTTCGTACAAATAAAAGGATAGAAGTTTTGTTATTTATATTCGTACGTATATTTTTAAGAATGCAAGCGCTTTATTTTGATAGGAAGGGGAAATGAATGTGCTTCAGAACAAAGAATATGAATTTTGGTTTGTAACGGGAAGCCAGCACTTATACGGAGAGGAAACGCTGCAGCTTGTCGATAAACACGCAAAGGGAATATGTGACGGCCTCAGCGGGGTGTCATCAAGATACAAGATCAGGCATAAACCGGTTGTCACGTCATCTGAAACGATCAGAGAGGTTTTGCGGGAAGCGCAGTATCAAGAAAACTGTGCCGGGGTCGTGACGTGGATGCATACATTTTCCCCTGCGAAAATGTGGATTGAAGGTCTTTCCGCTTTTCAAAAGCCGATGCTTCATCTGCATACCCAATATCACCGAGACATCCCGTGGGAAACGATTGATATGGACTTTATGAACAGCAACCAATCCGCTCACGGAGACCGGGAATACGGGTATATCCAGTCAAGAATGGGGCAGACGAGAAAAGTCATCGCAGGCTATTGGGATGATGAGGAAGTCAAACATGACATTTCGCAATGGATGAACACTGCTGCCGCTTGGAATGAAAGCAGGAATATTAAAGTAGCCCGGTTCGGCGACAATATGCGGAATGTGGCGGTTACTGACGGAGACAAAGTCGGCGCCCACATCCAATTCGGTTGGCAGGTTGACGGGTACGGAATCGGCGATCTTACCGAGGTGATGAACAACGTCACCGGCGCAGAAATTGAGGCGCTTTATGAGGAATACGACAAATTGTATGTCATCAGCGGCGAAACAAAACGGGATGAAGCAAAAGTTGCTTCCATTAAAGAACAGGCGAAAATTGAACTCGGATTAACGGCCTTTCTCGAACGGGGCGGATATACAGCGTTTTCGACCTCCTTTGAAGTTTTGCACGGAATGAAGCAGCTTCCGGGTCTTGCCGTTCAGCGTCTCATGGAGAAAGGTTACGGATTTGCCGGCGAAGGCGATTGGAAAACGGCTGCCCTTGTGCGAATGATGAAAATAATGGCGGACGGAGAACAAAC
Source organism: Bacillus sp. L75 (assembly GCF_003676355.1). Lineage (NCBI taxonomy): Bacteria > Bacillati > Bacillota > Bacilli > Caryophanales > Bacillaceae > Bacillus > Bacillus sp. L75. The sequence continues at coordinate 82,422 of NZ_ML064903.1, forward strand.
CTCCTTCATGGAAGATTATACGTACCATTTTGAACCGGGGCGTGCGATGATTCTCGGATCACATATGCTTGAAGTATGTCCGACGATCGCCCTTGATCAGCCGAAAATCGAAGTCCATCCTCTCTCAATCGGAGGGAAGGAAGATCCGGCCCGGTTGGTCTTTAACGGAATCGGCGGTTCAGCCATCATCGCCAGCATCATTGATATCGGCGGGCGATTCCGTCTCATTCTGAATGAAGCGGAAGGCAGGGAAATTGATCATGATATGCCGAATCTCCCTGTGGCGCGGGTGCTGTGGAAGCCGGAGCCATCGCTGAAAACAGCTGCAGAAGCATGGATTTTGGCGGGAGGCGCCCACCATACTTGTATGTCCTTCCGGCTTACGGCTGAACAGATGCTTGACTGGGCTGAGATGGCAGGCATTGAAAGCATCTTTATTTCCCGCAATACCGAAATACATGAGCTGAAAAAAGAGCTGAAATGGAATGACGTATTATACCGGCTGGGAGGGAATTGATATGGCGTATACGATTGGTGTTGATTTCGGCACATTGTCCGGCCGGGCGGTGCTTGTCAATGTCCGCACGGGCGAAGAAATCGCGTCTGCGGTAAAAGAATATACTCATGCCGTCATCGACCGCACGCTGCCGAAGACGGGTGAAAAACTCCCTCGGGACTGGGCGCTTCAGCATCCTGCCGATTATATCGAAGTTCTGGAAACGGCGATTCCGAACCTGCTTCAAGAGGCGGGCGCTGATCCAAAAGACGTGATCGGCATAGGAATTGATTTTACCGCCTGCACGATTTTGCCGATAGACGGCGCGGGGCAGCCGCTTTGTATGCTGCCGGAATTTGAACGGGAGCCTCATAGTTATGTGAAGCTGTGGAAGCATCATGCGGCTCAAAAACATGCAGACCGTTTGAACACGATTGCCGAAGACACAAAAGAAACATTCCTTAAAAGATACGGCGGTAAAATTTCTTCTGAATGGATGATCCCGAAAATCATGCAAATCGCGGAAGAAGCGCCGCATATATACAAGGCGGCAGATCGGATTGTGGAAGCGGCAGACTGGATCGTCTATCAATTGTGCGGTTCATTGAAGCGAAGCAACTGCACGGCCGGCTACAAAGCAATCTGGAATGAGGAGACGGGGTATCCGCCGGATCATTTTTTTGAAAAGCTCAACCCGTTAATGAAAACGATTACAAAAGATAAATTAAGCGGCACCATTTATTCAGTCGGGGAAAAGGCAGGAGGTTTGACCGAAAAAATGGCGGAGCTGACCGGGCTTCTGCCGGGGACGGCCGTTGCCGTCGCCAATGTCGACGCCCACGTGTCAGTGCCCGCGGTCGGTATTACAGAGCCGGGGAAAATGCTGATGATTATGGGAACGTCTACCTGCCATGTGCTGCTCGGCGAGGAAGAACATATCGTCCCCGGTATGTGCGGGGTCGTCAATAACGGCATCTTGCCCGGATATGCGGGATATGAAGCGGGACAGTCCTGTGTCGGCGACCACTTTGAATGGTTCGTCAAAACGTGCGTTCCGAGAGACTATGAGAAGGAAGCTGAGGATAAACACATAGACATTCACGAGCTGCTCAGCAAAAAAGCAGCTGAACTTGTTCCGGGGGAAAGCGGCCTTCTCGCGCTTGACTGGTGGAACGGAAACCGGTCAACCTTGGTGGACGCCGATTTGACGGGCATGATGCTCGGCATGACGCTGCACACGAAGCCGGAAGAAATCTACAGGGCATTGATTGAAGCGACGGCGTTCGGAACGAGGATGATTATCGAAACGTTTCGGGAAAACGGCGTTCCGGTCGAGGAGCTTTACGCAGCCGGAGGAATCGCCGAAAAAAATCCGTTTGTCATGCAGATTTATGCAGACGTCACAAATATGGACATTCAATTATCCGGGTCTCCGCAGGCGCCGGCACTGGGCTCCGCGATTTTCGGAGCGCTCGCCGCGGGACGGGAAAACGGGGGATACTCCAATATTGCTGAAGCATGTGCGCATATGGGGAAATTAAAAGACGGCTCTTATGTCCCGGATCGAAAAAGAGCTGAGATTTATGACAGCTTATATGCGGAATATAAAGAGCTCGTTCACTACTTCGGCAAAGAAAACAATGTCATGAAACGCCTGAAAGCCATTAAAAACCGTGATTTTGCGAAAGGGGGAAGCCGCCATGCTTGAAGCGTTAAAAGAAGAAGTGCTCGCTGCCAATCTGAAGCTTGAGGAACATAACCTTGTCACGTTTACATGGGGGAATGTCAGCGGCATTGACAGAGAGAGCGGGAGAATCGTCATTAAACCGAGCGGTGTCGATTACAGTGAGCTGACCGCTGACAAACTGGTCGTCCTGAATGAGGACGGAGACATTCTCGAAGGCTCGCTGAAACCGTCTTCTGACACGCCGACCCATCTTTATCTGTATAAAGCGTTTCCGTCTATCGGTGGAATCGTTCATACGCACTCCCGCTGGGCGACGAGCTGGGCACAGTCCGGAAGAGACATACCCGCTCTCGGAACGACTCACGCGGATTACTTTGAAAGCGCTATACCCTGCACGAGGGAAATGTATGAAGAAGAAATTGTGAAAGATTACGAATATCATACAGGCAAAGTCATAGCCGAAACTTTTCAAAACGAACCGTATGAACAAAACCCGGGTGTCCTCGTCCACAGCCACGGCCCGTTCTGCTGGGGAACGGACGCGCTGAATGCCCTGCATAACGCCGTTGTGCTCGAAACGGTAGCGGAAATGGCCTACCATTCTCTTATGCTGAACAAACAGCTCAGTCCGATCGACAGAGTGCTGCATGATAAGCATTTTTACAGAAAACACGGGGCGAATGCTTATTATGGCCAAACTTGACGCAGCCGGGTTTCTGATTGATTTAGACGGAACCGTATTCAGGGGGCGGGAGCTGATTGACGGCGCAAAAGAAGCCGTTCATACCCTTCAGTCACTGGGCAAAGCCGTTGTCTTTTTAAGCAACCGCGGCAATCTATCAAGAGCAATGTGCCGAAAGAAACTGCTGGGTGCCGGTATCCGCACGGATGAACGGAGCATCGTGCTGTCCTCCAGTGTGACGGCATCATTTTTAAAGAAGCATTATCCTTTGTCAAAGGCGTGGGTGTTAGGAGAAAAAGGGCTGACTGATGAACTCGCTTTAGCGGGTGTCGCCCTGGCGCAAAACCCGCAGGCGGCAGACTGGCTTGTCATCTCCCTGCATGAAACCGTCACCTATGAGGATCTGAATCTCGCTTTTAAGGCGGCTTCCTCCGGCGCGCGCATCATCGCCACGAACCGGGACCGCTCCTTTCCGAATGAAGGCGGCCATGCCATGGATGTCGCGGGAATGATCGGGGCCATTGAAGCATCCGCCGGAGCAAAAACGGAGCTTGTCATCGGCAAACCGTCTTGGCTGATGGCTGAGGCGGCATGTGAAGCGCTCGGACTTCCCTCTGAGGAATGCGCCATTATCGGAGACAGCCTCGAATCAGATATCGCAATGGGCAGCCTGTACGGGATGAAAAGCGTATTGGTTCTGACGGGGTCGGCCAAACTTGGGGAGCCCCGTCTATATGAACCTGACATCGTCCTTGATTCTATTAAAGACCTGACAGAATTAGCGAAGGAGGGAACCCTTTTATGAAACGTTCTCCTGAGGACATTCAATCCGAGTTTGACAAGGAAGGGGCCAGCCGCTCACCGATTCAAATAGAAGATATCGTGATCGGGGCGAATGCAAAAGAAGAGCTTCTCAGATTTCTGCAAAAAAAATGCTGGAATCATCCGGTCATCGTCTGTGACCGGAACACGTACGAGGCGGCGGGGCGTCTGCTTGCGGACGAATTGAGGGCAGGCGGGATCAAAGCGTCAAAAGTCATTATTCCGGAGCATGAAGCCGGGGCCGCCGCGGCTGATGAGAGGACATTGGTCTATACGCTGATCAATCTCGCGGAAGAGACGGATGTCATCATTGCGGCCGGTGCAGGAACGATTCACGACATTACGCGGTTTGCCGCCTGCCAGCGCGGATTGCCGTTTATCTCATTCCCCACCGCTCCGTCAGTCGACGGTTTTACGTCGGCGGGAGCGCCGCTCATATTAAACGGAATCAAAACGACGATTCAAACGAAAGCGCCGATCGCCTTATTTGCGGATACGAATGTATTAAAAGAAGCGCCCCGTTCAATGACAGCCGCGGGCTTCGGAGACATGCTCGGAAAAATAACATCGCTGGCAGATTGGGAGATTTCCCGCAGGCTTGCGGGTGAGCCGTACTCAGAAGCCGGGGCGAAGCTTGTGAAAGACGCGCTTTGGCAGTGCATTGATCACCGCGCTGACATTGCCATGGGAACGGAGGCCGGCATTCAGATGCTGATGGAAGCGCTGATCGTTTCGGGTCTTGTCATGCTTGCGCTTGACCACTCCCGCCCCGCCTCAGGAGGAGAACATCACATCTCGCATTGGATTGAGATGGAAATGCTGAAGGCAAAACAGCCTCCGATTCTCCACGGTGCGAAGGTTGGCTGTGCGTGCGCGGTGCTGAGTGATATTTACAAAGAACTGGCTTGTCACGAAAAGCTTGCTGAACTGCCGCCGCACTTTCGCGAGGCGATTCAATCTGCATATGAAGGGCTTCCCGACGGCAAGACAATTGCCGGGTGGCTCGCATCTGCGGGAGGTCCCGCCTGTTTCGATGAGATCGGTGTAAAACAGGACCTTGTCAGCGATGCGCTTAAGCATGCGCACACACTGCGAGACCGTTATACCGGTTTAACCATCATAAATGAAAATGCAGCGCTCTTTGCACATCATTTGCATCAATAGCCGCACGGCCTAAAGTGGAAGGGGTAATGACATGAAAAAAACGACCGCTGTATGTTTGGTGCTGATGATGCTCTTCTTGTTTACCGCCGGCTGTTCACAAGAACGGACTGCCGGCCGGCCGGGAGAAACAGAGCTGACGTTTTGGACATTTAACGGTCTGCACGAACAGTTTTATCAGGAAATGGTCAAAGAATGGAATCAGAAATATCCGGATCGCAAAATCAAGCTGAATACCGTTGTTTATCCTTATGGACAAATGCATGATAATTTATCGGTTTCACTGATCGCGGGTGAGGGGCTTCCCGATATAGCAGACGTGGAATTAAGCCGGTTCTCGAACTTTCTGAAGGGTAAGGATATCCCGCTTGCCGATCTGACGCCGCTGATTGAAAAAGACCGCGATAAGTTTGTGGAAGCGCGTCTGGCCTTATACAGCAAAAACGGAAAATTGTACGGCCTTGATACACATGTGGGGACGACCGTCATGTTTTACAACATGGATATCATGAAAAAAGCGGGCGTTGATCCCGCCTCCATTAAAACATGGGAAGATTACCGGCGGGCAGGGAAAAAAGTGCGTGAAGCCGCTGGGAAACCGATGGGAACGGTTGAAACAAACGACTCCGCCACATTTCTATCCATGATTTCGCAGCAAGGGTCAGGCTACTACAGCAAAAACGGAAAATTGATTCTGAACAGCAAGACGAATACAGACACACTGAATTATGTAAAGGACATGGTAAATGATAAAACCCTTCTGCCGGCTCCCGGCGGCGGCCATCACAGCGAAGAATACTACGGTTTTATGAATCAGGGCGGGGCAGCCTCAGTGCTGATGCCCATTTGGTACATGGGACGGTTTATCGATTATATGCCTGATTTAAAAGGAAAAATGGCGATTTACCCTATGCCGGCCTGGAAAGAAGGCGGTGACAGATCAGCGGGTTTAGGCGGAACAGCCACCGTCGTGCCGAAGCAGGCTGAACATCTGAAGCTCGCGAAAGAATTTCTCGGTTTTGCGAAAGGTTCGAAGGAAGGGAATATAAAGCTTTGGACGGTGCTCGGCTTTGACCCGCTCCGCTGGGACGTGTGGGATTCAAAAGAATTGAAGGAGAAAAACAAGTACACGGATTTCTTCCGGAACGGTACGTCAATTTTTTCCTCGCTCCTTGAAATAAAAGATGAGATCAATCCGATTTATCTGCATGAAGACTTCTCTAAAGCGGCTGATCTCGTTGTCAGACAAGTGCTGTTCGATGCGCTGAAGACGCAGGAAAAAACACCTAAGGAAGCCTTGGACGAGGCGGCAGAGCAATTAGAGAAATAGGAGAAGCCGCCCTATTTAACAGTGAAAGCGGGGGAGCTTTTATGAGACCTGTAAAGACAGAGACAGCGCAAACCGTTTCTGCAGTCCGGAAGAAGCCGCGCCGGTGCAATGTGCTGTATTCAAAAAAAGCGGCGCCTTATCTTTTTACGGCGCCATTTATCATTTCGTTTCTCGTTTTCTTTTTGTATCCGATTATCAGCGTGTTTATCATGAGCTTTCAACGGATACTGCCGGGAGAAATTACATTTGTCGGGTTTTCCAATTATACCGCTCTTCTTAATCCAACCTTTTATACGGCATTATTTAACACATTGGAATATACCTTCTGGACGCTGATCGTGCTGATTCCGGTGCCGCTTCTTTTGGCGGTGATTCTGAATTCGAAGCTCGTCAGGTTCAGAAATGTGTTTAAATCGGCTCTGTTTGTACCGGCTTTAACATCGACGATCGTAGCGGGGATTATTTTCCGTCTGATGTTCGGAGAAATGAATACGTCGCTTGCAAACGAGCTGATGATGAAGCTTGGCGCATCACCCCAAAACTGGCTCAACAACAAAGGTACCGGCATGTTTTTAATGGTACTGCTTGCGTCATGGAGGTGGATGGGGATTAACATTCTTTACTTTCTGGCGGGATTGCAAAACGTGCCGAAAGAATTGTATGAAGCGGCTGAAATTGACGGGGCGAGTACGTGGAAAAAGTTCCGGCATATTACCCTTCCATTTTTAAAGCCGGTGTCCGTTTATGTGTTAACGATCAGTATTATCGGCGGTTTCAGAATGTTTGAGGAAAGCTATGTGCTTTGGCAGAATAATTCCCCGGGCAATATCGGCCTCACGCTTGTCGGTTATTTATATCAGCAGGGGCTTGCATACAACGAAATGGGGTACGGGGCCGCAATCGGAATTGTCCTTTTGCTTGTCATCTTACTAGTCAGTCTTGTTTCACTGAAACTGTCCGGTTCGTTTAAAGGGGAGGGATAAGCGGTGCGTAACAATCACATGTTTTCCGTGTACAGAGTCGCGTTTACCTTGTTTTTTATCATGCTGAGCCTGTTGTATATCTTTCCGATGATCTGCCTATTGCTCGGTTCTTTAAAGCCGTCATCTGAGCTGATGCGCATCGGGCTGAATCTGCGCCTTGATCCGGATGTGATGAGCCTTGATAACTACACCTATTTGTTCAACGGGGGGAGCATTTATTTCAAATGGTTTTTTAACAGCCTGCTTCTCGGCGTTCTCACCACGGTTCTCACGCTGTTTTTTTCCTCTTTGATCGGCTACGGACTCGGTGTCTACGAATTTAAAGGCAGAAATATTATTTTCGTTCTTGTGCTGATCATTATGATGGTGCCTCTTGAAGTGATGATGCTCCCGTTGTTCAAATTGACGGTGGGTCTTCATTTGATCGATTCTTATACGGGAGTGATTCTGCCGTTTATTGTGTCACCTGTCGCCGTGTTCTTTTTCCGGCAATATGCGCTCGGACTTCCGAAGGATCTGCTTGATTCAGCGAGAATGGACGGCTGCACCGAATTCGGCATTTTTTTCAGAATTATGGCGCCGCTCATGAAACCGGCATTCGGGGCAATGATCATTCTTCAATCTTTAAACAGCTGGAATAACTTTTTATGGCCGCTGATCGTGCTTCGGTCGAAAGAAATGTTTACGCTTCCAATCGGACTTTCAGGGCTGCTGAGTCCGTACGGCAACAACTATGACATGCTGATTTCCGGGTCCGTTTTTGCGATACTGCCGGTGATCATCATATTCTTGTTTTTCCAAAAATACTTCATTTCCGGACTCACAGTAGGCGGAGTGAAGGGATAGAGAGAGGGAGGAAATATAATGAAAAAAGCGGGGATTACAGCAGATAAAGAATATATCATCGGTGAAGTGGACAAACGGATGTACGGATCATTTATAGAACATATGGGCCGGGCGGTGTATGAAGGCATTTATGAGCCCGGACACCCGAAAGCCGACAAGGACGGCTTCAGAACAGACGTGCAGGAGTTAATCAAGGAATTGCAAGTGCCGTTCATCCGCTATCCGGGAGGGAATTTTCTCTCGGGCTACAATTGGGAAGACGGCGTCGGGCCGGTGAAGGACCGCCCGCGGAGGCTAGATTTGGCATGGCAGGCGACAGAAACGAACGAAGTAGGGACGAATGAATTTTTAACGTGGGCGAAAAAAGTGAACGCCGAAGTGAATATGGCGGTCAATCTCGGGACGAGAGGGATCGATGCCGCCCGGAACCTCGTCGAATACTGCAACCATCCTGAAGGGTCATACTGGAGCGACTTACGAAAATCGCACGGATATGAAAAACCTTACGGCATCAAAACATGGTGCTTAGGAAATGAGATGGACGGCCCTTGGCAGATCGGTCATAAAACGGCGCATGAATACGGACGGCTCGCCGCTGAAACGGCAAAGGTGATGAAATGGACGGACCCGACGATCGAATTGGTGGCTTGCGGAAGCTCAAACAGCGGCATGCCGTCCTTCATTGAGTGGGAGGCCGAGGTGCTTGAGCATACGTATGAGCATGTGGATTACATCTCACTGCATACGTATTACGGCAACCATGAAAATGATCTTGAGAACTATTTGGCGAAGTCGATGGATTTAGACCATTTTATTAAATCCGTCACAGCCGTATGTGATTATATGAAAGCGAAAAAACGCAGCAAAAAAACGATTCACCTTTCTTTAGATGAATGGAATGTGTGGTATCACTCAAATGAAGCGGATAAAAAAGTGGAGCCATGGATTACGGCCCGGCCGATTCTCGAAGACATCTACAATTTTGAAGATGCGCTGTTGATCGGTTCACTGCTGATTACGATGCTGCAGCATGCGGACAGACTAAAGATCGCCTGTCTCGCCCAGCTTGTCAACGTAATTGCGCCTATTATGACTGAAAAGGGCGGAGAAGCATGGAGACAGCCGATCTTTTACCCTTACATGCACGCCTCTGTCTACGGGAGAGGGACTTCAATGAAGCTGCTGATCACCTCCCCGAAATACGACTCAGCGGATTTTACGGATGTGCCGTATGTTGATGCCGCGGCCGTTTACCATGAAGAGGATGAAGCACTGACCATTTTTGCCGTCAACAAAAGCAAGGAACTGATGGAAACGGAGATCAAACTGAGAGGGTTTGAAGATTACCGCATCATTGAGCATATCGTGCTGGAGCATCAGGATATGAAAGCGACCAATCAAAAAAACAGAAATGAAGTCACGCCTCACTCCAACGGGACGTCTTCCGCAAACGCCGAAGGAATAACGGCTCATTTTAAGCCGCTGTCCTGGAATGTCATCCGTTTATCAGGAAAATAGCGTTCCGAAAAGCCGGGCTGCGCCGCCGGCTTTTTTTTACGCAAAAATCATCTACTGTTATCTGATAATTGTGATAATATTTAGAAAAAGAGAAAAGGGGCTGGGATTAAATGAATGCGATTACAATCGTCATAGCGTCTATATGTATTCTGGCGATCGCCTATCGGCTTTACGGTACCTTTATGATGGTCAAAGTATTAAAAATCAATGATCAGACACCGACTCCGGCCCATGTGCTTGAGGATGGGAAAGATTATGTGCCGACGAATAAGTGGGTGTCATTCGGCCACCACTTCGCGGCAATCGCCGCTGCCGGCCCGCTTGTCGGACCGATTCTGGCAGCTCAGTTCGGCTATCTGCCCGGGCTTTTATGGCTGTTAATCGGGGCGGTGATCGGAGGAGCCGTGCACGATATTGTCGTATTGTTTGCATCAATGCGGAAAAACGGGAAAACGCTTTCTGAAGTCGCCAAAGAAGAGCTTGGCCCGGTGGCGGGCTTTTGCACGGGTCTTTCCATGCTGTTTATCATTACGATCACGATGGCGGGGCTGTCCATGGTTGTGCTGCACGCGCTTGAGAAAAACCCGTGGGGAACGTTTGCGGTGGGGATTACGATTCCGATCGCGATGGGGGTCGGCGTCTACTATAAAAAAACGGGCAATCTCAAACTCGCATCAACTGTCGGGTTTCTTTTGTTAATGGCCGGTGTTGTCATCGGGCCGCGGCTGCAGACAACGGCTCTCGGGGACATGCTGACACTGGATGCGAAAACGCTTGCAGTGGCGCTTCCTGTTTATGCGTTTTTCGCCGCGGCGCTTCCGGTTTGGCTTTTGCTGGCTCCGCGTGACTATTTAAGCAGTTTTATGAAAATCGGGGTTTTTGCCGCTTTGATCGCAGGCGTCTTTTTCGTCAATCCCGCCATTAAATTTCCGGCCGTAACGGAGTTTATTCACGGCGGAGGGCCGGTGATCGCGGGTCCTGTCTGGCCGTTTATTTCAATAACGATTGCCTGCGGCGCCATTTCGGGCTTTCATGCATTTGTCGGTTCCGGCACAACGCCGAAAATGCTGGATAAATGGAGTGATATAAAGCCGGTTGCTTTCGGAGCAATGCTTGTGGAATGTCTCGTTGGAATTATGGCGCTCATTGCAGCTGCCGCTCTTGAGCCCGCCGACTATTTTGCTATAAACAGCACGCCTGAAATATTCCGCACCCTCGGGATGAATGTCGTCCATCTGCCTGAATTGAGTAAAGAAATCGGGCTCAGTCTGGAAGGAAGAACGGGCGGCGCTGTTACGCTTGCCGTCGGAATGACGTATATCTTTACGGAGATTCCGTTTTTCAGTCATTTGGCTTCATACTTTTTTCAATTCGTCATTATGTTTGAAGCGGTGTTTATTTTAACGGCGATTGATGCGGGAACCCGTGTCGCCCGGTACTTGATTCAAGAGTTTTTCGGAGAGGTCTATAAGCCGCTGAAAAAAACAGACTGGCTGCCGGGCTCGATTTTCTCAAGCGCGCTCGCCTGCCTGCTGTGGGGCTATCTTCTGTATTCGGGCGACATCAGCTCCATTTGGGCGCTGTTCGGCGTATCCAATCAGCTTATGGCGTCTGTCGGCTTAATTATCGGTGCGACCGTCGTATTAAAAATAGCCGATAAGCGGCGCTATATGCTGACATGCCTGATTCCTCTCGCTTATTTGTACGTGACCGTCAACTATGCGGGTTATTGGATGGTGCGGTATGTGTATTTGAACCCCGAAGCGGCGGGATACAACGTGCTGAATGGCGTTTTATCCATTATCATGCTCATTCTCGGGCTTGTGATTATCATTGCGGCTGTGAAAAAATGGGCGAATGTATGGCGTGATCCGAGTGCCAGACTGGAAGCTTCAATACCCGGATAAATCCGCGGCCGTCCGAACATTGCAGCATCATAAAAAAGCAGAGAGCCGATCGGTCTCTCTGCTTTCATCTTATGACAAATCCGCCGCTTCCAAAAGGTAATCCGCCAAATGAACCGCGCGGACACGGCCTGTTAATCCTTCGCGTAAAATGCCGAGCTGCATTTGCAGAAGGCATCCGGGATTGGCTGTCACGATGACGGCCGCCTCCGTTTTTCCGGCGGCTTTCATCTTACTGTCTAATATTTTCATAGACATCTCTGACTCTGTTATATTATAAATTCCCGCCGACCCGCAGCAGCTGTCGGCCTTTTCCATTTCTCTGTACTCAGCCCCTTTAATGCTTTTCAAAAGCGTGCGCGGTTCCTCTGACGTATGCATCACATTGCGGAGATGGCAGGAGTCCTGATATGTGACGATATGAGGAGACTGCGCCCGCAGGTTTTTTTGATGGAACTTCAGATCAACCAGTACGGATGAAAAGTCTTTGAGCTTCCGGGCGAATTGTTCGGCACGTTCCGCCCATCCAGGTTCATCTTTCAGTAAATGCGGATATTCCTGAAGAAAGGCGCCGCATCCGCCGGCGTTTGTAATGATATAATCAGCGTCAAGCGCCTCAAAAGCCGCGATATTCCGCTTGGCCAGTTCTTTTCCCATCTCTTTTTCTCCGCTGTGCCCGTGAAGCGCGCCGCAGCACGCCTGGCCGTCCGGGACCGCGATTTCACACCCGGCCGCCTGTAAAAGCGCCGTTGTCGCATGATTTGTCGCTAAAAACATCGTATCCATTAAGCAGCCCGAGAAAAAAGCGGCCCGTTTTTGGACGGGACCCGCGGCAGGAAGAAAACGCGGCCTTTCCTTCATGTCTTTCCGTTTCGGGGCGGGCGGGAGCACTTGTTCCATTGTGCGCAGATGTTCAGGCAAAACGCGCAGCATACCGGTTTTTCTGACGGCGGTCTGCAGTCCCGATCTTTGGTATATTCCGAGAAGATTCACGGCTGTCTGCATGCGGTTTTGGTGAGGGAAAAGCCCGGTGAAGGCGGCTTTCCGCAAGAGACGCACGCCCGGCTTATGTTTTTTATTTTGATGAATGATATCCCTCGCTTCTTCAAGCAGCTGTCCGTAATTGACCCCTGCCGGACAAACGGGCTCGCATGCCCGGCATCCGAGACACAGCGAAAGTGAGCGCTCGACATCTTCATCCGGCTCGATCAGTCCGTCTGTGACGGCTTTCATCAGGGCGATCCGGCCGCGCGGCGAATGGGATTCTTGAAATCCCGATTCAATATAGGTCGGACAGGAAGGAAGGCAGAAGCCGCAGCGCATACAGTTCAGCAATTCACCTTCATCCATGCGGTTTTTGAATTCTGTTTGAATTTGTTGCTGCTCTTTAGCCGTTGTCATTTCATCACCACCACGCGTTTCCTTGATGAATTGGCGAATATTTTTCCCGGATTCAGCAGATTTTGGGGATCAAGCGCTTGTTTGATCGCTTTCATGGCGGTGATGCCTTCTGTTTTCAGCTTCATTTCTAAATACGGCGCTTTTACGATGCCGACCCCGTGTTCACCCGTTATCGTCCCGCCCAGCTCAATCGCTCTTTCAAAAATGGCGGCAAAAGCTTTTTCGACACGTTCCATCTCCTCTGTATTTCGGATATCGGTGGTGCATGTCGGATGGAGGTTGCCGTCTCCGGCATGGCCGAATGTGCAGATGGACAGGCCGTATGTTTCTGCAATCTCGTTAATGGCTTTGACCATGCTGGCAATTTGTGATCTCGGCACGGTCGCATCTTCCAGAATCGTTGTCGGTTTCAGCCGGGCAAGGGCTGATAATGCGGACCGTCTGGCCTCTGTAAGCGCGAATGCCTCTTCCTCGGTTTCAGCCGTTTGGACGGATACGGCGGCTCCGTTTTTACAAATCGCTTCGATTTTTTCCATATCTCGTCTGACCGTTTCGGTGTCACCGTCCTGTTCGATCAGCAGCACCGCTTTTGCGTCGGTCGGAAGCCCGATCTTGGCGTAATCTTCAATGACCTGCAGTGTCGGCTGATCCAGAAATTCGAGTGTCGCCGGAATGATTTTTTCAGCGATGATGGCAGAAACCGATTCCGCAGCCGCTTCAATATGTTCATAGAGTGCAAGCAGCGTTTTTTTCGTTTCCGGCTTCGGAACCAGCTTTAAAGTCGCTTCCGTCACAACGCCGAGCGTCCCTTCTGATCCGACGAAAAGCCGGGTCAGATCATAACCGGCGACATCCTTTGTCAGCTTTCCTCCTGTGCGGATGATATCGCCTGAAGCCAATACGGCTTCAAGGCCGAGGACATAATCCCGGGTGACGCCGTACTTCAAACCGCGCAGCCCGCCGGAATTTTCATTAATATTCCCGCCGATTGTCGATATTTTCATGCTGCTCGGATCAGGCGGATAAAATAAACCTTTTTGTTCAACCGCACGGATCATATCTTGCGTAATCACGCCCGGCTGGACGGTTGCCGTCAAATTTTCTTCATCGATTTCTAGAATGCGGTTCATATGTTTGAATAAAAGCACAAGCCCGCCTTCAGACGGACATGTGCCGCCGCACAAGTTTGTGCCTGAACCCCTCGGCACGATCGGAATGTCATGCCTGCTGCAAATCGTTAATATACGGGACACGTCATTCGCACTGCGGGGGGCGATTACCGCATCCGGCATGGCTTGCAGCTGAGGAGCCGCATCATAAGAATACACAAGACGGCCCGCCGCCGAATCATCATAATTCTCCTTCCCGACCGTCCGGATGAACGCTTCTTTTGCCTCTCGTGAAATCATGTTCTCCCAACCTCCCTGATAAGAAAAGCGTTTTCATTTAATTGTAAAGAAAAACGATTCCGCACACTATGGAGAAACATATGAAAAATGTTGATATGATTACGTGCTTTTTGTATGTTGATCTAAAAAGCGCAGCGCCAAATAAAAAGCCGCTATGTCTTCAGGGCGGTCCAGCTTCATATTTGTCAGTGATTCCAGTTTGGAAAGACGGTAGCGCAATGTGTTGATATGAATATGCATGTCGTCGGCGGTGCGCTTTAACGATAATTGCCGGTCGAAAAAGGCGCGCAGCGTATCCAGAAGTTCTTCCCGGCCGAGTACATGCTCGAGAACCCGCCGTGAAAATTCCGACCTCGTGCGGGGTGTGATATCGGCAAGACACATATCCAGTTTTAAATCTTCTTCAAAGACGGCCTGCTTGTCACCGATTCCGGCTGAAAGTGCTTTATCTGCCTGTTCGTATGATTCCGTGAGGCGCTCTCCCGGAACGATCCGTCCGATGCCGGCGGTGACAGGCTGCCCAAAAACGGCGCCGATCTTTTTAATGAGCTGTGTTTTGGAAGCCGAATTTGCTTCATGATTAATGAGAATGCGTTCATTTCCCCAGCGGACAAACAGGTCTTCAGGGCATTCGTACTGCCAGAGCCGCCCGAGCTCCTCCGCTTTATATTGCTCATAACGGCCTTGAATGAGTATGATCCGGCGGTATGCATGAAGGTCTGCGCCGATGAGCTTTGCTTTTTCTAAAAAGCCCGGAGACCATTCTTTCAGCTGCAGCCAATCAACCATAAAGGATTCAAGCATTCTCGCACGCCACTGCGCTTCTTCCATATGGCGCGTTTCTTTAATAAACAGCTCCGTCATTTTTCTGAGCAATTCTCCGAAAGGCAGGATATCGTCAGGGTCTCCTGTCAGGCCGAATACTCCGATCACTTCATGGCCTGAAAAAACGGGGAGGTTCAGTCCTGCTTTTACGCCCTCGAGCCGTTTTTCATCTTCTTTCGTAATGATGACATTCCGTTTTTCGCGCGCGCAGATCAGTGCGCCTTCATGAAACCATCCGGCGCGCGCCTCGTTGGTGCCCGCGATGATCATCCCTTTTGTATCGGCAATAATCACTTCGCGGCTGTACATATGTTTGACTTCGGCAATCAATTTCTTTGCCAGTTCCGGCTGTAACTGCATGGCGATCCCCCTCGCCATTATTATACAAAAAAAACCGGGTGTCCCATCACCCGGTTCATGCTTATTGCGCAGGTTTTAATCCGCCTTCAAGTGTTTTGAGCATTTCATTTTTTTCTGAGTCCGACGCATGCTGCCAAAGAACTTCGAATAAGACGCCGAGGCCCGGAAGCATTTTTTCTTCACCGCTTTGGATGGCGTCAACGATCGTATGCTCCAGCTGATCCTGGTTATTGCCGGTTACATTGGCAATAACGGCGTTGCGTAAATTAAGATCCATTACAACCGCTCCTTTTTCTGAATGTGATACGCATATTCTTACCGCGCACGCGGTTTATTATGTGCTGTTCTTAAGATATAATAACAACATGCATGAAAAAAGGAGAGCACAGACATAAAGTGAAACGAATCGACTCTGCAAAAAACCAAAAAGTGAAGGACTGGAAAAAACTTCACACAAAAAAAGAGAGACTTAAAACGAATACATTTCTGATAGAAGGAGAGCATCTGGCAGAAGAAGCGCTCAAATCAAAGGGAACGGTAAAAGAAATTCTCGTAAACGATGAGAGCGCCATCCCGGCCGATCTGGACATGAGCATTCCGTGCTACGTGCTGAGCGAAGACGCGTTTTCAGCCGTGACGGAAACAGAAACGCCGCAGCGGATCGCCGCGGTCTGCCATATGCCGGATAGGCAGCCTGATCAGCTGAAGCGGCTGCTTCTGATTGATGCCGTGCAGGATCCGGGGAATTTAGGAACAATGATCAGAACGGCAGATGCGGCGGGAATCGACGCCGTTGTCCTTGGTGAGGGAACAGCAGACCCGTACAATGGAAAAACGCTGCGTTCAGCACAAGGTTCTCATTTTCATATTCCCATTTTGAAACGTCCGCTTGATGAGTTTACCGTTGAGCTGAAATCACAAGGCGTCGCGATCTACGGCACGGCGCTTGAAAACGGTGCGGCTTATCAAAGTGTGAAGCCTGAAGAATCGTTCGCGTTAATCGTCGGGAACGAGGGGGCGGGAGTGGACGCCGGCCTTCTGCAAAAAACGGATCTCAACCTGTACGTTCCGCTGTACGGGCAGGCGGAATCGCTGAATGTGGCGGTAGCGGCCGCCATCCTCGTTTATCATCTCAGAGGATAGGTTGCGAAAAGCCTTGGATTTCACTATAATAGATAGCAATAATGTAAAAACCGTGACAGAGGACGTCAATTTTTGCACACACTGCCTTCCAGGGAGAAAATGCCGCTGACTGAAAGCATTTTTATCGCAGCACAAAAATTGATTTTCACCTCTCGAGTTGTCACCGGGACCGCGCCAAACGCGCGTAAAGGTGAACCGGAACGATCGTTTCCGTTATGTCAATGAAGCTGTCGGCAGATGAAGTCTGCCTTAAAAAGGGTGGTACCGCGGCCACAACTCGTCCCTTCTCTCAAGGGGCGGGTTTTTTTGTTTTCTGAAAAAGGCATAGAACGGTTTGGTTTACATAAAAGGAGGATGCATGATGGAAGAGAAGCTTAAACAGCTCGAACTGGAAGCTGCAGAAAAAGTAGAAGCGGCGGGTTCATTAAAAGAAGTTAACGACATTCGGGTGCAATATCTCGGAAAAAAAGGGCCGATTACAGAAGTTCTCCGCGGCATGGGCAAACTGTCCGCCGAAGAGCGCCCGAAAATGGGAGCGCTCGCCAATGAAGTGAGAGAGCGCATTGCAGCAGCCATTACGGCGAAAAATGAACAGCTTGAACAAGAAGAGATGAATAAAAAACTCAGCAGCCAGACGATTGACGTCACATTGCCGGGCAGTCAGGTAAACATCGGCGGACGCCATCCGCTGACGGTCGTTATTGAAGAAATTGAAGATTTATTTATCGGCATGGGATATACCGTCGAAGAAGGCCCTGAAGTGGAAACGGATTATTACAACTTTGAGGCGCTGAACCTGCCGAAGGAACATCCTGCCCGCGACATGCAGGACAGCTTTTACATTACAGAAGAAATGCTGATGAGAACGCAGACGTCACCGGTGCAGACGCGCACGATGGAAAAGCATAAAGGAAAAGGCCCTGTCAAAATCATTTGTCCCGGTAAAGTGTATCGCCGCGACAACGATGACGCGACACATTCCCATCAGTTCATGCAGATCGAGGGTCTCGTCGTCGACCGCAAAATCAGCATGAGCGACCTGAAAGGCACGCTTGAATTGGTCGCCAAAAAAATGTTCGGCCAAGACCGTGAAATCAGGCTCCGTCCGAGCTTTTTCCCATTCACAGAGCCTTCTGTCGAGGTGGATGTGACCTGCTTTAAGTGCGGCGGACAAGGCTGCTCCGTCTGCAAAAAAACAGGCTGGATCGAAATTCTCGGCGCCGGCATGGTTCACCCGAACGTGCTGAAGATGGCTGGATTCAATCCTGAGGAATACCAGGGTTTCGCTTTCGGAATGGGTGTTGAACGTATCGCGATGCTGAAGTACGGCATTGAAGATATCCGCCATTTCTATACCAATGATGTCAGATTCATTTCGCAGTTTAAACAGGCGTAAGAGGAGGATACACATGTTTGTTTCTTATAAATGGTTAGAAGATTACGTTGACTTGCAGGGAATCGATCCGGCCGTGCTTGCAGAAAAAATTACGAGAGCCGGTATTGAAGTTGAGGGTATCGAGTATAAAGGGGAGGGCGTAAAAGGCGTTGTCATCGGACACGTGCTTGAGCGCGAACAGCACCCGAATGCCGACAAACTCAACAAATGCCTTGTTGATATCGGTGCGGAGGAACCCGTGCAGATTATCTGCGGCGCCCCGAATGTTGAGAAAGGACAGAAGGTTGCCGTTGCAACGGTCGGAGCCGTGCTTCCCGGCAATTTCAAAATTAAAAAAGCCAAGCTGCGCGGCGAAGCGTCTCACGGCATGATCTGTTCCCTTCAGGAGCTCGGCATTGAAAGCAAGCTCGTGGCGAAAGAATATGCGGAAGGCATTTTCGTTTTTCCGAATGATGCTGAAACGGGAGCTGACGCAATGGCGGCCCTTCAGCTTGATGATGCGATTTTAGAATTGGGTTTAACGCCGAACCGCGCCGACGCGATGAACATGCTAGGCGTGGCTTATGAAGTTGCGGCTATCCTCGGCGCAGAGGTAAAGCTTCCGGAGGCTTCATATGAAAAAGCGGCAGGAAAAGCGGCGGATGCTGTTTCCGTTAAGGTTGAAGATACGCAGGCCAATCCGCATTATGCCGCAAAAATCATTAAAAACGTCAAAATCGGCCCGTCACCGCTTTGGATGCAGACGAAGCTGATGAATGCAGGCATCCGCCCGCATAACAACGTCGTGGACATTACAAACTTCGTCCTCCTTGAGTACGGACAGCCGCTTCACGCTTTCGATTACGACCGGTTCGGTTCAAAAGAGGTCGTCGTCAGAAAAGCGGCGGAAAACGAAACCATCGTAACGCTGGATGAACAAGAGCGAAAGCTGTCAAGCAGCCATTTGGTCATCACAAACGGAAAAAAAGCGCAAGCCGTTGCGGGAGTCATGGGCGGAGCTGAGTCTGAAGTCCGTGAAGACACCACTGCGATTTTACTGGAGGCCGCTTATTTCGACGGACAGACCGTCCGCAAAGCGTCGAGAGACCTCGGATTGAGAAGCGAAGCGAGCGCCAGATATGAAAAAGGCATTGATCCGGCCCGCGTTTTGCTGGCGGCTGAACGGGCCTGCAGTCTCATTCAGGCATATGCCGGCGGAGAAGTGCTCTCAGGCACGGTTGAAGAAAACCATCTGAAAATTGAAGCAAACAATATTCACGTGTCTGTTGAAAAAGTGAACGCCGTGCTCGGCATGACAATCGCTAAAGAAGAAATCATCAGCATTTACAAGCGCCTCGGGTTTGCAGTCGGTGAAGCTGAAGACGTTCTCGTCGTAACGGTGCCGTCGCGCCGGGGAGATATTAGAATAGAAGAAGACCTGATTGAAGAAGCGGCGAGATTGTACGGGTATGACAATATTCCGTCCACGCTTCCGGAAACGGCCGGCACGACAGGCGGCTTGACACCGTATCAGGCAAAACGCCGGAAAGTGAGACGTTTCCTTGAAGGAGCGGGTCTTTCACAAGCGACCACTTATTCATTAACGAATGATAAAAAAGCGGCCGCTTTTGCGATCGAAAAATCATTCAACACGATGCTTGCTCTGCCGATGAGCGAAGAAAGAAGCATTCTCAGACACAGCCTCGTGCCGAATCTTCTTGAAGCCGTTTCATACAATCTGGCCAGACAGACTGATTCCGTTGCTTTATATGAAACGGGTTCTGTATTTCTGACGAAAGAAGAAAACACAAAACCGATTGAAAAAGAACGGGTTGCCGGAGCTGTAACCGGATTGTGGCGCAAAAATTTATGGCAGGGTGAGAAAAAGCCGGTTGATTTCTTCGTCGCCAAAGGAATCGTTGAAGGCCTGCTGCATCAATTGAATGTGTCAGACCGGGTTGAATTTGTCCAGTCAGAACGCAAAAACATGCATCCCGGCCGGACGGCAAACATTCTATTGAACGGTTCGCTTGCCGGATTTATCGGCCAGGTGCATCCGGCAATGGAAAAAGAGCTGGATATCAAAGAAACGTATGTGTTCGAGCTTGATCTGCACGCGCTTCTGACCGAGGAAACAGAACCTGTCGTGTATACGCCGATTCCGAAGTACCCGTCCGTCACGCGCGATATTGCGCTTGTGGCAGATAAAACCGTTACAAGCGGACAGCTTGAAGCCGTGATCAAAGAAGCCGGCGGCGCGCTGCTGAAAGAAGTCACCGTGTTTGATGTGTACGAAGGTGAGCATATGGAAGAAGGCAAAAAATCCGTCGCCTTCTCGCTCCAATATGTTAACCCTGAACAAACATTGACAGAAGAAGAAGTGACAAAAGTTCATGAAAACGTGCTGAAAGCGCTGGAAGAAACGTATCAGGCCGTATTAAGAGGATAAAGAAAAAGCTTGCAGATCACTCTGCAAGCTTTTTTATTATGACCGCTTCCGTTCAACAAGGCGTTTCGCTTTTTGCGTATTGGCAAAATGAAGTTTGGTGAACGTTCTGAGCGCACCTTCTCCCTTATTGATGATCAGCTTGGCGGCAGCTTCATCGACATGCGGCCCCGCGCCTTTCGGAATCGTCATCCCAGCCTCACGGGAAAGCTTATCCATTTCAATTAAGAAAGAATATCGCGCAATGATAGAGGCTGCGGCGACGGAAAGATGTATGCTTTCCGCTTTCGTGCTGAAAAACGTTTTTTCTTTTACGATATCCCGTCCGGAAAGATGCTTAAAATAAATGCCGGGCTCTGCGAATTGGTCAATCAGAATCGCTTCCGGTTTAACGCCGTTCATTTTTCTCAGCAGATTGGAAATCGCCTGATTATGAAGGAGCGCCTTCATTTTTCCTTGGCTCATGCCTTTTTCCTGCATCTGATTGTATTTTTCGTTTTTTAACACAAGCAGGCTGTAAGGAATGGTTTTAATTAACAGTTTGGCGATTTCAATAATCTGCGGATCTTTTAAATCCTTCGAATCCTTCACACCGAGTTCTTTCATTAAAGAAAGCTTTGATTTGTCGGCGTAAGCGCAGGCAACCGTTATCGGCCCGAAGTAATCGCCTGTTCCGACTTCATCAGAGCCGATCACTGACATGGAGGCAATGCCCGCCGGGGGAGCGTAGAGCGGGTCGGCCGCTTTTTTGACGGTTTTCTTTGCTTTCGGCGCCTCAGCCGTTCCCCAGCGGGCCGCTTCTGTGCCGGCGTTTTTTCCTTGAAAGAGAACCTTGCCCGAGCGGTAGGCTGTAATGGTACAGCCCGGAGGCTTAGCCTGGAAGACGGCGCCCTTCGGAACGGCGGGAGTAAGGGAGCCGGCATAGGATTGTTTCATTTGTTCCATAGCGGAAGCGGATACTTTTATAACAGAATGGGACACGATATAATCTCCTTTTTTGGCACTTTTCACTGTATATACCAGTGTATCATAACAGCCCGAGGCTCGTCTTTCCATTCAAACGATAATCGTGGTATGATAGGAACTAGGATTCTCGCGGAATGGAGGAGAAACGTTGTCTGACGGCAAAAAAACCAAAACGACAGTAAACATTTACGGCCAGCACTTCACCATTATCGGGGAAGAAAGCAAAGCGCATATGCGCCATGTGGCCGGAGTGGTTGATGATAAAATGAGAGAAATCAACGAGAAAAATCCATATCTTGATATAAATAAGCTCGCTGTATTGACTGCGGTCAATGTCGTGCATGATTATATGAAACTGCAAGAAAAATATGAAATACTGGAGCGGCAGCTTAAAGAAAAGGAATGAACACCATATGATAGATATCATCATCTTAGTTCTGCTCTTAATGGGCACATTGCTTGGATTAAAAAGAGGATTTATCCTCCAATTTATATATTTAACGAGTTTCATCCTCTCGATTGCGTTTGCGGCGCTTTTTTACAAAAACCTGGCCCCGCATCTGAGCTTTATACCCGCGCCTGATTTTTCCGGCGGGCAGGCGGCTCTGTCTTTTATTAAAGGAAACGTAGAGACGGCTTATTACAACGCGATCGCGTTTGTCATTTTGTTTATCATCGCAAAGATTCTGCTTCGGATTATCGGAGCGGCGCTTAATATTATCGCCGGCATTCCGGTCATTAAACAGATCAATAAACTGCTGGGCGGGGTGCTCGGATTTCTGGAAGTCTATTTATTTGCGTTTATCCTGTTATACGTCGCATCCGTACTGCCGGTAAGCGCGCTTCAGGATATGCTCGCACAATCGACGCTTGCAAATATCATCACACATCATACGCCGTATCTGTCAGGGCTCCTGCAAGAACTGTGGGCCCAGTACGGGGCATAAAAAACTTCTCTTGACCGGAGAAGTTTTTTTCAAGCTCTGCGTCAGTTGTGCCGGAGGAGAAAAATTTGTATGATGAGAAGCAGGAAACGACTGGGGGTTAACAGTATGCATAAAAAAGATATCATCAGGCTGCTTGAAACGATTGCGGTCTATATGGAACTGAAAGGGGACAACCCGTTTAAAATATCAGCCTTCCGAAAAGCGGCAGCGGCGCTTGAGCAGGATGACCGCAGCCTGTCGGAAATCGACGACATGATGTCTTTATCCGGAATCGGAAAAGGCACCTACGGCGTCATTCGTGAATATATGCAGGAAGGTGTGTCCGGCACGCTTCTCCAATTGCAGAAAGAAGTTCCGGAAGGCTTGGTTCCTCTTTTGAAGCTTCCGGGCCTCGGCGGCAAAAAAATCGCCAAGCTGTATCAGGAACTGGGCGTTCATGACGCGGAATCGCTGAAAGAAGCATGCGAGCAGCAAAAAGTACAGGGGCTCGCCGGTTTCGGCAAAAAAACGGAGGAGAAAATCCTCCAGGCTCTCGGAGAAGCCGGAAAACAGCCGGAACGGTTTCCGATCGGCTATGCGCTCAGCATTGCTTCAGTAATTGAAGAACATTTGGCCCGGCTGACGGATATTCAGAAATATTCCCGGGCCGGCAGTCTCAGAAGAGCGCGGGAAACCGTAAAAGATCTCGATTACATTATCGCTACAGATCATCCGGAGGCTGTCAGAGAACAGCTTCTTTCCCTCCCGAACGTAAAAGACGTGATAGCGAGCGGGGATACAAAAGTATCAGTCATCCTGACCTTTGAATATGAGACGAGTGTGGATTTCCGGCTTGTGACAGAGGAACAGTTTGCCACCACACTGCATCATTTTACCGGTTCTAAAGATCACAACATTAAAATGCGCCAGCTGGCGAAAGAGCGCGGTGAACGGATCAGTGAATACGGAGTAGAAACCATGGAAACGGGAGACGTCAAAACATTCCCGAGCGAAGAAGCGTTTTACGCCCACTTCGGTCTGCCGTTTATTCCTCCTGAGCTCAGAGAAAGCGGGCAGGAGGTCGACACGTACCGGGAAGAAACGGATCTTGTGGAGCATAAAGCGATAAAAGGCGATCTCCACATGCACTCAGCCTGGAGTGACGGCGCTTTTTCCATCAGAGAAATGGCAGAAGCGTGTATGGCAAAAGGCTATCAGTACATGGCGATCACCGACCATTCCCAATATTTAAAGGTAGCCAACGGG
The DNA here is from genome assembly GCF_003676355.1 of Bacillus sp. L75. Lineage (NCBI taxonomy): Bacteria > Bacillati > Bacillota > Bacilli > Caryophanales > Bacillaceae > Bacillus > Bacillus sp. L75. The sequence continues at coordinate 105,968 of NZ_ML064903.1, forward strand.
TTAACGGCCGAACGGCTCAAAAAACAGGCGGAAGAAATTGACGCGTTAAATGCTGAATTTGAAAATTTTCATATTTTTAAAGGCGTAGAAATGGACATTCTCCCCGACGGTTCGCTTGATTATGATGACAGTGTTCTGTCGGAAATGGATCTTGTCATCGCGTCTATTCATTCAAGCTTCAGCCAGCCGGAGCATGTCATTATGAAACGGCTTGAACAGGCGCTGACGAATAAGCACGTGGACATTATCGCCCACCCGACGGGACGCCTGATCGGCAGACGGGCCGGCTATGAAGTCGACATCGACATGCTGATTGAACTCGCCGCCAAAACAAATACGGCGCTTGAACTGAATGCAAACCCCGCGCGCCTTGATTTACGGACTGAGCATCTGATCAAAGCAAATGAAAAAGGCGTGACTTTGGTCATTAATACCGATGCCCATAATATCGAGATGCTCGATGATATGAAAACGGGCGTGACCGCAGCGCGCAAAGGGTGGACGGAGACAAAACATGTGTTAAACGCCCGGCCGCTACACGAGGTCAAAGCATTTCTGACGCGCAATGATTAAGTAAGGAGGATCACAAAACCGTGCAGCAAAAAGTGTTATCATCACTTGAATTTCATAAAGTAAAAGAACAGATTACCGCACATGCCGCCTCATCGCTCGGCCGGGAGAAGCTTCTGCAGCTGAAACCTTTGACGGATCTCTCAGACATCCAAAAACAGCTGGATGAAGTCGAAGAAGCATCCGCGGTCATGCGCTTGAGAGGCCATGCTCCGTTCGGCGGTCTGACCGACATAAGATCCGCTTTACGGCGGGCGGAAATCGGCAGTGTGCTGACGCCGGCGGAATTCACCGAATTGTCCGGGCTGCTGTATGCCGTTAACCAAATGAAGCATTTTATCAGCCAAATGACAGAAGACGGCGTCGGCATTCCGCTGATACAGGCCCATGCAGAAGAACTGATTACATTAGGCGATTTGGAAAGGGAGATTAACTCCTGCATTGATGACCATGGTGAAGTGCTTGATCATGCGTCTCCTGCTTTAAGGGGAATCCGCACGCAGCTCAGGACGCTTGAATCAAGAGTCAGAGACCGGCTTGAATCGATGCTGCGTTCATCTTCCGCTTCTAAAATGCTGTCTGACACCATCGTTACGATTCGGAATGACCGCTTTGTCATCCCGGTCAAACAGGAATACAGATCAAGCTACGGCGGAATTGTCCACGATACATCTTCATCCGGTGCGACACTGTTTATTGAACCGCAGGCGATCGTAGATATGAACAACTCGCTTCAGCAGGCGAAAGTAAAAGAAAAACAGGAAATCGAACGGATTCTCCGGATGCTGACGGAGCATACGGCTGAACACACACAAGAAATCGCTCAAAATGTGGAAGTGCTGCAGACACTGGATTTCATTTTCGCTAAAGCGAGATACGCAAAAGCGATGAAGGCGACAAAACCACTCATGAACGGAGACGGTTTTATCCGTCTTAAAAAAGCACGCCATCCGCTGCTGCCCCAAGATCAAGTCGTGGCCAACGATATTGAACTGGGCGGAGATTACTCAACGATCGTTATCACGGGACCGAATACGGGCGGTAAAACCGTTACGTTAAAAACACTCGGGCTGCTGACGATAATGGCGCAGGCAGGATTGCACATACCGGCTGATGAGGGATCGGAAGCAGCCGTATTTGACAATGTGTTTGCCGATATCGGCGATGAACAGTCGATCGAACAAAGTCTGAGTACGTTCTCATCCCACATGGTCAATATCGTCAATATTTTAAAAGACGTGTCTGAAAACAGTCTTGTGCTGTTTGATGAACTCGGTGCCGGAACAGATCCGCAGGAAGGAGCGGCGCTTGCCATGAGCATCCTTGACGAAGTTCACCGGACAAACGCCAGAGTGCTTGCGACAACCCATTATCCGGAACTGAAAGCATACGGATATAACAGACAAGGCGTCATGAATGCCAGCGTTGAATTTGACATTGAAACGCTTTCGCCTACCTATAAGCTTCTGATCGGAGTGCCGGGCCGAAGCAACGCATTTGAAATCTCAAGACGCCTTGGGCTTCCGGAGCATATCATCGGCCAGGCGAAGTCAGAAATGACCGCCGAACATAACGAAGTCGATCTGATGATCGCATCGCTTGAAAAAAGCAAAAAAAGAGCGGATGAAGAGCTTTCTGAAACCGAATCAATCAGAAAAGAAGCAGAAAAACTGCACAAAGAACTTCAGCAGCAAATCATTGAGCTAAACGCCCAAAAAGATAAAATGATGGAAGAAGCCGAGCAGAAAGCTGCGGAAAAACTGGAAGCCGCCGCAAATGAAGCCGAACAGATCATCCGCGAGCTCAGGTCCATCAAGCAAGAACACAGATCCTTTAAGGAACACGAGCTGATTGACGCCAAAAAACGTCTCGGAGACGCGATGCCGGCTTTTGAAAAATCAAAGCAGCCGGAAAGAAAGACAGAGAAAAAACGCGAGCTGAAGCCGGGCGACGAAGTAAAGGTGCTCACATTCGGACAAAAAGGGGCGCTGCTTGAGAAAACCGGCGAGAAAGAATGGAACGTCCAAATCGGCATCCTCAAAATGAAGGTGAAGGAAAAAGATCTTGAGTTTCTCAAATCGGCTCCTGAACCGAAAAAAGAAAAAGCAATCACCGCCGTAAAAGGGAAGGATTATCACGTATCCCTTGAACTTGATCTCAGGGGAGAGCGTTACGAAAACGCCCTCAGCCGCGTCGAAAAATATTTAGATGACGCGGTGCTTGCCGGCTATCCGAGAGTGTCCATCATTCACGGAAAAGGCACGGGCGCCCTCCGAAAAGGGGTGCAGGATCTTCTGAAAAACCACCGCAGCGTGAAAAGCTCGCGGTTCGGGGAAGCGGGAGAAGGAGGATCAGGCGTAACGATTGTCGAACTAAAATAAAAAGGGAGTAAACGTCATGAATGCTTTTTGGGAAAATGAGCTTGTTGAAATCGCGGCTTATTACAGTGTAGCCGTCTTGTGTCTCGTCATTTTTCTGACCGTGTTTGAATTGGTGACATCCTATAAAAACTGGGTGGAAATCCAAAAAGGCAATCTTGCGGTGGCAATGGCGACCGGAGGGAAAATTCTCGGTATCGCAAATGTCTTTCAGCACAGCATCGCCCAGCATAATTCGCTTTTGCAAATGATCGGCTGGGGCGTATACGGATTTATTATGCTTTTAATCAGCTATTTTATCTTTGAATTTCTGACGCCCCGGTTTAAAATTGATAAAGAAATTGAAAAAGATAACAGAGCTGTCGGCTTTATTTCATTTGTCATCTCAGTCGGCCTGTCATTCGTGGTGGCCGCCGGGATTTAAGGGGACGGGGAAAAATGGAGAAGCTTGCGAAAGTGCTGCTGTCGGCAGCGGGAATTTTTCTGTTCATCGGACTTATTTATCTGGTCATGACATCTTAATACTGAAAAAAGGCTGCCGAACTAGAATCGGCGGCCTTTTTTATTGAGAATACCAGTTTATGCAGGCCGTATCAGAGCAAATGACGGCTTCCCAACTCATGGCGCGGATGACAGACGGCATGTCTTGATCTTCCATGAGAAAGAGTGTCGTAAAAGAATCATATATGCTCATAAAAGCGGCGCGCCGTTTTTCGTCGGCAATGATCATGTCAGCCCGCAGCAATCCGCATACATCCGAAGCCGCCGTTTGATTGAGTGAAAATATGCCTTTCTCTTCGACCGGCTCATAATAAGTGCAGCGCTTTATGCCTTTTGAACGGAACACATCCAAAAGTCCCGGTATCAAAAATGGCGAAGTGACATCATCGCTCGGCAAGTACAGATCGGGATGATGAAGCCGATTTAACAGCTCGGCGGATTCAGGATGTGCATATTCATCCCGAAGTGCCATGACAGCGCTCATAAGCGCAAGCGCCGTCTCTTTTTCAGAGCGCAATCCGCAAACGGTCATGACGGATTTCCAGGAAACGGGTCTGCCCATCGCGATGATCTCCTCATCACTCGGATATATATGTTCATAAGGCCGTTTGCGCTTTTGCTCTTCCCACCCATCAGGCATCCGGACAAAGGGATGAAGCAAAAAGGCGGCCGACGTAAACGGCTTCGGCAGCTGGCGCAGGATAGGAACTCCTTCTTCAAAATGCAGCGTTTCCAGCAAGCTCAACACCTCCTGAAACTCGAAATTTCACATGAAACGCTTTCCCATTCCAATCACCCTTCTGCTATAATAATAGCGTATAGGAAAACAGAAGGGAGAGGTATTATGCAGTCTGAAAAGCCATGGCTTTCTCAATATCCCGAAGAGATTCCGCATGAGCTTGAATTTACCGATCAAACCCTGCCATCCAATCTGACAAACTCCGCAGCTCAATTCCCGAACCATACCGCCATTTATTTTCTCGGAAAAAAACTCACATTTCAAGACGTTCTCACAGATTCGTTAAAGCTAGCCGCTTTTTTACGCAAAACAGGCCTGAAAAAAGGTGACAGAGCCGCCATTATGCTGCCCAATTGTCCGCAGTCGGTCATCGCTTTTTACGGCGTATTGTTTGCCGGGGGCATTGTCGTTCAGACCAATCCTCTCTACACGGAACACGAGCTTGAGTATCAGCTGAAAGACAGTGCGCCGCGCGTGATCATCACCCTTGATATGCTGTTTCCGAAGGTGATAAAAATGAAAACGTTATCAATCGTCGAACGCATTATTACAACAAGTATAAAAGACTTTTTGCCGTTTCCGAAAAATATGCTGTATACGCTCACGCAAAAACAACAGGTGCATATTGATTATGACGGCTGCGAACAAATTCACAAATTAGCGGATATTTTAAAAAACGAAAGCGCGGAGGAGGCAGAGCCATTTGATATTGACCCTGCGCATGACATCGCCGTGCTTCAATACACGGGCGGAACAACCGGCTATCCGAAAGGCGTCATGCTCACACACCGGAACATTCAGGCCAATACAGAAATGTGCGCCGCCTGGATGTACAAAATGAAAAAGGGAGCCGAAAAGGTGCTCGGCATCGTGCCTTTTTTTCATGTGTACGGATTGACCGCCGTGCTCAATTTTTCCATTATGCAGGGATGTGAAATGATCCTTCTTCCTAAATTTAATCCTTTGGATACCCTGAAAACAATCGACAGGCTGAAGCCGACGGTTTTTCCCGGGGCACCGACGATTTACATCGGGCTGTTGCATCACCCGGAGCTGAATAAGTATGATTTGTCCTCCATTGAAAGCTGTCCGAGCGGTTCAGCGGCGCTGCCGGTTGAGGTCAAACAGAAATTTGAAAAAGTGACCGGAGGAAAGCTTGTGGAAGGCTACGGATTATCCGAAGCATCACCGGTTACCCATTCAAACTTCATTTGGGGAAAAAATAAACCCGGCAGCATCGGCTGTCCCTGGCCCAATACCGACGCCGGAATCTATTCAGAAGAAAAAGGCGGGCTTGCGGGGCCGTATGAACACGGCGAGCTGATCGTAAAAGGCCCTCAGGTCATGAAAGGATACTGGAATAAGCAGGAGGAGACGGCGCGTGTCATCAGAGACGGCTGGCTGTTTACCGGAGATATGGGATATATGGATGAGGAAGGATTTTTCTACATCGCCGACAGGAAAAAAGACATCATCATTGCCGGCGGATACAACATTTACCCCCGGGAGGTGGAGGAGGCGCTTTATGAGCATGAAGCCGTTCAGGAAATCGTCGTAGCGGGCGTCCCTGATTCCTACAGAGGGGAAACGGTGAAAGCATTTATCGTTTTGAAAAAAGGCGCCGAGGCAGATGCCGATGAGCTTGATGCGTTTGCAAGAGAGCGGCTTGCGCCGTACAAAGTCCCGAAGCTTTACGAATTCAGAAAAGAGCTTCCGAAAACGGCCGTCGGAAAAATATTAAGAAGGCGTTTAGTCGAAGAAGAAGATGCTTCCCGTGAAAACAAGGTGCCTTAAAAGAAAAACTTGACAAAATCCGGATTCCTTTTTATCATGAAGTTATGAATGAATAGTCATTCATTTATCGAAGGAAGGAACGATGACATTGAACCAAAAACGGCCAAAGTATATGCAGATTATTGATGCAGCAGTAGAAGTCATAGCGGAAAACGGCTATCACCAATCACAGGTGTCCAAAATCGCCAAGCAGGCCGGCGTTGCGGACGGCACCATCTATTTATATTTCAAAAACAAAGAGGATATACTCATTTCTCTTTTTAAAGAAAAGATGGGCCAGTTCATTGAACGCATGGAAGAAGAAGTGAAAGAAAAAACGACGGCAAAAGAAAAACTCGCCCTCGTTATTAAGCAGCATTTCACACTGCTCGGCAATGACCGCCACCTCGCGATTGTGACCCAGCTTGAGCTCAGACAGTCAAATATCAAGCTGCGCCTGAAAATCAATGATATTTTAAAAGGTTATTTAAACATGCTGGACACCATTTTGACCGAAGGAATCAAGTCGGGGGAATGGAAAGACAATCTCGACGTCCGCCTCGCCCGGCAGATGATATTCGGGACGATAGATGAAACAGTGACAACATGGGTGATGAACGATCAGAAATATGATCTTCCGGATTTGTCAGACAAGGTATTGGAGCTGTTGGTGTCAGGGATTCATCAAAACTAAAGGGGGTTGACGGATGAACAGCCTTTCGATGGCGGTAGAACAATCTGTTGCGGTGATTACCATTAATCATCAGCCGGCCAACGCGCTATCCGGTGCGGTTTTAGATGAGTTGTCCGGTCTGTTCGACCGATGTGAAACAGATGACAGCGTCAGAAGCATCATCATTCGCGGTGAGGGGAAATTTTTCTCGGCGGGCGCCGATATAAAGGAATTTACGTCGCTTGAAAATCTTGAGCAATCTTCTGCCATGGCGGATAAAGGCCAGCAGCTGATGGAAAGAATTGAAGGGTTTCCGAAGCCCGTGATCGCAGCGATTCACGGCGCTGCGCTCGGAGGCGGCCTTGAGCTAGCCATGGCCTGCCATATCAGAATCGCTACATTGGATGCAAAGCTAGGCCTGCCCGAGCTGAATCTCGGCATTATTCCGGGCTTTGCCGGGACGCAGCGGCTTCCCCGGTACGTCGGTACGGCGAAAGCGCTTGAAATGATCGGCACTTCAGAACCTGTGTCCGGAGAAGAAGCGCTCAGCCTCGGTCTTGTCACGATAGGCGCCGAACATGAGGAAGAGCTGCTGAAAAAGGCGAAAACGCTCGCGGGCAAGTTTGCGGAAAAAAGCCCGCAGTCGATGGCTTATCTGCTTGAGCTCCTTTATTCAAATAAGATCTATTCTTATGACGGCGGCTTAAAGCTTGAAGCAAAGCGCTTTGGGGAAGCATTTGCATCAGATGACGCAAAAGAAGGCATTCAGGCATTTCTCGAAAAAAGAAAGCCTCAATTCGGTGGGCGAAGATAAAGGGGATAAAAATATGAATCTATTTGTACTGATGAAACGGACGTTTGACACAGAAGAGAAAATCGTCATTGAAGCAGGAAAGATTCAGGAGGACGGGGCCGAATTTATCATTAATCCGTATGATGAATACGCCATTGAAGAAGCCATTCAGCTGAAGGAAGAGCACGGCGGAAGCGTTACCGCCGTAACCGTCGGCGGAGAAGATGCGGAGAAAGAACTGAGAACCGCCCTTGCGATGGGCTGTGACCAGGCGGTGTTAATCAATATTGAAGATGATCTGAGCGATCCTGACCAATACTCCATTTCAACTATCTTATATCATTATTTCAAGGACCGGGAATATGATCTGATTCTCGGCGGAAATGTCGCGATTGACGGCGGTTCAGGCCAAGTGGCTCCAAGGCTTGCCGAACTGCTGAACATTCCTTGCGTCACAACGATCACAAAACTGACAATCAGCGGCGATGAAGCTGTGGCAGAGAAAGACAATGAAGGGGATACCGAAATCATTAAAACCTCACTTCCTTTAGTCATCACGGCACAGCAAGGCTTAAACGAGCCGCGCTATCCGTCGCTTCCGGGCATTATGAAGGCGAAGAAAAAACCGCTGGAAGAACTTGAGCTCGATGATCTCGACATTGATGAAGATGATGCCGCACCGAAGCTCAAAACGATCGAACGTTTTCTGCCGCCGCAAAAAGAAGCGGGCAGACTGATCGAAGGAGAAGCCGCTGAGCAGGCGAAAGAGCTTGTGTCACTGCTGAGAAAAGAAGCCAAAGTCGTATAAACCGATATTAAAGAAACTGGGGGATGTCAGAATGGGAAAAAAAGTGATCGTACTCGGAGAAATTCGTGACGGCGCCTTACGGAACGTCACCTTTGAAGCCATAGCCGCAGGCAAAACCATTTCCGGCGGAGGAGATGTCATCGGCGTGCTGATGGGAAAAGGCGCAGCTGATGCAGCACCAGAACTCATTCAGTACGGCGCCGACAAAGTATTTACGGCCGATTCGCCGGGGCTTTCTCAGTATACGGCGGACGGATATGCCGCGGTTCTCGGGGATTTGATCGAAAATGAAAAGCCTGATGCGGTCATTTTCGGCCACACTTCTATGGGAAAAGATTTGTCACCTAAGCTTGCGGCCCGGTTTGAAACGGGGCTGATTTCAGACAGCACGGATGTAAGCGTTACCGGAGACAACATCGTTTTTACAAGACCGATCTATTCCGGCAAAGCCTTTGAACAGGTGATTTCAACTGATCCGTTCATTTTGGCGACGATTCGTCCGAATAATATTCAGGCATTAGAAAAAGACGCGAGCCGGACGGGTGATATCGAAGAGCTTGCGGCGCCTCCGGCAGATTTGCGGACGGTCATTGAAGAAGTAGTCAAAAAAACGGCGGACGGCGTGGATTTATCAGAAGCGAAAATTATCGTAGCAGGCGGCCGCGGTGTAAAAAGCAAAGATGGATTTGAACCGTTAAAAGAACTTGCCGAGGTGCTCGGAGCAGCGGTGGGCGCTTCACGCGGCGCGTGTGACGCGGACTATTGCGATTATTCTCTTCAAATCGGCCAGACGGGAAAAGTCGTCACGCCGGATTTGTATATCGCCTGCGGCATTTCCGGAGCGATTCAGCACTTGGCGGGCATGTCAAACAGTAAGGTCATTGTTGCCATTAACAAAGACCCGGAAGCGGAAATATTTAAAATAGCGGACTACGGAATTGTCGGCGATTTGTTCGAAGTGGTTCCGCTTCTGACGCAGGAATTTAAAAATGCCAATATTCATTCATAATCATAAACCCTCTGGCTTATTTGTCAGAGGGTTTTAATTTGTGTTAATTGGTTCGTACAAATTAAAGGTTGATAAAATAAGAGATTGACATGTACGAACCAATATAATAAGCTTTTGTAAAGCGCTTACAAACTTATCCATTCAGCATACATCCCAGATACATAGATCGGCTGTAGTGCTTTCATTCTTATTAAGGGAAAGGAATGATCAAGTTTGTCTCACAATACGGCAGTCATTCAAACTGATATCACACGGGGAACCATTAATAAAAACATATACGGACATTTCGCGGAACACCTGGGAAGAGGCATATATGAGGGCATCTGGGTCGGAAAAGATTCCGATATTCCGAATACCGGCGGGGTCAGGACGGATGTCGCCGCCGCCCTCAAACAGCTTCAGATTCCCGTCCTCAGATGGCCGGGCGGCTGTTTTGCAGATGAATACCATTGGGCAAACGGCGTAGGGAAACGCAAAACCATGCTGAATACCCATTGGGGCGGGACGATTGATTCCAATGAATTCGGCACGCACGAGTTTATGATGCTTTGTGAACTGCTCGGCTGCGAACCGTACATCGCCGGAAACGTCGGCAGCGGAACGATTAAAGAAATGGCTGATTGGATTGAATACATGACGTTTGAAGCGGGCACGCCGATGTCCGACTGGAGAAAAGAAAACGGGCGGGAAAAACCGTGGAAGCTGACATATTTCGGAATAGGGAATGAGAACTGGGGCTGCGGCGGAAACATGCATCCTGAGTATTATGCCGACCTTTACAGAAACTTTCAAACCTATGTCCGCAATTACAGCGGTAATGAAATCTATAAAATTGCCGGCGGCGCGAATGTCGACGATTACCGCTGGACTGAAACTTTAATGAAAAAAGCCGCTGATCTCATGGACGGGCTGAGCCTGCATTATTACACAATACCGGGCGACTTCTGGAAGGGGAAAGGATCAGCGACGGAGTTTACGGAAGATGAATGGTTCATCACGATGAAAAAAGCGGCGCATATGGATGAATTGATCACAAGGCACAGCGCCATCATGGATCAGTACGATCCCGAAAAAAGAGTCGGGCTGATCATTGATGAATGGGGCACGTGGCTTGATCCTGAGCCAGGCACGAATCCGGGCTTTCTGTATCAGCAGAATACGATCCGCGACGCCCTTGTCGCAGCCACGCATTTTCACATTTTTCATCAGCACGCAGACCGCGTACAGATGGCCAATATCGCGCAAACCGTCAACGTGCTTCAGGCAATGATCCTGACAGAAGGGAAAGACATGCTGCTGACGCCGACGTATCATGTGTTTGATATGTTTAAGGTGCATCAGGACGCTTCTCTTTTGGCGACAGAAACAAAAGCAGCCGGGTACGAATGGAATGACGGCCGGCTCCCGCAAGTCAGCATTTCAGCGTCCAAACAGCAAAACGGAGACATACATATCAGCCTTTGCAATATCGATCATCTGCACAAAGCTGATGTGAAGATTGAACTGCGGGGCATGAAAAAGGCAGGGAAGCCTTCGGGAACGATTCTGCACGCGGAAAAAATGAATGCCCATAATACATTCAGCAGTCCGGAAAACGTCAAACCTAAGCCGTTTTCCGGGTTTTCTCAAAAGGGCGGAAAACTTGAGGCGGAGCTTCCTCCGATGGCGGTTGTACTAATCACGCTGCCTGCGAATCCATCTTAAGTTTTGAACGCCTGCCGCCCGGTTATAATACACTGTATAAATAAGATTATTTTCGGCGGGATCGGGAGAAAATAATATAAGCATTAAATTAGCATGAACGAATGGGAGATGCTATACTAAAAATCATCATTTGACAATTGGAGGAATAACAAATGGCTATCGTAAAAGCAACTGATCAATCGTTCTCAGCTGAAACAAGTGAAGGTGTCGTATTGGCTGATTTCTGGGCTCCTTGGTGCGGACCTTGTAAAATGATCGCGCCCGTTCTTGAAGAGCTTGATCAAGAAATGGGAGACAAACTGAAAATCGTCAAAATCGACGTGGATGAAAACCAAGAAACTGCCGGTAAATACGGCGTCATGAGCATCCCGACACTTCTCGTATTGAAAGACGGAGAAGTCGTTGAAACATCTGTCGGTTTCAAACCGAAAGAAGCTCTTGAAGAGCTTGTAAACAAACATCTGTAAGCCGAAAGCTTCCGTTACGGCAGGGCGATTCCTTTGAAGGGAATCGCCTTTTTTTGACCTTCCAAAAGCTGAGAATGGAGAAAAACAAGTGTTCGTGATACACTGAATGGACACGAGAAATGAATGTAAGGAAGGGTAACGTATGAATAAACAACTGAAAGAAAAACTGGCCCTCCTTCCCGATCAGCCGGGCTGTTATTTAATGAAAGACCGTCAAAAAACAGTCATCTACGTGGGGAAAGCGAAAGTCTTGAAAAACAGGGTGCGATCTTATTTCACCGGTTCTCACGACGCAAAAACCCAACGGCTTGTGTCGGAGATTGAGGACTTTGAATATATCGTGACTTCCTCCAATCTTGAAGCGCTAATTTTGGAAATGAATCTGATTAAAAAATACGATCCGAAATACAATGTCATGCTGAAAGATGATAAAACCTATCCCTTTATTAAAATCACCCATGAACGCCATCCGCGGCTGATTGTCACCCGGAATGTCAAAAAAGACAAAGGACGCTATTTCGGCCCGTATCCGAATGTGCAGGCGGCGCGGGAAACGAAAAAACTGCTGGACCGCCTTTACCCGCTCAGGAAATGCTCAAAGCTACCGGACCGCGTCTGTCTCTATTATCATCTCGGACAATGCCTCGCCCCATGTGTAAAGGATATATCTGAGGAGACAAACCGCGAGATTGTTGAAGACATCACCCGTTTTTTAAAGGGAGGGCATAACGAAATCAAAAAAGAGCTCGAAGCGAAAATGGCAGAAGCGGCGGAAAAGCTTGAATTTGAACGGGCTAAAGAATTCCGCGACCAGCTTGCTCACATCGAATCGACGATGGAGAAGCAAAAAATGACCATGAATGACCTTCTGGACCGCGATGTGTTTGCATATGCCTACGATAAAGGCTGGATGTGCGTCCAAGTCTTTTTCATACGCCAAGGAAAACTGATCGAACGCGACGTCAGCATGTTTCCGATGTATCAGGAAGCGGATGAAGAATTTCTGACCTTCATCGGCCAGTTCTACTCTAAAAACAATCACTTTCTGCCTAAGGAAATTCTGGTGCCTGACAGCGTTGACAGGGACATGATCACCGAGCTGTTGGAAACCGCCGTGCATCAGCCGAAAAAAGGCCCGAAAAAAGAGCTGCTTTTGCTTGCGCACAAAAATGCGAAAATCGCCCTGCGGGAAAAATTCTCGTTAATCGAGCGGGATGAGGAACGGTCAATCGGTGCAGCCGAACGGCTCGGCGAAGCGCTGAATATTTATACGCCGCATCGGATTGAAGCGTTTGACAACTCCAATATTCAAGGCACAAACCCCGTATCGGCCATGATTGTCTTTATTGACGGAAAACCGAATAAAAAGGAATACCGCAAATATAAAATTAAAACCGTAACAGGGCCGGATGATTACGGCTCAATGAGGGAAGTCATCAGAAGAAGGTACACGAGGGTGCTCCGCGAAAATCTTCCGCTGCCGGATTTAATCATCATTGACGGCGGAAAAGGGCAGATTAACGCGGCGCGCGACGTGCTCGAGAATGAGCTCGGCCTTGATGTCCCGGTAGCGGGATTGGCGAAAGATGATAAACACCGAACATCCAACCTTTTGATCGGCGACCCGCTTGAACCGGTGTTTCTGGAGCGGAACAGCCAAGAGTTTTACCTGCTTCAGCGTATTCAGGACGAAGTTCACCGTTTTGCGATCAGCTTTCACAGACAGATCCGGGGAAAAAGCGTCTTTCAATCCGTTCTGGATGATATCCCCGGAATCGGTGAAAAACGCAAAAAAATGCTCTTAAAACATTTCGGATCTGTCAAAAAGATGAAGGAAGCAAGCCTTGACGATATCAAAAAAGCGGGTGTGCCGGCCGCGGCGGCCCAGCTGCTGTTTGAAAAATTAAAAAAATAGTATTGTGCTTTTCTGAAAAATCTGCTAGAATGTGAACTAATTTCATAAGATCGTGTTATATGGTGAAGATAGAGGTGCGAACTTCATTAGTAAGCCTTTGGAGAATGATGGATTCTGCGAAAAAGGCTGAAAGGGGAGCGTCGCCGAAGTGTATCACATCCCATCGGTGTGATTTGCTGGCCTTGCATTAAATAAATGTAAGGCTGTCAAGAATTCATTTTCTTGGAGGGCTATCTCGTTGTTCATAATCAATCGTAATGATATGAAAAAGCAATGAGAGCTATTCCTCTCATTGCTTTTTTTATTGTGGACAAAACGCTCTTTTCTCCTCACCCGCACGAACCAAAATGTAAAGGGTGGTCTAGTATGGGTCTTATCGTACAAAAATTCGGAGGCACTTCCGTCGGCTCTGCCGAAAAAATTCAAAATGCCGCAAATCGCGCCATTGCTGAAAAGCAAAAAGGCCATGACGTCGTAGTCGTCGTTTCGGCAATGGGAAAATCAACCGACGCGCTCGTTAACCTCGCGGCTGAAATCACATCTGAACCAAGCAGACGCGAGATGGATATGCTTTTGTCTACGGGAGAGCAGGTCACGATTTCGCTTTTGGCCATGGCGCTTCAGGAAAAAGGATATGACGCCGTCTCTTATACGGGCTGGCAGGCGGGTGTCCGCACGGAAGCCGTTCACGGCAATGCGAGAATTACGGATATTGATATCACGGCGATTCGTTCGCAGCTTGCAGAAGGCAGGATTACAGTCGTTGCCGGTTTTCAGGGCGTAACGGAAGACGGAGGCATCACGACGCTCGGACGGGGCGGTTCCGATACGACGGCGGTCGCTCTTGCCGCAGCGCTGGAAGCGGATAAATGCGACATTTATACAGATGTTCCGGGCGTATTTACGACAGATCCGCGGTATGTCCGGTCAGCGAGAAAGCTGGCGGGAATTTCTTATGATGAAATGCTGGAGCTTGCAAATCTGGGAGCGGGTGTTCTTCACCCGCGGGCGGTTGAGTTCGCGAAAAACTACCAAGTGCCTTTAGAAGTGCGGTCAAGTACGGAACATGAAGCGGGAACATTAATTGAGGAGGAATCATCAATGGAGCAGAATTTAATCGTCAGAGGAATTGCATTTGAAGACCAGATCACGAGGGTGTCCGTTACGGGCCTGACAAGCGGACTGACTACTCTTTCAACAATCTTCACCGCGCTGGCAAAACGAAACATCAACGTTGACATTATTATTCAGACACAGTCGGACGATGGGGAAGCGGATATTTCTTTCTCAGTGAAAACGGAAGATGCCGCGCAAACGGTCGCCGTGCTTGAAGAATATAAAAACGCGCTTGACTATGAAAAAATTGAAACCGAAAGAAAACTGGCAAAAGTCTCCATTGTCGGGTCGGGCATGGTTTCAAATCCCGGCGTCGCCGCGGACATGTTTGCCGTACTGGCGGAAAAAAATGTACAAGTCAAAATGGTGAGCACATCTGAAATAAAAGTATCAGCGGTTGTCAGCGAAAATGATATGGTGAAAGCGGTCGAAGCGCTTCATGATGCGTTTGAGCTTTCTAAACAGCCGTCTGCCGTGTAAACGGGCAGGCAAAAAGGCGGGACTTGGAGTCACCGCCTTTTTTCAATTATACAGGGTCCTTCATATCCCATTTTACGGTCAGGACGACTTTATCCGCTCTCTTTTTTACCTGTTCATAAGATTCTGCGATCTGATCGTTCATCAATTGAATCTGTTCGGCTATAAAACCGGCTTCAAGCTGAAAACAAGGCTCTTTCTGATGTTTGAGTCTGCTGGATACGAGCGGGCCTTCCAGTTCAAATTCCAATTCTTGTTTTTTTGATCCTGCGTTTGTCAAAGTTCCCCAGCCGGCTTTTTCAAAAAAGGCGGGGATTTCTTCCCACGATTGAAGAGGAAATTTGCGGGCGAGGCGTTTTCCCGCCCAATACATCATGGATGAATGCTCCGGGCCGAGGATATCCGGAAGCACGATTTCCCGGATTAATTCGTAGCCGTATGCGCTGACGTCGAGTTCAGTTAAAGGTTCTAAAGCTGCTTCATAATTATTCTTCATATTATGTATTCCCCTCTCTCCTTCGTTTATTATAGCTTAAACAAGGGGGAGGATTACAGGATGATCCTATAAAACACGTGAAAAAAAGTGAGAAAGATATCGCAGGAAAATAAAATTTTCCCTCCAGATAATCAATTCCGAAAATTATAATTTATGTACACGTTTTCTTGACGCCCTTTTGAGGGAGGAGTAAAATGAAATTGTCAATAAATTTTAATAAAGTGCTTACAATTGAAACGAAGTGGGGGCAGAGATTTTAGTACATTTCGCACTTAAATCAAACAGGGGGTAAAGTAATGTCTGGGAACAGAGAGTTTTATTTTCGAAGATTGCATTCCTTGCTCGGTGTTATTCCGGTCGGCATCTTTTTGATCCAGCATTTAGTCGTCAACCAATTTGCCGCAAGGGGAGCGGATGCGTTTAACAAGGCGGCCGGCTTTATGGACAGTCTGCCGTTCAGGTATGCGTTAGAAATTTTTATTATTTTCTTACCTTTAATTTATCATGCGGTTTACGGTGTGTACATAGCATTTACTGCGAAAAACAACGCTGGCCACTACAGTTATTTCAGAAACTGGATGTTTGTGCTTCAGCGTGTCACTGGTATTCTCACCCTTATTTTCGTCAGCTGGCATGTATGGCAGACGCGGATTGCCGCGCAGATGGGCGCTGAAGTCAACTTCGATATGATGGCGAATATTTTGAGCTCGCCGTTTATGCTCGGTTTTTACATTGTAGGCGTTTTATCGGTCATTTTTCACTTTTCAAACGGCTTATGGTCTTTTGCGGTCACATGGGGGATCACGGTCACGCCGCGTTCTCAAAGAATTTCGACTTACGTGACGCTGATTATATTTTTAGCGCTTTCATACGTAGGTTTAAAAGCGATTTTTGCGTTTGTGTAAGAGAACTAGATTACTAGAGGGAGAGGGGCTATCATGAGTCAATCAAGCATTATCGTAGTCGGCGGGGGTCTTGCCGGCCTCATGGCGACAATTAAAGCAGCGGAATCAGGCACGGCCGTTAAATTGTTTTCCATCGTTCCGGTCAAACGCTCTCACTCGGTCTGCGCGCAGGGCGGGATAAACGGAGCTGTCAACACAAAAGGGGAAGGAGACTCTCCGTTTGAGCATTTTGATGACACGGTATACGGAGGCGACTTTTTGGCAAACCAGCCTCCTGTAAAAGCGATGTGTGAAGCGGCGCCGTCCATTATCCACTTATTGGACCGCATGGGGGTTATGTTTAACAGAACGCCGGAAGGGCTCTTGGACTTCCGCCGTTTCGGAGGTACACAGCATCACAGAACCGCATACGCGGGAGCGACGACGGGTCAGCAGCTTCTTTACGCACTGGACGAGCAGGTGCGCAGATATGAAGTGGCGGGTCTCGTTACAAAATACGAAGGCTGGGAATTCCTCGGCGCCGTGCTTGACGATGAGCGCACGTGCCGCGGTATCGTAGCCCAAAATCTGACCAATATGCAAATCGAGTCATTCCGTTCTGACGCCGTTATCATGGCGACGGGAGGACCCGGAATCGTATTCGGAAAATCAACAAACAGCATGATCAATACGGGATCTGCCGCATCAATCGTCTATCAGCAGGGCGCTTATTATGCAAACGGCGAATTTATCCAAATTCACCCGACAGCAATCCCGGGGGACGATAAACTGCGTCTGATGAGTGAATCGGCGCGCGGCGAGGGCGGAAGAGTCTGGACGTATAAAGACGGAAAACCTTGGTACTTCCTCGAGGAAAAATATCCGGCTTACGGAAACCTCGTGCCGCGGGATATTGCGACACGTGAAATCTTTGACGTGTGCGTGAATCAGAAACTCGGCATCAACGGAGAAAACATGGTGTATCTTGATCTGTCGCACAAAGATCCGAAAGAGCTTGACGTTAAGCTGGGCGGCATTATCGAAATCTATGAAAAATTCATGGGCGATGACCCGCGCAAGCTTCCGATGAAAATTTTCCCTGCCGTTCACTATTCGATGGGCGGACTGTGGGTTGATTATGATCAGATGACAAGCATCCGCGGACTGTTCGCAGCGGGTGAATGTGATTATTCAATGCACGGAGGAAACCGTTTAGGGGCGAACTCTCTGCTTTCCGCCATCTACGGAGGAATGGTGGCCGGACCGAATGCGGTGAAATATGTTTCCGGACTTGAAACATCAGCGGAAGACCTGCCTTCTTCATTATTTGATTCCTATGTGAAAAAAGAAGAAGAAAAATGGGCCGATATTATGAAGATGGACGGCGACGAAAATGCCTACGTGCTTCACCGTGAGCTCGGAGAATGGATGACGGCCAACGTCACGGTGGTCCGCCACAACGACAAGCTTTTGAAAACGGATGACAAAATCCAAGAGCTGATGGAACGCTTTAAGAAAATCAATATCAACGATACGACAAAATGGAGCAACCAAGGGGCGATGTTCACCCGCCAGTTCTCCAATATGCTTCAGCTTGCCAGAGTCATCACGCTCGGCGCATATAACCGAAATGAAAGCCGGGGAGCGCACTATAAACCGGATTTCCCTGAAAGAAATGACGATGAGTGGCTCAAAACGACGATGGCTAAACATGCCGGTCCGTTTGAAGCTCCGGAATTTGAATATCAGGATGTCGATGTATCACTGATTGCGCCCCGTAAACGCGACTACTCGAAGAAGAAGGTGGCGAAATAATCATGAGTGAGAAAAAGATACGGTTTATCATTACACGTCAGGATACGCCCGAAAGCGCGCCATACGATGAAGAATTCGAAATCAATTACCGCCCGAACCTGAACGTGATTTCCGCCCTGATGGAAATCCGCAGAAATCCCGTGAATGCAAAAGGAGAGAAAACTACTCCGGTCGCATGGGACATGAACTGTCTTGAAGAAGTATGCGGCGCCTGCTCCATGGTCATCAACGGGAGACCGCGCCAGTCATGTACGGCGCTGATTGATAAGCTGGAACAGCCGATCCGTCTGAAACCGATGAAAACATTCCCGGTTGTCCGTGACCTTCAGGTTGACCGCAGCAGAATGTTTGATTCACTGAAAAAAGTGAAAGCATGGGTGCCGATTGACGGAACTTACGATTTGGGGCCGGGGCCGAGAATGCCGGAAAAACGCCGCCAGTGGGCATATGAATTGTCTAAATGCATGACATGCGGCGTCTGCCTCGAAGCCTGCCCGAACGTCAACAGCAAGTCGAAATTCATGGGGCCTGCCCCGATGTCGCAAGTTCGTCTGTTTAACGCCCATCCGACGGGCGCGATGAACAAAGCAGAACGTTTAGAAGCGTTAATGACAGACGGCGGCCTCGGAGATTGCGGGAATTCACAAAACTGTGTTCAATCCTGCCCGAAAGGCATTCCGCTTACGACTTCAATCGCCGCTTTGAACAGAGATACCAATTTACAAGCATTCCGTAATTTCTTCGGAAGCGACAGAGTATAAGAAAGAGAAAAAGAGCCTCTTCCGCACGGGAGAGGTTTTTTTATAAGGAGCTGAAGGTGATGAAACAACCGCAATATATTGATGTCCCGTTTGAAGAATGGAGACAGTCGTTTTCTTTCTTTACTGAAGTATCGGTTCGTTTTTCAGAAACGGATATGTTCGGCCATATGAATAATGTAACCCCTTTCATCTATTTTGAAGAAGCGCGGATCGCTTATTTCAAACAGCGAGGCATAACGGCGCAAAACTCGGAAACGATGACGGTCGTCGCAAGCCAGCAGTGCGACTATATGCGTCAGGTGATGCCGTATGAAAATCTGCGGATTTATGTGAAAGCAAGCGCTGCCGGAAATGCGTCCGTCACCCTTCATTACCTTGGAGAAAATGAGTCGGGCCTGCCGTGCTTTACAGGTTCCGTCGTTATGGTTCAAGTGTCGAAGAAAAGCGGCAAAGCGGTCAGCTGGACGGAGCGGGAGAAAGGCATTCTGCTCGCCTGAACGGATAACTATTTCTCTAAGAGACGTCACCTCCGAAGCGCCCTTTACATATGATATCTTGACTATATAAACCCATTCGTTTCAGATTCGCTCTCACCTTAGCAAGGAGGGTTACAATACTTGAAGGAGAAAGATTTTCAATCAAAGCCGCTGCTGACCAAAAGAGAAAGAGAAGTATTCGAATTGCTCGTTCAAGACAAGACAACAAAGGAAATTGCAAGCGAGCTATTTATCAGTGAAAAAACTGTACGGAATCACATTTCAAATGCCATGCAGAAGTTAGGTGTGAAAGGGCGTTCGCAAGCTGTTGTCGAGCTTCTTAGAATGGGTGAGCTAGAGCTCTGATTCTTGCCGGTTTTCCTTCTTTTCGAGAAGGAGCCGGTTATTTGCGTTGGCGCCCGGGCTGATGGGCATGCGGTGAAAATCCCGGTTTTTCCTTTTTCTCCGTCAGTCTTGCATTTTCTTAAAAAAAGAAGGAAAATAGACACGGAGCGCATAGCCCAGAAAGATCCTTGAGTGAGGGATGGACAAATGACATCAAAATCTGTAGAGCATGTTGCGGATATCGAAAAATCACTCCGCCATATCGCTGTGATCATTAAACAAAAAGGAAGAGAAATCCTTAACCAATATGCAATTACACCGCCGCAATTCGTGGGGCTTCAATGGCTTTATGAATTGGGGGATATGACAATAGGCGAATTATCAGGCAAAATGTATTTGGCTTGCAGCACGACGACGGATCTGATAGACCGCATGGAAAAAAATAAGCTTGTCGAGCGGGTGAAAGACCCGGCCGACAGACGGGTCGTCAGAATTCATCTTCTCGCTGAAGGAGAGCGCATTATCCAAGAAGTGATTTTGAAAAGACAGGCTTATTTGAGGGATATGTTTGCGACATTTTCCGAAGAAGAAACAGCCGCTTTCGAAAAATCATTATTGAAACTGCAGCATGAAATGAAAAGAAAATGAGGCGATTTTGTTGGAACAGCCGATAGGAGTCATTGATTCCGGGGTTGGCGGGTTAACCGTTGCTAAGGAAATCATGAGACAGCTACCGAAGGAAAATATCATCTATGTGGGAGATACAAAACGCTGCCCGTACGGCCCGCGTCCTGAAGAAGAAGTTCTTCAATACACGTGGGAAATGACCGATTACCTGCTGGAAAACCACCATATCAAAATGCTCGTAATCGCCTGCAATACGGCCACGGCCATTGCCTTGGAGGATATTCAGCGCAAAACGGATATTCCGGTTGTCGGCGTCATTCAGCCGGGTGCAAGAACGGCGATAAAGGTCACGAAAAACCAGCATATCGGCGTCATCGGCACGGTCAATACCATTAAAAGCAGAGCGTATGAGCAGGCGCTGCTCGGATTAAACGCAGAACTTCAAGTTAAGAACACGGCTTGTCCGCTGCTCGTGCCGTTTGTGGAAAGCGGACGGTTTCTTCAGGAATCAGCGGAGGAAGCGGTTGAAGCATCGCTTGAGCCTTTAAAAGGTACATCAATTGACACCTTGATTTTAGGATGTACGCATTATCCGATTTTAAAAGATCCGATTCAGAACTATATGGGAGAGCATGTGAAAATCATTTCCTCCGGAGACGAGACGGCGAGAGAAGTGAGCACCATCTTGTCTTATAAAGGTTTGTTAAACCAATCGAAACATGCACCGGAGCATCAATTTCTTACAACGGGAGAGCGGAACGGTTTCGCAAAAATTGCCGAAGACTGGTTCGGCCACGAAATCGGCCATGTCGAGTGCATCTCCCTTCAAGAGCCGGTCAGAAAATAAATCAAAAAAACCCGCTGTTTACGGCGGGTTTTTTTGCGCTTCCCGGTCTATTTCCCGGACAGGGCTCGTATACATCATAGTACAAACAGCCTTAGGAGGGAAAAGTATGCTGAAAAAAGGACCTGCAGTCATTGCTGCAACATGTCTTACTTCGGCTTTTGTGTTATCTGGATGCGGTTTGTTTCAATCCGATAAAACAGCCGGGGAAATTGACCCGCCTCAAGACATTTCATATGTAAAGGATGAAGCGGGAATTCAGGCAAAACCAAAGCAGTCAGAGAAAAACGGCACTTCTAAAGCCGACCAGCCGGCCAATACAGTCATGCGAGAGCTGTATCTGATTGATAAAAACGGCTATGTCGCAGCACAGACACTGCCTCTTCCGAACAGTGAGGGAACCGCAAAGCAGGCCCTTGAGTATTTGGTTCAGGGAGGGCCTGTGTCAGAAATCCTGCCGAACGGCTTCAGAGCGGTGCTCCCTGCGGATACGACGGTAAATGTCGATATTAAAAAAGACGGCACTGCCGTCGCTGATTTTTCGAAGGAATTTAAAAACTATAAAAAAGAAGACGAACAAAAAATCCTGCAATCGATTACATGGACGCTTACCCAATTCAGCTCAATAGATAAAGTCAAAATCAGAATCAACGGGCACGAACTGAAAGAAATGCCTGTGGGCGGCACTCCGATTACGGGCGACTTAAGCAGAAAAGACGGGATTAATATTGAAACGGCCGGAGTGAATGATCTGACAGACACCCATCCGCTGACTGTCTATTATCTGGCGGAAACAGAGACAAGCGAATACTACGTGCCTGTCACAAAGCGGATTGACAATTCGGAAACAGATGACATCACCGCTGCCGTTGAACAGCTCGCCGACGGACCGGGCAAAGCAAGCGGGCTTTTGACGGACTTTAATAACGATGTTAAGCTTCTCAGCAAGCCGAAAGTGAAAGACGGCCAGGTTACACTGGACTTTAACAGCTCCATTTACGGAAGCGCCGACGAAAAAACAAAAATGGTATCATCGGGCGTATTGGACAGCATCGTTCTCACGTTAACCGAACAGCCGTCGATTAAAAGTGTTTCTATAAAAGTAAACGGAAAATCAGAACTGGTGAATGAAAAAGGAGAATCCCTTTCAAAACCTGTTTCGAGGCCGTCACAAGTGAATACGGGTAGTTTTTAATTTGCGATTTTTGATATACTAGTAAAAAAGAGGTTAGCGTTCCGGCTGCCTCTTTCTTTATTCACAATCCGGAACAAAAGGTTTATGTACATATAATCGGAGGTAAAATATGAGACACGACGGAAGACAGCACGATGAGCTGCGCCCTATCACATTTGATTTGGATTTTATCACTCACCCGGAAGGCTCTGTTTTAATTACAGCGGGAAATACGAAGGTCATCTGTAATGCATCTGTGGAAGACCGGGTGCCGCCATTTTTACGCGGCGGAGGAAAAGGCTGGATCACAGCGGAATACAGCATGCTTCCCCGCGCGACGAATCAAAGAACGATAAGAGAATCTTCAAAAGGAAAGGTCTCCGGCAGAACGATGGAAATTCAGCGGCTGATCGGGCGCGCGCTCCGGGCCGTCGTTGATTTGGAGAAGCTTGGCGAACGCACGATCTGGATCGACTGTGACGTCATTCAAGCTGACGGCGGAACAAGAACGGCTTCCATTACCGGCGCCTTCTTGGCAATGGCCATTGCGATCGGCAAACTCGTAAAAAGCGGCGTTATCAAAACCTCTCCTGTGACAGATTATCTCGCGGCCATTTCTGTCGGGATGGATAAAGAAGAAGGCCTTCTTTTGGATCTGAATTATGAAGAGGATTCGGCGGCTGAAGTCGACATGAATATCATCATGACGGGAAGCGGACGTTTTGTAGAGCTTCAAGGGACGGGCGAAGAAGCCACATTCTCCCGTGAAGATTTAAACGGACTGTTAAGTCTTGCCGAAAAAGGAATCCAGACGCTTATTCAAAAGCAAAAAGAAGTGCTGGCAGAAACATTGCCTGAACTGAAATAAGAAAGAGAGGCCTGATCAGCGTGAAAGAAGCCATTATTGCGACACACAATCAGGGAAAAGTGAAAGAATTCAAGGAAATACTCGAACCGAAAGGCTACAGCGTCTCTTCTTTGGCGGAAATCGGATTTACGGAAGAAATTGAAGAAACCGGACATACCTTTGAAGAAAACGCCATCTTAAAAGCGGAAGCCGTGGCAAAAGCCGTCAACAAAATGGTCATTGCAGACGACTCCGGTTTATCGGTGGACAACCTTGGAGGCAGACCGGGCGTTTATTCAGCCCGTTATGCCGGAGAAGCAAAAGATGATAAAGCGAATATGGACAAGGTGCTGTCAGAATTAAAAGGCATCGAAAAAGAGCAGCGCACGGCCCGTTTCCGCTGCGCCCTTGCCGTCAGCATGCCGGGGCGGGAAACAAAAACGGTCGAAGGTCATGTTGAAGGGTATATTGCGGAAGGACCCGAGGGGGATAACGGGTTCGGCTATGATCCCATTTTTATTGTAAAAGATAAAGATAAAACCATGGCCCAGCTGACAAGCGCTGAGAAAAACAAAATCAGCCACAGGGCTGAGGCGCTCAAGAAACTGTCAAAGCTGCTTGATTCATAAGGGGGAGCGTATGCAATGAAAGTGCTGATAATAAGTGACAGTCACGGCCTTGAAGACGAGCTGGAGACGATTGCAAAGCGGCACGAAGACGAAGCGGATCTGATGATTCATTGCGGTGATTCAGAGCTTGACGCCGCACATCCGGCGCTTACGCCGTTTCACACGGTAAAAGGCAATTGCGACTTTGGCGGCGGGTTTCAGGATGAACTTCTTCTGGACGCAGGTTCAAAGAAAATTCTGGCCGTTCACGGGCATCTTCACGGCATTAAACAGTCACTTTTAACTGTTTTTTACCGGGCGGAAGAGCTTGGGGCGGATATCGTCTGCTTCGGCCATTCACATATTGCCGGGAGTGAAGAGCTTCGGGGCAAGCTTTTGATTAATCCGGGCAGCATCCGTCTTCCGAGAGTCCGCAATGTGAAAAGCTATGCCATTCTTACTCTTACAGAAAGAGAAGGCGCCGTGACATTTTACGATGAAACGGGTCGGGAATTGAAGGACTTTGGGAATACAATCAGTTTTTAACAAGTGATGGGGGAGATTTCATTCTTCCCCATCAAAAGTTTTTAAAAAAATATTGACTTATGATTTGAACCTGTATATAATAAATCTTGTCGCTGATACATAAAGCAAAAGCTGTCCCAGTAGCTCAGCTGGATAGAGCAACGGCCTTCTAAGCCGTCGGTCGGGAGTTCGAATCTCTCCTGGGACGTATAAAAAAAGAGCTGGTGACATCAGAGTGAAAACTGATGCCGCTGGCCTTTTTTATCGGATGACTATATTGTCAATTCGCTGATATCATGGTAAAATGATCAGCAGAACAATTTGATTTTCATGTCCCAGTAGCTCAGCCGGATAGAGCAACGGCCTTCTAAGCCGTCGGTCGGGAGTTCGAATCTCTCCTGGGACGTATAAAAAAAGAGCTGGTGACATCAGAGTGAAAACTGATGCCGCTGGCCTTTTTTATCGGATGACTATATTGTCAATTCGCTGATATCATGGTAAAATGATCAGCAGAACAATTTGATTTTCATGTCCCAGTAGCTCAGCCGGATAGAGCAACGGCCTTCTAAGCCGTCGGTCGGGAGTTCGAATCTCTCCTGGGACGTATAAAAACCTCAAGCCCTGACAATGGGTTTGAGGTTTTTTTGTATTTTATTTTTTGTTTTACGAAACAAAAGTTCCGTATTTGATGAAAATTGTAAAGTAATTTTAATATAAATGAAACTTAATGTAATATTTATCGTAATAAATATATGTATAAAGATACTTAAGGCGCCCTTGAGTGATAAATTATCTAATTTCTATCATACATTTTGTCAATGAATGATAGAAAGACAGCAGGAGGAATTAGCTTTTGAAGTACGCATTTGCATATAAAAATCACAATATAGAAACGATCTTTTGCGGAAAAGACGAGCTGTTTGAGGAACTGAAGCAATTTTTAATCACTCAATGCGGTTTAATCATTGTTGAGGTTTCAAGGGCTGATTACTATACGGAGCAGGAAATGAATCAATGGAATGACCGTTATACTCTGTGAATAAGAAAAGAAACCGGCCGTGGGAGGCCGGTTTTTGTATCATCTGAATCCGCTCGGAGCGCTGAAGCCCCCGGCATGGCCGCTGAAACCGCCCCCGAGCGCGCCGGGATGCGCCCCGGCGCCGAGGCTTCCGCCGACGTCACTGAAGGATTGGCCGTAGTACCCGGTTGTATAAGGGTACGGAACGAATTGCTGCCCGGCGAATGACAGCGTGCTTTGCGGGGTCTGCTGTCCGTATCCGGATGACGGGAATCCCTGCTGAAAAGAAGGGCCGCCTTGATTTGGTGCTGTATGCATCGGGGCCGGAGGATAGTAAGACTGCGGCGGTAAGACCGGTAAAGGCGGAAATCCAGGAGGCAGGCCCTGCATGCCTGATAACATCTTATTCATGACATCACTCATTTCTTACGAGATAAGAACAGTGTATGCGTATGTCTGTAGAAAGAGCCTGTTCAATCGAACGGAATATCTGACAAGCATGCCGGAAGGACAGAGAAAAATTGTGTAATAAAATGTGACATATTCGTATATGAACGGAAAAATTTCATGTAATCTTGAGAGATTAATAAAAAAATGATAAAAACTTTTAACATTTACAGATCCCTTTGTACCAGTAATGAAAGCGTATACAAAATAGATTGATTAATCTAAATTGTCTAATAATTATAAAAATGCTGTTGACACTGTCTGCAAACGGGCGTAATATGAGTTCAAACAAAAACAAATAAATGATTCACGCTAAAAAGAAAAATCATAAAACACTGAAAAAACAAACAAATGAAGGTTCTTTTTTAATAAAAGAGCTGCCATAATAAAAAGCGCAGAAGAGGATAAGTAGCTTTGCTGAAGTTTTTCACAGAGAGCCGGTAACGCTGAGAGCCGGTAAAACAAATCAAAGTGAACTCCCCTCAGAGTGCCGGTCTGAAATATGAAGAGTAGGACTCGGCCGAGTGAACGCAATGTTTACTCGTTATCAAAACGGATATTCATTATCCATGAGACGGTCTGCATATGACCGTAAACAAGGGTGGTACCGCGGAAAGCAAAGCCTTTTCGCCCCTTTTGGCTATCGCATGAAATGCTTGGCTGAATGTGGGTGGGAAGGCTTTTTTATTTGCGTCAGCCGGCGCTGCGTTTTATGAATTGGATTTTAGAAGGGAACATTGAAAAGGAGGAACTGAAAATGGGTACAAATGTACAGGCGGATTCTTTGTCTGCCGAATGTACAAAAACAATGAACGGGGCTCTGATGCTGATTGAATCATTAAAGAAAGAAAATGTCGAGATGATCTTCGGCTATCCGGGGGGAGCCGTCCTTCCGATTTACGATAAACTGTATCAATCAGGATTGGTTCACATCCTGCCCCGCCACGAGCAAGGCGCGATTCATGCGGCAGAAGGGTATGCGAGAGTCTCCGGAAAGCCGGGGGTTGTGATTGCTACTTCCGGACCCGGAGCGACAAATTTAGTTACCGGTCTTGCGGATGCGATGATAGATTCATTGCCGCTCGTAGTGTTTACCGGTCAGGTGGCCACTTCGGTCATCGGCAGCGACGCTTTCCAGGAAGCCGACATTTTAGGAATTACGATGCCGATTACGAAACACAGCTACCAAGTCCGCCGTCCGGAAGATCTCCCCCGTGTGATTAAAGAGGCGTTCCATATCGCCACGACGGGAAGACCGGGCCCGGTATTAATTGATATACCGAAGGATGTCGCAGCATTTGAAGGAGAGTTCAGATATGATCACGAGATCAGCCTTCCGGGTTATCAGCCTGTAAAAGAGCCTAACTATCTGCAGATCCGAAAGCTCGTGGAAGCTGTCAGCAGTGCGAAAAAGCCGGTTATTTTAGCCGGAGCGGGTGTTTTGCACGGTAAAGCTTCAGAAGATTTAAAAAATTATGCCGAACAGCAGCAAATCCCGGTAGCGCACACGCTTCTCGGTCTGGGCGGTTTCCCGGCAGACCATCCTCTTTTTCTGGGAATGGCGGGGATGCACGGCACATACACAGCGAATATGGCGCTTTACCACTGTGATTTGTTGATCAGCATCGGAGCGCGGTTCGATGATCGCGTGACCGGAAATCTGAAGCATTTTGCAAAATCGGCCAAAGTGGCGCATATCGATATTGATCCTGCTGAAATCGGAAAAATTATCGAAACGCAGATTCCGGTGGTCGGCGACAGTAAAATCGTCCTTCAGGAATTATTGAAGCAAAACGGAAAACAGGGACAGACAGAGGAGTGGAAACAGCAGCTTTCAGAATGGAAAGAAGAATATCCGCTTTGGTATACAGACAACAGAGAAGAGGGCTTGAAACCCCAAAAGCTGATTGAGTATATTCACCAATTCACAAACGGTGAGGCGATTGTGGCGACGGATGTCGGCCAGCACCAGATGTGGGCGGCTCAGTTTTATCCTTTCCGAAAGGCTGATAAGTGGGTTACCTCGGGGGGACTCGGCACAATGGGCTTCGGCCTTCCGGCGGCTATCGGAGCGCAGCTGGCCGATCGTAACGCCACGGTCGTTGCCATCCTCGGAGACGGCGGTTTTCAGATGACCCTTCAGGAATTAGATGTCATCCGGCAGCTGAATCTTCCTGTCAAAGTGGTTATCTTGAACAACGAATGTCTGGGCATGGTCAGACAGTGGCAGGAAATCTTCTATGAAGAGCGCTATTCTGAATCCAAATTCTCGGCGCAGCCTGACTTTGTCAAATTGTCAGAAGCCTACGGCATTAAAGGCGTCCGGATTTCATCGGAGGAAGAGGCGGAAGAAGAGCTTAAAAAGGCGCTTTCATCAAAAGAACCGGCCGTTATTGACGTCCGGGTCGCCAAAAGCGAGAAAGTATTCCCGATGATTGCGCCGGGTAAAGGACTTCATGAAATGGTGGGGGTGAAACCTTGAAACGCATTATCACATTAACGGTGGTCAACCGCTCGGGAGTATTAAACCGGATCACCGGCCTGTTTACAAAAAGACACTATAATATCGAAAGCATCACTGTAGGCCACACGGAAACAAGCGGTGTTTCAAGGATTACATTTGTCGTCCATGTGGAAGGCGAAAATGACGTAGAGCAGCTGACAAAGCAGCTTAACAAACAAATTGACGTCCTGAAAGTGACGGATATTACAAACCAATCGATTGTACAGCGTGAGCTGGCATTAATCAAAGTTGTTTCCGCACCGTCGGCCAGAACGGAAATCAATGGAATCATTGAGCCGTTCAGAGCTTCCGTCGTTGATGTCTCAAGAGACAGCGTCGTCGTTCAGGTTACCGGCGAATCTAATAAAATCGAAGCGCTCATAGAGCTGCTCAAACCCTACGGCATTAAAGAAATCGCGAGAACGGGCACAACGGCTTTTGCGAGGGGAACCCAGCAGAAGGCGTCATCCAATAAAACAATTTCAATTGTATAACACAAAAAAGGGAGAGATTAAAATGGTAAAAGTATATTATAACGGTGATATCAAAGAGAACGTATTGGCAGGTAAAAAAGTAGCGATTATCGGTTACGGTTCACAAGGTCACGCACATGCGCTGAACTTAAAAGAAAGCGGAATTGATGTCATTGTCGGCGTCAGACAAGGAAAATCATTTACACAGGCCCAAGAAGACGGTCATCAAGTCTTTTCGGTAAGAGAAGCGGCTGCCCAGGCTGATATCATTATGGTTCTTCTTCCGGATGAACAGCAGCAAAAAGTATATGAAGCTGAAATCAAAGATGAATTGACGGCGGGCAAGTCATTGGTATTCGCACACGGATTTAACGTCCATTTCCATCAGATCGTGCCTCCTGCTGATGTGGATGTATTCCTTGTCGCCCCTAAAGGACCGGGACACCTTGTCAGAAGAACATATGAACAAGGCGCGGGCGTACCGGCATTGTTTGCCATCTACCAGGATGTATCAGGCGAAGCGAAAGATACGGCTCTTGCTTATGCAAAAGGAATCGGCGGAGCGCGTGCGGGCGTTCTTGAAACAACATTTAAGGAAGAAACGGAAACGGATTTGTTCGGTGAGCAGGCTGTTCTGTGCGGAGGTTTAACGGCGCTTGTCAAAGCGGGTTTTGAAACGCTGACAGAAGCCGGCTACCAGCCTGAACTCGCATACTTCGAGTGTCTGCACGAACTGAAGTTGATCGTAGACTTGATGTATGAAGAAGGATTGGCGGGCATGAGATACTCTATCTCCGATACGGCTCAATGGGGAGATTTTGTCTCAGGGCCGCGCGTAGTCGATGCAAAGGTAAAAGAATCGATGAAACAAGTATTAACAGATATTCAAAACGGTACATTCGCGAAAGAATGGATCGTGGAAAACCAAGTGAACCGTCCTCGCTTCAATGCGATCAATGCAAGTGAAAACGAGCATCAGATTGAAAAGGTCGGCAGACAGCTCCGTGAAATGATGCCGTTTGTCAAACAAGGCAAAAAGAAGGAAGCGGTGGTCTCCGTTGCGCAAAATTAATGTTTTCGACACGACCCTTCGTGACGGTGAACAATCCCCCGGGGTCAACCTCAATTCCCGGGAGAAACTGGCGATAGCCAAGCAGCTTGAAAGACTCGGGGTGGACATTATTGAAGCGGGATTTCCCGCTTCATCCCGAGGTGATTTTTTAGCCGTGCAGGAAATCGCAAGAACGATTAAAAATTGTTCGGTAACAGGGCTTGCCCGATCTGTCAAAGGTGACATCGACGCAGCCTGGGAAGCGCTGAAAGACGGGGCCAGCCCGCGGATTCACATCTTTATCGCCACCTCTGACATTCATCTGAAGCATAAGCTGAAAATGACGCGGGAAGAGGTTAAGGAAAAAGCGGTTGAAATGGTGAAGTATGCAAAAGAACGCTTTCCGATCGTTCAATGGTCAGCAGAAGACGCATGCCGCACCGAACTTCCGTTTCTGGCTGAAATCGTTGAAGAAGTGATTGATGCCGGCGCGAGCGTCATCAACCTGCCGGACACTGTAGGTTACCTGACGCCGGCTGAATACGGAAACATCTTTAAATATATGAAGGAACACGTTCCGAATATCAGCCGGGTAAAGCTATCAGCCCATTGCCACGATGATCTCGGAATGGCGGTTGCCAACTCACTTTCGGCAATTGAGAACGGCGCTGATCAAATTGAATGCGCCATTAACGGCATAGGAGAAAGAGCCGGGAACGCCGCGCTAGAGGAAATCGCCGTTGCGCTTCATGTCAGAAATGACGCGCATCAAGCCGATTCATCTCTCAATCTTCATGAATTGAAGCGGACGAGTGATCTTGTCAGCAAACTGACGGGTATGGCAGTTCCCCGCAACAAAGCAATCGTCGGAGATAACGCTTTCGCACATGAGTCCGGCATTCACCAAGACGGTTTCCTGAAAGAAAAATCAACATATGAAATCATTTCACCGGAACTTGTCGGCGTGACTGCTGATGCACTTGTACTCGGAAAGCATTCCGGGCGCCACGCGTTCAAAGACCGCCTGAATACGCTTGGATTCCAGTTTGATAGTGATGAAATCAATAAATATTTTACGATGTTTAAAGAACTGACCGCAAAGAAAAAAGAAATCACTGATGATGACTTGATTTCTCTTATTTTAGAAGAAAAAGTGACAGACAAAAAAATCGGCTATGAATTTTTGTCTCTGCAAGTGCATTACGGGACGTCTCAGGTGCCGACTGCAACAGTCTCTTTAAAAAATCAGGAAAACGAACAGCTGATGCAAGAGGCGGCAACGGGGGCGGGCAGCGTAGAAGCCGTTTATAATACGCTCGGGCGCTGCATCGATAAAAATATTGAACTGACAGACTACCGCATCCAATCCAACCGGAAAGGCGAAGACGCGCTGGCTCAAGTTTTTGTCAGAGTGACCGTGAACGGAAAAGAAACATCAGGGCGGGGAATCGCGCAGGATGTTCTGGAAGCTTCTGCTAAAGCTTATCTGAACGCCGTGAACCGGCAGCTGGTGCTGGATTGCAATTTAGACGGATTAAAGAGACAGACTGCGGTCGGCTCGTAATAGAAAGGAGAACGTTTGATTTGAAAAAACGCATTGCTTTGCTGCCCGGTGACGGAATCGGACCGGAAGTGGCGGAATCAGCGGCAGATGTATTGAAAAGCGTTGCCGAACAATTCGGACATGAATTTGAATTTGAAAACGGACTGATCGGGGGAGCGGCCATTGACGCCCATCAAAACCCCCTTCCTGAGGAGACGGTGGCTCTTTGTGAAAGATCCGACGCCATCCTGCTCGGGGCAGTCGGCGGGCCGAAATGGGACCAAAATCCTCCGGAGCTCAGACCGGAAAAAGGCCTGCTCGGCATCAGAAAAAAACTCGGCCTGTTTGCCAATTTGCGTCCCGTGACCGTATTTGAAAGCTTGTCTGAGGCATCTCCGCTGAAAAAAGAATATATCAGCGGCGTCGACTTTGTAATCGTCAGGGAACTGACGGGCGGCCTCTACTTCGGAGAACCGAGCAGACAGTATGTCAATGAAGCGGGAGAAAAGGAAGCGGTCGATACCCTTTTTTATAAGAAAGAAGAAATCGCACGCGTTGTCAGAGAAGCCTTTAAGATGGCTGCCGGCAGAAAAGGAAAAGTGACGTCCGTTGATAAGGCGAATGTGCTTTCTTCAAGCAGGCTGTGGCGGGAAACCGCAGAGGAAATCGCAAAAGAATTTCCTGATGTGACGCTTGAACATATGCTTGTCGATAATGCCGCGATGCAGCTCATCTACGCTCCGAGCCAATTTGACGTCATCGTAACTGAGAATATGTTCGGCGATATTTTAAGCGATGAAGCCTCCATGCTGACAGGCTCGCTCGGCATGCTGCCGTCAGCCAGTTTATCAAGTTCAGGTCTTCACTTGTTTGAACCCGTGCATGGATCTGCGCCTGACATCGCCGGTAAAGGGATGGCCAATCCGTTTGCGGCGATTTTATCAGCTGCGATGCTTTTGAGAACATCTTTCGGACTTGAAAACGAAGCGCAGGCGGTGGAAAAGGCGGTCGCAAAGGTGCTTGCAGACGGCAGCCGTACACGTGATATCGCCCGGGACGGCCAATATGCCGGAACGCATGACATTACTGAAAAAGTAAAAGCCGCATTAGCCGGCTCGAATACAAAATCTATAGTGTGACGCTTTAAAGAAAGCGGTCTTAGTTCATAGGTAGAGGGAGGAAACAAAGATGATGCCTCGAACAATCATCGAAAAGATTTGGGATCGGCATGTTGTAAAAAGCGGTGAAGGAAAACCCGACCTTCTCTATATTGACCTGCACCTCATTCATGAGGTGACGTCTCCTCAGGCGTTTGAAGGGTTAAGACAGAAGGGGAGAAAGGTCAGACGGCCGCAGAATACATTCGCGACGATGGACCACAATATTCCGACCGTCAACCGTTTTGACATTAAAGATGAAGTCGCAAAGCGCCAAGTAACCGCGCTTGAACGGAATTGTGAGGAGTTTGGCGTCCGTCTTGCGGATCTTCACAGCGCAGACCAGGGGATCGTTCACGTAGTCGGGCCTGAGCTTGGTCTGACACTTCCGGGGAAAACGATCGTTTGCGGAGACAGCCATACATCGACTCACGGTGCATTCGGGGCGCTTGCCTTCGGTATCGGCACAAGTGAGGTGGAACATGTTCTTTCCACTCAGACACTATGGCAGCAGCGGCCGAAAACGCTTGAAATCCGCGTTGACGGAACGCTCCAAAAAGGAGTGACCGCGAAGGATGTCATCTTGTCGGTCATCGGAAAATACGGGGTGAAATTCGGTACCGGATATGTCATTGAATACACCGGGGAAGTATTCAGAAACATGTCTATGGACGAACGCATGACGGTCTGCAATATGTCAATAGAAGCGGGAGCACGGGCGGGACTGATCGCTCCTGATGACACGACGATTGAATATTGTAAAAACCGTAAATACGCGCCAAAAGGCGAGGAATTTGAAAAAGCCGCCGCAGAATGGAAAGCGTTAAAAACCGATCCGGGCGCCGTATACGATCATTCCATCGTGTTAGACGGCAGCGAGATTTCTCCAATGGTAACATGGGGCGTCAATCCCGGTATGGTTCTTCCGGTCGATGCCCAAATACCGGCGCCGGAAACGATTGATTCTGAAGACGGTAAAAAAGAAGCCATCCGCGCGTACGAATACATGGGAATCTCACCGAATCAAAAAATTGAAGATATTAAAGTCGAGCATGTGTTTATCGGCTCCTGTACAAATTCGCGGATGACCGATCTTCGCCAGGCTGCGGATATGATCAAAGGCCGAAAAGTCGCTGACAGCGTCAGAGCCATTGTGGTCCCGGGTTCTCAAAGCGTGAAACAGCAGGCCGAGGAAGAAGGGCTGCACCGCGTGTTTCTCGAGGCCGGATTTGAATGGAGAGAATCAGGCTGCAGCATGTGCCTCAGTATGAACAATGATGTCGTGCCTGAAGGGGAACGATGCGCTTCCACTTCCAACCGCAACTTCGAAGGCAGACAGGGAAAAGGCGCGAGAACACACCTTGTCAGTCCGGCGATGGCGGCAATGGCAGCCATTCACGGGCATTTCGTCGATGTAAGAAAGTTTTATCAAGAAAAAACAGTTGTGTAAGGAGTGCGCGAAAAGATGGAACCTTTAAAAACACATACGGGAAAAGCGGCCGTCTTAAACCGGATCAACGTCGATACGGACCAGATTATTCCGAAACAGTTTTTGAAAAGAATTGAAAGAACCGGATACGGCAGATTCGCGTTTTTTGATTGGAGATACCTTGAGAACGGTGAGCCTGATCCTGAATTTGAATTAAATCGCAAAGTCTATGAAGGCGCGTCCATATTAATTGCCGGAGAGAATTTCGGCTGCGGATCATCCCGTGAGCACGCTCCTTGGGCGCTGGATGATTACGGCTTCAAAATCATCATTGCTCCGTCATTTGCCGATATTTTTCATCAAAACTGTTTTAAAAACGGTATGCTTCCCATCCGTATGCCGTATGATCAGTGGAAAAAACTCGCCGGTCAATATGAAAATCAGTCTCTTAACATGACGGTTGACTTGGAAAACCAGCTCATTCACGACAGTGAAGGAAAAGAGATTTCATTTGAAGTCGATCCTCACTGGAAGGAAATGCTGATAAACGGCTATGATGAAATTTCATTAACGCTTCTGCTGGAAGACGACATACAGCAGTTTGAATCGAAAAGAAGTTCATGGCTTCAAGCCTGAAAAAAGCCGACCGGCATCTGTCCGGCGGCTTTTTTTACCGTGCGCACCATCCTTTCTTGTGTTTCCTGACGCGTGTTGATACACTTGAAAAAAATAGCGCCTGAAAGGAAATAAAGTATGACGCATGACAAGAAAAAAGCTGATATCATTCCTTTCCCCCGTCTGAAAGAACGCTTGGTTGATAAAGGGATGGCCGCCATGAAGGATAAACAGTATCAGGAGGCCCTCGAACTGTTCTCAGAGGCGGTAAGCCACGGCGATACCGAGTCCGACGTACATTTAGGCATGGCGATTTGTTTTCTGGAACTCGGGGAATTGGAAGAAGCAAAACAAGTTTGCGAGAAAATGCTGAATGAAGGGTACGGCCATTATTTCACCGTACTGCAGGTGTACATGACCATTTTAATTCAGCTGAAACAATATGAAGAAGTCAAAAGCACAATTGAAGCTGTGCTGGAAGAAAACCAGCTGCCCGCAGAAAGTGCGGAGCAATTCTACCGGCTGCTCGAATTCAGCCGCAAAATGACCGATCCCGATCAGCAGGATGAGGCGTGGGAGGAGGAATACGAGGACATTCTTGATGCGGAAAAAGTGCTGAACAGCCCCGCTGAACAAATGAATCTGATTCATTCTCTCAAAGACCGCAATATTGCAAAATACACGGGTCTCTTAAAAACAATTCTTCAAGATCCGGGCGCTCATCCTCTTATCAAGACGATGATTTTGACGCTGATGGCGGACCATGACTACAGCAAGCCGGTCCATATTACAAAATTCGGCGATTCAATGACCGCGGTTCCGAGTGAAACGGTTCAGCCTGATGCGGCTCCGATTTTGCATCGCGTTCTCCGGGTGCTTGATGAAACGCTCGGCAATGAAAACCCTACATTATACGCTGCCGTCGAGGAGCTGTGGAGAAGGCATCTGTACGTCCTGCACCCTTTTATGCCGAAGTTTTTGAACGCAGATTTATGGGCGGCGGCGCTTCATAAGGTCGGTTACGAGATGCACGGCATTGACATTGAGCCGGAGGAACTTCATATGATGTACGAGTTTGACAGCCGCGAACTTGAAGAAGCCTGCACGATGATTAAGGATATTGAAGAAATTTCTTATTTGTAAATCACACCATATAGTTGAAAGCGGTAGGCGTTATGTTATAATATAGTGGTTGTATTTATGTATAGCGGTTTAACTGAAATGAGAATTACGGTTGGACAGGCTGCCAGTTCATTACATAATGATTCTGATTCAAAGCGGTTTTTTCTTTGACAAAGCCGCGGATTGCTTTAGAATGGAAGACCGACACAACCTGAATAGATTTTTGGAGGGAAACACATGTCTGTAAAATGGGAAAAACAAGAAGGCAACGAAGGCGTATTAACGGTTGAAGTTGATGCCGATACGTTCAAAACAGCTCTTGATGATGCATTTAAAAAAGTAGTAAAACAGGTTTCTATTCCTGGATTCCGCAAAGGGAAAGTTCCCCGCGGTTTATTCGAACAGCGTTTCGGCGTTGAAGCTCTTTACCAGGATGCTTTAGATATTTTACTTCCTGTAGAATACCCTAAAGCGGTTGAAGAAGCCGGCATTGAGCCTGTAGACCGCCCTGAAATCGATGTTGAAAAAATCGAAAAAGGCGAAAGCTTGATTTTCACTGCAAAAGTGACTGTAAAACCGGAAGTGAAACTTGGCGACTACAAAGGCTTAGGAATCGAAAAAGATGACACTGCCGTTACTGACGAAGATGTACAAAACGAACTTAAAGCGCTTCAAGAGCGTCAGGCTGAGCTTGTCGTGAAAGAAGAAGGCGCTGTTGAAAACGGCGATACAGTCGTTCTTGACTTCGAAGGTTTCGTTGACGGCGAAGCGTTTGAAGGCGGAAAAGCTGAGAACTACTCACTTGAAGTAGGATCAGGTTCATTCATCCCGGGCTTCGAAGAGCAGTTAACAGG
The DNA here is from genome assembly GCF_003676355.1 of Bacillus sp. L75. Lineage (NCBI taxonomy): Bacteria > Bacillati > Bacillota > Bacilli > Caryophanales > Bacillaceae > Bacillus > Bacillus sp. L75. Next base: position 142,505 of record NZ_ML064903.1, read on the forward strand.
CCTTGAAGCAGGCGCTGAAAAGGATGTTGAAGTAACATTCCCTGAAGAGTACCACGCTGAAGAGCTTGCCGGAAAACCAGCTGTTTTCAAAGTGAAAATTCATGAAATCAAAGCGAAAGAGCTTCCTGAGCTTAACGACGAATTCGCAAAAGACATTGACGAAGAAGTTGAAACGCTTGCTGAATTAACTGAGAAAACAAAAAAACGCCTTGAAGAAGCAAAAGAAAACGAAGCTGACGCTAAACTGCGTGAAGAGCTTGTTCTGAAAGCATCTGAAAACGCTGAAGCTGATGTTCCTCAAGCGATGATCGACACTGAGCTTGACCGCATGCTGAAAGAATTCGAACAGCGTCTGCAAATGCAAGGCATGAACCTTGAGCTTTACACTCAATTCTCAGGCCAAGACGAAAACGCGTTAAAAGAGCAAATGAAAGAAGATGCCGCAAAACGCGTAAAATCAAACCTGACTCTTGAAGCGATCGCTCAAGCGGAAAACCTTGAAGTAACGGACGAAGAAGTTGAAGCTGAGCTGACTAAAATGGCTGAAGCTTACAACATGCCGGTTGAAAACATCAAGCAGGCAATCGGTTCAACTGACGCGATGAAAGAAGATTTAAAAGTTCGAAAAGCAATTGATTTTCTTGTAGAAAACCGTTAATATGGTTCATAATAATAGACATAATAAAACAGGGCGCGATTAATTCGTGCCTTGTTTTGTACAATTATGATATAACTCTTTTTCTTGGGGCAAGATAGTCATTGCCGGGCTGTTTTTCGTCATACATATAGAATGTGCAAGTGCGAAACACATTGTTACCGTCTTACTGGAAAGTATGGTAAAATGCAATACATACTCGATCGTAGCAAGAACCGTTTTCTTTTGCCCTTCAGGTAAAAGAAAAAGTGAGACAAGATTAAGGGGTGAAAGAATGTTTAAATTCAACGAGGAAAAAGGACAATTGAAATGCTCGTTCTGCGGAAAAACGCAAGATCAGGTTCGTAAGCTGGTTGCAGGACCGGGTGTATATATATGCGACGAATGTATTGAGCTCTGTACAGAAATCGTAGAGGAAGAGCTTGGTACAGAAGAAGAAGTCGAATTTAAAGACGTTCCGAAGCCGCAGGAAATCCGTGAGATTCTGAATGAATATGTCATCGGACAGGATCAGGCGAAGAAATCACTTGCGGTTGCGGTATACAACCATTACAAACGCATCAACTCCAACAGTAAAGTGGATGATGTCGAGCTTTCTAAAAGTAATATTTCTTTAATCGGACCGACTGGAAGCGGGAAAACACTTCTTGCCCAGACGCTTGCGCGTATTCTGAACGTGCCGTTTGCGATCGCGGACGCTACATCTCTGACTGAAGCCGGATATGTCGGTGAGGACGTAGAAAACATCCTCCTCAAGCTGATTCAGGCAGCAGATTATGATGTGGAAAAAGCAGAAAAAGGCATTATTTATATCGATGAAATCGATAAAGTAGCGCGAAAATCTGAAAACCCGTCCATTACACGCGACGTATCAGGCGAAGGCGTTCAGCAGGCGCTGCTGAAAATTCTTGAAGGAACGGTTGCAAGCGTGCCGCCTCAAGGAGGACGCAAACATCCTCATCAGGAATTCATCCAGATCGATACGACGAACATCCTGTTCATTTGCGGCGGTGCATTTGACGGCATCGAACAAATCATCAAACGCCGTCTCGGACAAAAAGTCATCGGCTTCGGCTCTGATAATAAAGCGGCAGATCTGGAAAAAGAAGAACTGCTTTCTAAAGTTCTTCCGGAAGACTTGCTCCGTTTCGGTCTGATTCCTGAATTCATCGGCCGTCTTCCTGTCATTGCAAGCCTTGAGCAGCTTGACGAAACGGCACTGGTTGAAATTCTGACTAAACCGAAAAACGCACTCGTCAAACAATACAAGAAAATGTTAGAACTTGATGATGTCGAGCTTGAATTTGAAGACGAGGCATTATCTGAAATTGCGAAAAAAGCGATCGAGCGTAAAACAGGCGCACGCGGCCTGCGTTCTATCATTGAAGGCATCATGCTTGACGTCATGTTTGATCTGCCGTCCCGCGATGATATTGAAAAATGTGTCATTACCGGAGCGACAGTCGCAGACGGTGAAGCACCGCGTCTTGTATTAAAAGACGGCACAGTTGTCGGCCAAGATAAAACATCAGCATAACATGACAAAACCTCCTGACTCGAATTGATCAGGAGGTTTTTTTCTTGTCCTGACCCTTCTGAAAATGTTTATTCCGGGCTTTGCTGGGAGATACTAGCGGACAGAGGAATGAATTGGATACATAAATCGTTTTTTCAGGAGGGACCAGCATGAGTTGGACAGGGATCGCATTATTTGTACAGCTGTTTTTCGGGATAGTCATCGGATTATATTTTTGGAATCTGCTCAAAAACCAGCGTACACAAAAAGTGACGATAGATAAAGAATCAAAAAAAGAAATGGAACAGCTGCGCAAAATGCGCGCCATCAGTTTATCAGAACCTTTATCAGAAAAGGTGCGGCCGAAAAGCTTTCAGGACATTGTCGGCCAGGAAGACGGAATTAAAGCGTTAAAAGCAGCGCTTTGCGGACCGAACCCGCAGCACGTCATTATTTACGGTCCTCCGGGAGTCGGTAAAACGGCTGCGGCGCGGCTGGTATTGGAAGAAGCGAAAAAACATAAACAGTCACCGTTTCAAAAGCAGGCTGTTTTTGTTGAACTTGATGCGACGACCGCGCGGTTTGATGAACGGGGGATTGCCGATCCGCTTATCGGTTCAGTGCATGATCCGATTTATCAGGGAGCGGGAGCGATGGGCCAGGCAGGCATTCCGCAGCCGAAACAGGGGGCTGTGACCCATGCTCACGGCGGGGTATTGTTTATTGATGAAATCGGCGAGCTTCATCCGATTCAGATGAATAAAATGCTGAAGGTGCTTGAAGATCGAAAAGTATTTTTAGACAGTGCGTATTACAGTGAAGAAAATACGCAAATACCGAATCACATTCATGATATTTTTCAAAATGGGCTTCCGGCAGATTTCCGTTTGATCGGAGCGACAACGAGAATGCCGAATGAAATTCCGCCGGCCATCCGTTCGCGCTGTCTTGAAGTATTTTTCCGCGAGCTGGAAAAGGATGAACTTAAAATCGTTGCGAAAAAAGCAGCCGACAAAATTCAGAAAGAGATTTCTGACGAAGCTCTCAGTGTGCTGACCACATATACGAGAAACGGACGTGAAGCCGTCAATATGATCCAGATCGCCGCCGGCATGGCGGTGACTGAGGACAGAAAAGAAATTACGACAGAAGATATAGAATGGGTTGTTCATTCCAGTCAGCTTACACCTAAAAATGAGCAGAAAATCGCCGATGAACCGCAAGTCGGCATCGTGAACGGACTTGCCGTCTACGGGCCGAACAGCGGCGCATTGCTGGAAATCGAAGTGAATGTCACACCTGCGCAGGACAAAGGAAGCCTGAATATCACGGGAATTGCAGAGGAAGAAAGCATCGGCAGCCAATCGAAGTCGATCCGCCGCAAAAGCATGGCAAAGGGATCTGTGGAAAATGTTCTGACGGTTCTGCGCACAATGGGCATCAAACCTTCAGACTATGACATTCACGTCAATTTTCCGGGCGGAGGCCCGATTGACGGACCTTCAGCAGGTATCGCGATGGCCGCGGGGATTTTTTCCGCGATTCACCGCATCCCGATCGACCATACGGTGGCGATGACGGGAGAAATCAGCCTGACGGGGCTTGTCAAACCGATCGGCGGCGTCATTCCGAAAATTAAAGCCGCAAAACAGGCCGGAGCAAAAACGGTCATTATCCCATATGAAAATCAGCAGTCCATTCTGAAACGAATAGACGGAATCACCATTAAAGCGGTAAAAACGTTCCAGGAAGTGCTGGACGTCATATTGGTTGACCCTCCTTCAGAACAAAAACCGTTTGATATCCAAATGAATAAAGAATCCGTATAAACCCCATTTTTATAATGGGGTTTTTTTATGGAGGACATCTTTTCCTTTTTCAGAACAGAAAGAAAGGGTATACTACGAAGAGACTGTTTTATATACAGGGCAGGCGGATAAGCCGATTTTGCCCGATCCCGGAATTGTACAACGATGAAAAAGTTGTATTATAATGGTTCATACTAAAGTCACGGAGGTGTCAGTCACATGGCAGAAGATACAAAACGCAGCATCCCGCTCCTCCCTTTAAGAGGCTTATTGGTATACCCGACAATGGTTTTACATTTAGATGTAGGCCGTGACAAGTCGGTTCAGGCTCTTGAACAGGCAATGATGCATGATCATATGATTTTTTTAGCCACTCAGCAGGATATTTCGATAGACGAACCGGGTGAAGAGGATATTTTCGCCGTCGGCACTTATACAAAAATTAAACAGATGCTGAAGCTGCCCAACGGTACGATCAGAGTGCTTGTAGAAGGAATTCAGCGGGCGCAGATCCTTGAATACACCGAACTCGAAGATTATACTTCGGTCGATATACAGCTGATGCATGAGGATGATTCAAAAGACGTGGAAGACGAAGCGCTTATGCGGACGCTGCTGGACCATTTTGACCAGTACATAAAAATTTCTAAAAAAATCTCCGCAGAAACGTATGCGGCTGTGACTGATATTGAAGAGCCCGGCAGAATGGCGGATATCGTCGCTTCTCATCTCCCGCTGAAATTAAAGGACAAGCAGGACATTTTAGAAACGGCGGATATTAAAGAACGTCTGAATAAGGTCATCCGTTCCATTCATAATGAAAAAGAAGTGCTGGAGATTGAGAAAAAAATCGGTCAGCGCGTCAAACGTTCGATGGAACGCACTCAAAAGGAATACTACTTGCGTGAACAGATGAAAGCCATTCAGAAGGAGCTTGGCGACAAAGAAGGAAAAACCGGCGAAGTTCAGTCGCTCACGGAAAAGATAGAAGAAGCAGGCATGCCTGAGCGTGTCAAAGAAACGGCGCTTAAGGAATTAAGCCGTTACGAAAAAGTGCCGTCAAGCTCAGCGGAAAGCTCTGTTATCCGCAACTATATTGACTGGCTCATCGCCCTTCCGTGGTCGGATGAAACAGAAGATAAACTTGATATTAAAAAAGCCGGGGAAATCTTAGATAAAGAGCACCACGGCTTAGAGAAAGTGAAAGAGCGGATTTTGGAGTATTTGGCCGTGAAACAGCTGACGAAAACGCTGAAAGGGCCGATTCTTTGTCTGGCCGGACCTCCGGGAGTCGGTAAAACATCTCTTGCAAAATCAATCAGTACGAGCATGGGGCGCCGTTTTGTGAGAATTTCACTGGGCGGAGTGCGCGATGAGTCTGAAATCCGCGGGCACCGGCGTACATACGTCGGAGCGATGCCGGGCCGTATTATACAGGGGATGAAAAAAGCCGGTAAACAAAATCCGGTCTTTCTCCTGGATGAGATCGACAAAATGTCGTCTGATTTCAGAGGCGATCCGTCTTCGGCGATGCTTGAGGTGCTGGATCCGGAACAAAACAGCACATTCAGCGACCACTATATTGAAGAGACGTTCGATTTATCGAAAGTGCTGTTTATCGCGACTGCGAATAACCTTGCTTCCATACCGGGACCTCTCAGAGACAGAATGGAGATTATCAGCCTGTCAGGCTACACTGAAAACGAAAAGCTGGAGATCGTGAAGGACCACCTGCTTCCGAAACAAATCAAAGAGCACGGGCTCACAAAGAGCAACCTGCAGATTCGGGACCAGGCGATTACGGACATCATCCGCTACTACACGAGGGAAGCCGGCGTGAGAACGCTTGAACGCCAGATTGCCGCCATTTGCCGAAAGGCTGCAAAAGCCATTGTGTCTGAGGAGAGAAAACGCATTACCGTTACAGAGAAAAATCTGGCCGACTATCTCGGAAAACGGATATTCAGATACGGACAGGCGGAAACCGAAGATCAAATCGGGGTTGTCACGGGGCTTGCGTATACGACGGTCGGCGGAGATACGCTGTCAATCGAAGTGTCATTGTCACCGGGAAAAGGAAAGCTGATTCTGACCGGGAAGCTTGGAGATGTCATGCGGGAATCAGCGCAGGCCGCTTTCAGTTATGTCCGCTCGAAAGCGGAACAGTTCGGAATCGATCCGAAATTCCATGAGAAGTATGACATTCATATCCATGTCCCTGAAGGAGCGGTGCCGAAAGACGGCCCTTCTGCCGGAATTACGATGGCCACGGCGCTCGTTTCAGCATTAACGGACCGTGCGGTAAAACGCGAAGTCGGTATGACGGGAGAAATTACGCTGCGGGGCCGCGTGCTTCCGATCGGCGGACTGAAAGAAAAGGCGCTCGGCGCGCACAGAGCGGGCCTGACCACTATTATTGCGCCTAAAGATAACGAAAAAGATATAGAGGATATTCCAGAAAGCGTCAGAGAAGGACTGAAGTTTATATTCGTTTCTCACCTGGATGACGTTTTGGAACATGCCTTAGTAGGAGAGAAGAAATGAAAGTCACAAAGTCAGAAATCGTGATCAGCGCGGTCAAACCCGAACAGTACCCTGATGGGGGGCTTCCGGAAATCGCGCTGGCGGGAAGATCAAATGTAGGAAAGTCATCTTTTATCAATTCATTAATCAATCGGAAAAACTTGGCCAGAACGTCATCAAAACCGGGGAAAACACAGACCTTAAACTTTTACATCATCAATGATGAATTGCATTTTGTCGACGTTCCCGGGTACGGATTTGCGAAAGTTTCCAAAAGCGAGCGGGAAGCATGGGGGAGAATGATTGAAACCTATATGACGACCCGCGAAGAGCTGAAAGCCTGCGTGCAGATTGTCGACCTCAGGCACGCGCCGTCTGCTGAAGACGTGAACATGTATGAATTCCTGAAGTATTACGGCATTCCCGTCATCGTTATCGCGACAAAAGCGGATAAGATTCCAAAAGGAAAATGGGACAAGCACTTAAAGGTTGTCAAACAGACGCTTGATATGGATCCTGAAGACGAGCTGATTTTATTTTCCTCTGAAACGAAAAAAGGCAAAGATGAAGCATGGGGAGCCATTAAAAAAATGATCAGCCGGTAATAAAAAACCCAAAACGCAGTGCGTTTTGGGTTTTATCGTATAGTTTTGTTCCGCTTGATAAACAATAATAAAAGGCTGATTCCGATGAAAACATACGGCCAGTATGTTTTGAAGTGTTCCGTCGGAATATGGACGGACTCCAGCCACGCCGTAATTTGTTTAAAGAAGTATAAAAAGAGGGAAAAACCAATCATGGCAACCGCTTCGTATACATATTCTTTTCTGGCTGCCGCAAATAAGGAGAATCCGAAGACGAAGAGAATCATTTCAAAATCTCCCGGCCACCATGAGAGCTCAGGTTTGGCGAAAAAGTGTAAACCTATGCCGAAAAGAAGCATGCCGATCAGGACGTGAGGCCCGGCCGCTTCCTTTTTGCCCTGATACAAGAGCGCAGCGCCCAAAAGCATAAGGAGCACCGGCCATTCCCCCTGATTCGCAAACAGGTGAACCTGTCCGCTCTGAAGCCATGCGAATAATGAAGCGGCAAGCAGAAGTCCCGGTAATAAAATTGATGTTTTTTTCATCCTGTCACCTACCCGCAGTAAAGGATTTTTAGTATGATGATTACAGTGGAAACGAGCTTTTTATACTATAGCATAACATTTTTGAAATCTGTTCACATTTTCCCGAAGAAACTATGTTATAATTATTATAAATAATAAATTCTATGTTAGAATGATTATAAATAAATTGCGATGTACGGGGGTGCATGAAAGCGATGCATATTCTTGTTGTGGGAGTAGATTATAAATCCGCCCCTATTGAAATACGCGAAAAAATAAGTTTTCAGCCGGATGAGCTTGCAGAAGCGATGCTTCGTTTAAAAGAAGAAAAAAGCGTTCTTGAAAACATTATCGTGTCAACCTGCAACCGCACCGAAATATATGCGGTGGTCGACCAGCTTCATACCGGCCGTTATTATATAAAAACATTTTTATCCGAATGGTTCTCGCTGCCGAAAGAAGAGCTGTCTCCGTTTCTGAAATTTTATGAGAGCGACGCGGCGATCGAGCATTTATTCCGTGTGGCGTGCGGCTTGGATTCCATGGTCATCGGAGAAACGCAAATACTCGGCCAGGTCCGCTCGAGCTTTAAAACGGCGCAGGCAGAAAAGACGATCGGCACCATTTTCAATGAGCTGTTTAAACAGGCGGTGACCGTCGGCAAACGCACGCATGCCGAAACCGATATCGGCGCCAATGCCGTTTCCGTCAGTTACGCCGCCGTTGAACTCGCGAAAAAAATCTTCGGCTCATTGTCAAATAAGCACATTTTGATTCTCGGTGCGGGAAAAATGGGCGAGCTCGCCGCAGAAAACCTGCACGGTCAGGGCATCGGCAAAGTAACGGTCATCAACAGAACGTTTTTGAAGGCAAAAGCGCTTGCTGACCGTTTCTCCGGAGAAGCGCGCAGCTTAAACCAGCTTGAACATGCACTTGCTGAAGCTGATATTTTAATCAGTTCGACAGGCGCAAGTGATTTCGTCGTGTCTAAAGAAATGATGGAGAGAGCGGGCAGACAGCGGAAAGGCCGTCCGTTATTTATGGTGGATATCGCTGTGCCGCGAGACCTCGATCCGGCGCTGAACGATCTTGAAGGTGTTTTTCTGTACGATATTGATGACCTTGAAGGAATCGTTGAAGCCAACTTACAAGAACGCCGTGAAACTGCTGAAAAAGTCGAGCTGTTCATTGAAGCGGCAATTGTTGAGTTTAAGCAGTGGCTTAATACGCTCGGCGTTGTGCCGGTCATTTCGGCGCTGCGTGAAAAGGCGCTGTCCATCCAGTCCGATACGATGCAGAGCATTGAGCGCAAGCTGCCTCATCTGACGGTAAGAGAGAAAAAACTTCTCAGCAAACATACGAAAAGCATCATTAACCAAATGCTGCGCGACCCGATTCTGAAAGCGAAAGAGCTTGCGGCTGAAGCGGATTCAGATGAAAAGCTGAAGCTGTTTATGCAGATATTCGATATTGAGGAAGAGGCCGGCCGTCAGCTGGACAAAAGCCTGGATAACCGCCAGACGGTTCATTCGTTTCAAAAGGCAGAAGCAAAAACGGGCTTACGTCCGCTTGTAAGTGAGTGAGGGCTGTATGATTGATACAGCAATGGCAAGACTTAATGAAGCGACAATTGTTATTTATGCAGTAAGCGTCCTTTTTTACTTTATAGATTTTCTTCAACACAACCGGAAGGCTGGGAAAATGGCCTTCTGGTTGCTTTCTATTGTCTGGACTCTGCAAACCGTCTATCTTTCTTATTTCATGTGGCAGACGGGCAGATTTCCGGTCTTGAATATTACGGAGGCCCTTTACTTTTATGCGTGGGTGCTTGTCACGCTCTCACTTGTGGTCACGCAGATTCTGCGCGTTGATTTTATCGTGTTTTTCACGAATGTCATCGGTTTCTCGATGATTGCGATCCATACGTTTTCACCGACGGATCAGCATTCGGCCGCTTTTTCCGGCCAGCTGGTCTCAGAGCTTTTGGTCATTCATATTACAATGGCGATTCTGTCTTACGGCGCTTTTTCCCTTTCTTTTGTCTTTTCGCTTCTTTATCAGTTTCAATATTCTTTATTAAAGAAGAAAAAGTGGGGAAAATGGCTGTTGAGAATTGAAGATTTGTCAAAACTTGATTATATGGCTTACGTTTTAAATGTCATCGGGGTTCCGATGCTGCTGTTGAGCCTGATATTAGGCGTGATCTGGGCGTATGTGTCGCTGGAAACGCTGTACTGGTTTGATTCAAAAGTGCTCGGCTCGTTTATTGTGCTGCTTTTATACAGCTACTATTTATATATCAGATTGATTAAGGAACTGCAGGGAAAAGTGGCGGCGTTATGGAATTCAGCATGTTTTCTCGTGCTGATGATTAATTACTTCCTGCTCGGAAGCCTGTCGCAATTCCATTGGTTCAGTTAACGAACGCGCCCAAACAGATTCGGGAGGAAAGAAAATGAGAACGATTAAGGTAGGTTCCAGACGGAGCAAACTGGCTATGACCCAGACAAAATGGGTGATTAACAAACTGAAGGAATTGAACCCTTCCTATAACTTTGAAATCCGGGAGATTGTCACAAAAGGCGACCGCATCCTTGATGTTACACTGTCAAAAGTGGGCGGCAAAGGTTTGTTTGTCAAAGAGATTGAACAGGCGCTGCTGCATCAGGAGATTGATATGGCGGTTCACAGCATGAAAGACATGCCCGCCGTTTTGCCCGAGGGTCTTGTCATAGGCTGCATACCGAAACGTGAGGACCCGCGTGATGCTCTCATTTCAAAAGGGCATCAAAAGCTGGACGACATAAAAGAAGGAGGCATCATCGGCACCAGCAGTTTAAGAAGAAGCGCCCAGATTCTTGCTGAACGCCCTGATCTTACAATTAAGTGGATCAGAGGCAATATCGATACGAGACTTCAAAAGCTTGAAACGGAAGATTACGATGCTATTATTTTAGCGGCTGCGGGACTTTCGAGAATGGGCTGGAAAGATGATGTCGTATCTGAATTTCTCGAACCGGACCGCTGTCTGCCTGCGGTCGGCCAAGGCGCTCTTGCTATTGAATGCAGAGAGTCGGATGAGGAGCTTTTGAAGCTGTTTGCGCAATTTACCGATGAGTATACGCAGCGCACGGTGGCAGCCGAACGGGCTTTCTTACACGCGATGGAAGGCGGCTGCCAAGTGCCGATAGCCGGGTATGCGTCCGTCAATGACCGGGATGAGGTTGAATTGGTCGGTCTTGTCGCGTCTCCGGACGGAAAGACGATTTATAAAGAAACAGCGGCGGGACATGATCCGGAAGAAATCGGAAAACGCTGTGCGGCGATGATGTCTGAAAAAGGAGCCAAAGCATTAATCGACAGTGTAAAACAGGAGCTCGATCAGGATGGCAAATGACCTTCCTTTACAAGGAAAGACCGTGCTTGTCACCCGGAACAAAAGACAGGCCGCACCGTTCCGAAAAAAAGTGGAGGCGCTCGGCGGAACGGCTGTTTCCGCTTCGCTGATCGCTTTTCAGGAAGCGCTCCCGGATGAATGTGCGGACAGTCTCCGGGAAGACCTTTCTGAGCCGGGATGGCTTGTGTTTACAAGCGTAAACGGTGTCCGGTTCTTTTTTTCCTATCTTGATCGTCACGGTCTTGCGCTTTCGGGACGGAAAAAAATCGCAGCCGTCGGTGAAAAGACTGCGCGCGCCCTGAAAGAGCGGGGAGCCCGGACGGATGCGATGCCTGACGAGTATGTGGCGGAATGTCTGGCTGATACTTTAAAACGGCACGCATCAGCTGCCGAACCCATTTCAGTGATAAAGGGCAATTTATCACGCGATGTCATAAAAGCGGAGCTTGAGCCGCTTGGCTATCAAATAAGGGAATGGGTGTTATACAATACCATTCAGGATGAAAAAGGCATGGACGAGCTGAGACGGGCTGCATCCCGCTCTCATTTTGATTTTATTACGTTTACCAGCTCATCGGCGGTGCATACGTTTATGCACGCGGTCGGAGACGGAGAAAAAGCGTGGGAAAACAGCGGTGCGAGCTATATCAGCATCGGCCCTTTGACAGAGAAAGCGCTCTTGGAATACGGGATCTCATCCCATGTGCCTGACACTTATACGATTGAAGGCATGCTGGACGTCATGTGCAGCATGTCGGGAAAGGATTGATAATGATGAATCAAACATTTAACAGACACCGCCGTTTGCGCGCGAACGCTGCGATGAGAGATTTAGTAAAAGAAACACGTCTTCACCCCTCAGATTTTATTTACCCGTTATTTGTCGTTGAAGGACTCGAAGGAAAAAAAGAAGTTCCTTCCATGCCGGGGGTTTATCATGTATCACTCGATTTGTTAAAGGATGAAATGGCTGAGCTGATATCGCTCGGCATTAAGTCGGTCATCGTTTTCGGCGTGCCGGAAGAAAAAGACGCCTGCGGAACCCAGGCTTTTCATGATCACGGCATTGTGCAGAAAGGGATTGCTGAAATTAAAAAGCATTATCCTGAAATGATCGTAATCGCTGATACGTGTCTCTGTGAATACACGGATCACGGCCATTGCGGGGTCGTGAAAGACGGAGAAATCCTCAATGACGAGTCGCTTGAACTGCTGGCTCAGACAGCCGTCAGCCAGGCCAAAGCCGGCGCTGACATCATCGCTCCTTCAAATATGATGGACGGTTTTGTCACAGTGATCAGGGAAGCGCTCGACAAAGAAGGATTCACGAATATTCCGATCATGTCTTATGCCGTAAAATATTCAAGTGAATTTTACGGTCCGTTCCGCGACGCGGCTGACAGCACGCCGCAGTTCGGAGACCGAAAAACATATCAGATGGATCCGGCCAACCGCTTGGAAGCGCTCCGTGAGGCTGAATCAGACGCGGCAGAAGGCGCTGACTTTTTAATCGTCAAACCGTCTATGTCATACTTAGATATTATGCGTGATGTGAAAAACCGCCATCACCTGCCGCTGGTCGCATATAATGTGAGCGGGGAGTATTCCATGGTGAAAGCTGCAGCCCAAAACGGCTGGATTAAAGAAAAAGAAATGGTGCTGGAAATTTTAACGAGCATGAAACGTGCAGGAGCCGATCTGATTATGACGTATCATGCAAAAGACGCAGCAAAATGGCTTGCTGAGTAACGATTTCATTTGACGGGAGCTGAGACAGATGAGAAGCTATGAAAAATCAAAAGCCGCTTTTAAAGAAGCGCAGAAACTGATGCCGGGCGGAGTGAACAGCCCGGTGCGCGCGTTTAAATCAGTCGATATGGACCCGATCTTTATGCAGCGCGGAAAAGGATCGAAAATTTTTGATATTGACGGCAATGAATATATCGACTACGTCCTGAGCTGGGGGCCGCTCATTTTGGGCCACACGAACGACCGGGTCGTTGAAAGCCTGAAAAAAGTAGCCGAGAACGGGACAAGTTTCGGAGCATCTACTGAGGTGGAAAACGAACTGGCCAAATTGGTCATTGACCGTGTGCCGTCTGTTGAAATCGTACGGATGGTCAGCTCCGGCACAGAGGCGACAATGAGCGCCCTGCGTCTGGCAAGAGGATATACCGGCCGCAACAAAATTTTGAAATTCGAAGGCTGTTACCACGGCCATGGTGATTCACTGCTGATCAAAGCGGGATCCGGAGTGGCGACACTCGGCCTTCCGGACAGCCCGGGCGTGCCGGAAGGAATAGCAATGAATACGATCACCGTTCCATACAACGACTTGGAAAGCGTTGCACTCGCATTTCGGGAGTACGGTGAAGATATTGCCGGGGTCATTGTTGAACCGGTAGCAGGCAATATGGGCGTTGTTCCGCCGCAGGAAGGCTTTTTACAAGGACTTCGCGACATGACGGAACAGTATGGCGCGCTGCTCATTTTTGATGAGGTCATGACCGGTTTTCGCGTGGATTATAACTGTGCGCAAGGGTATTTCGGCGTGACGCCTGACTTAACGTGTCTCGGCAAAGTCATCGGCGGCGGTCTTCCTGTCGGTGCGTACGGCGGAAAAGCTGACATTATGGAACGAATCGCGCCGAGCGGTCCGATCTATCAGGCTGGAACATTGTCAGGAAATCCGCTTGCCATGACAGCGGGACTTGAGACGTTACAGCAGCTCACACCTGAATCTTACCAAGAATTTGTGAAAAAAGGCGATATGCTTGAAGAAGGCATTTCAAAAGCAGCTGCAGCACATGGCATTCCGCACACGTTTAACCGGGCGGGTTCAATGATCGGCTTCTTTTTCACAAATGAGCCTGTCATTAACTATGAAGCAGCCAAATCATCTGATTTAAAGCTGTTTGCTAAATATTATAAAGGGATGGCTGATGCAGGCGTATTTCTGCCGCCGTCTCAATTTGAAGGATTGTTTCTCTCCACTGCGCATACAATGGAGGATATTGAAAAAACCATTCAAGCCGCTGAGAAAGTGTTCCAGGCGATCAGCCGCTGATACAGAAAAGCCGATGCAAGCAAGACTTGTATCGGCTTTTTTCAATGCCTCCATTATCATATTTTTCCGGATTGCGGCATACACCTTTAGTGACATCTAATTGTATGGATTAGATGAAAGGAGGATATGAACTTGCCGCATAATCACCGATTGCAATTTTCTGTTGAAGAATCAATCTGTTTCCAAAAAGGACAGGAAGTTTCTGAATTACTTTCGATTTCATTAGACCCTGACATCAGGGTGCAGGAAGTAAATGATTATGTCTCAATTAAAGGATCATTAGAACTTACTGGCGAGTACAACATAGATCACAGCAGTCATTTTGAAGAGCTTGACAGGGAGCTGAGGCATGTAGAGGAAGTGAGGGCGAGGGAGGATGGCACGGCCGAGCTCATTCATTGTTTCCCGGTGGACATCACGATTCCGAAAAATAAAGTGAGCCACCTCAATGATGTTTTCGTATTTATCGATGCCTTTGATTATCAGCTGACGGATTCAAGGATCTTAACCATTCAAGCTGATTTGGCAATTGAAGGGCTGCTTGAGGAATCCGAGCCAAAAGAGCCGGAGATCCCTCTGTACGTGGCACCTGAATTTGCCAGAGAAGAAATGATCAATCTTGCCGGACATCATTCGGAGGACGAAAACGAACCAGAATTAATGATACGCCATGAGCCTGAAATACCTTTGAGTGTATCAAAAGAAGCAGCACAAGAAACCGAGAAGAACGAGGAAGAAACCCCGCCTTTACTCAGGCAGGAGGAAGAAGAGCAGGAAGCAGCCCCGATTCTGAGGGAGCGGGAAGAAGAAGAGCAGGAAGCTGCCCCGCTTCTGAGGGAGTGGGAAGAAGAGCAGGAAGCTGCCCCGATTCTGAGAGAGCAGGAAGAAGAAGAGCAGGAGACTGCCCCGCTTCTGAGAGAGCAGGAAGAAGAAGAGCAGGAAGCAGCCCCGATTTTGAGGGAGCGGGAAGAAGAAGAGCGGGAGACTGCCCCGATTCTGAGGGAGCGGGAAGAAGAAGAGCGGGAGACTGCCCCGATTCTGAGGGAGCGGGAAGAAGAAGAGGAGCAGGAAGCTGCCCCGATTTTGAGGGAGCGGGAAGAAGAAGAGGAGGAGACCGCCCCGGTTCTGAGGGAGCAGGAAGAGGTGCCGAAACCTGTTTCCTTTACTGAGCCTCCTCCTCCCGTTTCCTTCCAACAAGAAGAAGAGCCGGAAGAAGCTGAGGAGCCTGCAATCATGTCGTCTGTGAGGAATGAACCTGTATTTGAGGATGATTCAGCAGAAGTGCAGGAAGAGCCAAAAGATGATAACGAGCCGGTTTTCCCTGCGTTCACTCTGACTCCGCATGCAGAAAAACCAAAAATTGCGGAACAGCCCTTCCTTCAAAAAGAAGAGCAGCCAGAGGCCGAGCCGCTTCTCCGTCAGAGTGATCATGAGGCGGCAGAAGACGAAGATGAGCCTGCGGTTTTTCAAGAAGAGCAGGCGCCCGTTTATCGCGAGTTCGTTCCGGAACGGCAGGAAGAGGAGTTTTACAGCGCTCCTAAGCTGCTTGAAGAAGAGGCTCATGATGAAGAAGGGTTTGAAATTGAGGTAAGGAAGATGGCGCAGCCGGAGGAGGAAACCGGAAAGCCTCTCGATTTGTCTTTTCAGTTTTCCAAACTGCCGCCTGAGGAGCCGGCGCAAGCTGAACCGCCTGAGCCGCTTAAGTCTGAAAGAAAGAATGAAGAAGCGGCACCGGGAACCGAGCAGAAGGAAAATGACAACTCTCATTACTTGACAAAATTATTTACAAGGGAAGAAGAAAAGTTTTCAAGAATGAAAATTTGTATCGTACAGCAGCAAGATACTATCGACCGGGTGTGTGAACGATATGACATAACATCCCAGCAGCTCATCAGAACGAATGCTTTATCGTTTGATGACGAGCTTGAAGAAGGTCAGCTTCTGTATATACCTGAATATAATAACAGCCATGCGTAAGCACAAAGAGGCCGTAAAAATGTGGTGAATGGAATGGAAGCAGTCCAATCAGTGCTTCAGGAATACGGGCTGGCGGCTGAGTATATTGAGCCTGTCAGCCCGCATGTTTGGAAGGTCTACTCAAACTACGGCATTTTTGCTTTGAAACAGCTCAAGCCGGCCCGCAGCAGTGAATTTACGGATCTTATGATTGAGATTGAGGAGAAAGGCTACCGATCATTTGTGCCGATCTGCCGCACGTATGCCGGCGATTTTTTTGCGGGAAGACAGACGGAGAATTCTTATTATTTAATGCCTTGGCTTCAGTACGATCAGGAAGAGGAACGGGATCAAAAACATGTTTACCTTTTTAAAGAGGTCGCGAAGCTCCACTCCGCGACTGTGCGGGACATCCAAATCCGGACTGAAGATATCAGCGGCTTTTATGAAGCAACGAAAAGAGATTGGGAAAATGATAAGCTTGTCTATGAACAATTCGCCGACCGGGCGGAAAAAGAGTGGTATCTTTCACCTTTTGAACTGCAGGCTGTTACGTATCTTACAGAAACGGTTTCTGCCGTCAATTTTGCTCTCGAACGTCTGGAAGAATGGTTTGACGCGGCAAAGGATCATGACAAGACGAGAGCGGTGATCAACCACGGCAGCTTATCGAGCCGCCACTTTCTGTATAATGATGCGGGATCGGGCTTTTTCACGAATTTCGAGAAAGCTGCGCTGGGCCCTCCGCAAAACGACCTGCTCGGCTTTTACTCCAGAATGTTCAGAAGCTATCCGAAAGCATGCCCGGAATGTCTGGACTGGTTTTATACGTATCACAAATCATTCCCGCTCCGTGAAGCGGAAATCAGTCTGTTTCTCAGCTATATGGCTTATCCGTCCGCCATGTACAAAGTGCTGAAACGGTATCAGACCGGCCAAAGGGGCTCTGAAAAAGAAGAGTGCACGCAATTATTAAGAGCGTTTTGGCAGATGAAAAATGTTGAGCCTTTTCTCATGAAGGTTCATCAGATTGAGCGGGAGAAAAAAATAAAAGCGGAAAACGAGTCCTCTTCATAACGGGACTCGTTTTTTTATATCCATTCCAAATGCAGGGCGCACGCTAAAAACAGCAGGATGGCAAGCAGCAGGACATCAAAAGTCGTCGGAAAGAAAATCGTCCTGATCCCCTGAAAGATCGTAATCGGGATAATGACTTGCACGGATACAAGGCGGACCTGTCTGGCCCACTGGGGGAGCGAATAAGAATTGAATTTTTTTCTCACGGGCAATTCCTCCTCACATTCGCCTTTCTATGTATCGTATGTAAGGGAAAGGGCGGGGTGCATGCCCATTTATGTATGACCGCAGCGGTTTTTGGAAAAGATGATTGACGAATCAAAAACACTTTTACTATAATAAAGAACATAATAAATAAAATCATGAGCTGATATAAATACACCTGCTTTGAACGGGAAGAGTACAAGAAAGACGCATGAAGAGAGAGAAGCTACTGTGCTGAAAGGCTTCTTATGCCGTCTCATTGGAAGGTCGCCCGGGAGCATAATTTCTTGAACATACAGTAGAGAAATTCGGGCCGCACCCGTTATCCGTTTAAGTGCATGAACAAATCTGTTCATGAAAAAAGGTGGTACCGCGAAAGAGCTTTTCGTCCTTTATCAGGATGAAGGCTCTTTTTTAGTTGCTCAGCCATTTCTAAACATGCTGGAGGGTTATCATGGATACAAACGAACAAACAATGCCGACAAAATATGATCCGTCTGCGATTGAAAAAGGCCGCTATGATTTTTGGCTGAAAGGAAAATATTTTGAAGCGGGCGGCGATCAAACGAAACAGCCGTATTCTGTCGTCATTCCGCCGCCGAACGTGACGGGCAGGCTGCACCTCGGACATGCGTGGGATACGACGCTGCAAGATATCGTTACGCGTATGAAACGCATGCAGGGCTATGACGTGCTCTGGCTTCCGGGCATGGACCACGCCGGCATCGCCACTCAGGCAAAAGTCGAAGCGAAACTCCGCGAACAGGGCACAAGCCGTTATGATCTCGGCCGTGAAAAGTTTTTAGAAGAAACGTGGAAGTGGAAGGAAGAGTATGCTGATTTCATCCGCAGCCAATGGGCCAAGATGGGACTCGGACTCGATTATTCACGCGAACGTTTTACTCTTGATGAAGGGCTGAACAAAGCCGTGCGGGAAGTATTCGTCAAGCTGTACAAAAAAGGCTTGATTTACAGAGGCGAATATATCATCAACTGGGACCCTGCCACAAAAACGGCTTTATCCGATATTGAAGTAATTTACAAAGACGTACAGGGCGCGTTTTATCATTTGCGCTATCCGTTAGCAGACGGTTCAGGCTTAATTGAAATCGCGACCACCCGTCCGGAAACGATGCTTGGCGACACGGCTGTCGCGGTTCATCCTGAAGATGAGCGCTACAAGCACTTAATCGGCAAAACGGTGATTCTGCCGATTACAAACCGCGAAATTCCGATCGTCGGCGATGATTATGTTGATATGGAATTCGGATCAGGGGCCGTTAAAATCACGCCTGCCCATGACCCGAATGACTTTGAACTCGGAAACCGCCACAATTTAGAGCGGATTCTCGTCATGAATGAAGACGGAACAATGAATGAAAAAGCGCTGCAATATAACGGCATGGACCGGTTTGAATGCCGCAAAAAACTCGTCAAAGATCTTCAGGAATCCGGTGTTCTCTTTAAAATCGAAGACCATATGCATTCTGTCGGACATAGTGAGAGAAGCGGCGCCGTTGTTGAGCCGTACCTGTCCACGCAATGGTTTGTCAAAATGCAGCCGCTGGCCGATGCTGCGGTTGACCTTCAGTCAAAAGAAGAGAAAGTTCACTTCGTTCCTGACCGTTTCGAGAAAACGTACCTGCACTGGATGGAAAATATCCGTGATTGGTGTATTTCCCGTCAGCTGTGGTGGGGCCACCGCATCCCGGCTTGGTATCATAAAGAAACAAAAGAAGTGTACGTCGGCCTTGAGGCGCCTGAGGACAGCGAAAATTGGGAACAGGATTCAGACGTGCTTGATACATGGTTCAGCTCCGCGCTTTGGCCGTTTTCTACAATGGGCTGGCCTGATGAAAACGCTGAAGACTTTAAGCGGTATTACTCAACCGATGTTCTTGTGACGGGATATGACATCATTTTCTTCTGGGTATCCCGGATGATTTTCCAAGGTCTTGAGTTTACCGGTGAGCGTCCGTTCAAAGACGTGCTGATTCACGGCTTAATCCGTGACGAGCAGGGCAGAAAAATGAGTAAATCCCTTGGGAACGGCGTGGACCCGATGGATGTCATCGACAAGTACGGAGCGGATTCACTGCGCTATTTCCTGGCAACCGGAAGTTCACCGGGACAGGATCTCCGTTTCAGCTATGAAAAAGTGGAATCCACATGGAACTTCGCAAATAAAATTTGGAACGCCTCCCGTTTTGCATTAATGAACATGGACGGCATGACGTATGACGAGCTTGATCTGTCCGGTGAAAAATCAGTTGCTGATAAGTGGATCCTCACAAGACTGAATGAAACGATAGAAGACGTAACCCAGCTTGCGGATCGTTATGAATTCGGCGAAGTCGGACGCCACCTGTACAACTTTATCTGGGACGATGTGTGCGACTGGTATATCGAAATGGCAAAGCTTCCGCTGTACGGGGAAGATGAAGCGGCGAAGAAAACAACCCGTTCTGTTCTGGCATATGTGCTTGACCAGACGATGCGTCTTCTTCACCCGTTTATGCCATTCTTAACGGAAGAAATCTGGCAGCACCTTCCTCATGAAGGCGAGTCAATCACGATCAGCTCTTGGCCGGTTCCGGTGCCGGAACATACGGATAAAGAGGCAGCGGCGGATATGAAACTGCTCGTTGAATTAATCCGTTCTGTCCGCAATATCCGGAGCGAAGTCAACACGCCGATGAGCAAGCAGGTTGAGCTTTACATTAAAACAGCTACCGAAGACATTGCCGGCCGCCTTGAGAAGAACCGTTCTTACGTTGAACGCTTTACGAATCCGAGCACGCTGAAAATCGGGACGGATATCACTGCGGCAGACAAAGCGATGACAGCGGTCGTCACCGGAGCGGAAGTCATTCTGCCGCTTGAAGGGCTGATTAACATTGATGAGGAGATCGCCCGTCTGCAAAAAGAATTCGACAAGCTGACAAAAGAGGTCGAACGCGTTCAGAAAAAACTCGGCAACGAAGGATTCATTAAAAAAGCTCCTGAGCATGTCATTGAAGAAGAACGCGGAAAAGAGAAAGACTACACGGCAAAACGCGAAGCTGTCCGGCAGCGGATTGCAGAGCTGAAAGGCTGATAAAACAGCGGGGCGGTTTCCTAAGAAACCGCCTTGTCGTATAAAAGAGGGGATTTCATTGTTTAATACGTACAAAGAAGCGATCAGCTGGATTCACGGCAGACTCAAGTTCGGCGTTAAGCCGGGCCTTCTCCGTATGGAAAAGCTGATGGAAAAACTGGAACACCCGGAAAAGAACATTCGCGCCATTCATGTGGCGGGCACAAACGGCAAAGGATCGACCGTCGCTTTTATCCGTTCCGTGCTTCAAGAAGCCGGTTATACGGTCGGCACGTTCACATCGCCTTACATTATTACGTTTAATGAGCGTATCAGCGTCAACGGCACGCCGATTTCTGATGAGGAATGGAGAACGCTCGTTAATGACATAAAACCGATAGTCGATGAGCTTGATAAGACCGATGCCGGAACGGTGACAGAATTTGAAATCATTACAGCGTGTGCATTTTTATATTTTGCGAAGCGGGCTGATATCGATTTTGTCATTTTTGAAGCGGGGCTCGGCGGCACATTTGATTCAACCAATATTGTGAATCCGCTCCTGTCGGTCATTACAAGTATCGGACATGACCATATGGCGATTTTAGGAAATACCATCGAGGAGATCGCCGGGCAGAAAGCCGGTATCATTAAAAATTCCATTCCGGTCATTACGGGCGTCAATCAGCCGGAAGCACTCGGCGTCATTGAAGCGGAAGCCGAAAAAAAGCAGGCTCCGTATCAGTCACTATATAAAACGTGCAGACTGTTTAATGAAG
This sequence comes from Bacillus sp. L75, assembly GCF_003676355.1. NCBI lineage: Bacteria > Bacillati > Bacillota > Bacilli > Caryophanales > Bacillaceae > Bacillus > Bacillus sp. L75. Next base: position 163,671 of record NZ_ML064903.1, read on the forward strand.
CGGCGCTTCCGTCCGGTGAAAGCTTTTCGCTGGAAACGGAAACGAAATGCTATGAAAACATTCAAACGTCGCTGATCGGCATTCACCAAAGACAGAATGCGGCATTGGCGATATTGGCCGCTGAATGGCTGAATCGCATGGAAGCCGCAGCCATTACTGAAGAAGCGATACGAAACGGCCTGAAAAAAGCATCGTGGCCGGGCCGGTTTGAACGTCTTCAAAGCCGCCCTTTAGTGTTTGCGGACGGCGCGCATAACGAAGAGGGCGTTGAAACGCTGACAGAAACGATCCGGCAGCGCTTTGCCGGTAAAAACGTCCATGTGGTATTCAGCGCATTAAAAGACAAACCGTATCAGGAAATGATTAAAAAGCTTGAAACCGAAGCGGATTCCATTCACTTTGTATCATTTGACTTTCCGCGTGCTTCAAGCGCCGAAGCCCTTTATAACGCAAGCAGTCTAGCGGATAAGAGCTTCGATGAGAACCCGGACAGTGTGAAAGAATGGATAGAACAAAAAGACGGGGCGGATGATGTCATCATCATTACCGGCTCCTTATATTTTATTTCAGAAATGAGAAAGCGGCTTATCTGACAGCCCCTCGGATGCCCGGCGGACCATTTTACGGTTTTGCCGGGTGTTTTTATGCTGAAAATATATTTTCAGCCATTTCAGTCATGGTGTTTTTCTTTGCTATAATCTGAGCCAGATTGATAAGTAAAGGTGTGGTCTGAGTGCTTTTAATTCTGTTTTTTCTCGGCTTGATTTTCGGTTCTTTTTTTTATACAGCAGCGTGCCGTATCCCGCTTCGAATTTCGGTTATTTCGCCGCGTTCAGCCTGTTCGTTTTGCCGCTTGCCGCTCTCTTGGGGGGAGCTTGTGCCCGTCGTTTCCTATATTCTGCAAAGAGGCAGATGCAGAAACTGCCGTGCAAAGCTGTCGGTTATGTATCCGGCGGCGGAATGCTGGACGGCGTGTTTATTCACGGCTGCAGGCATTCATTTCGGTTTCTCAAAAGAACTGTTAGTCGCGCTGTTATTTCTGTCTCTGCTCATGATTGTTACCGTGACGGATCTGCAATATATGCTGATTCCTGACAAGGTTCTGCTGTTTTTTCTTCCGCTTTTTATCGCCGGCCGTATGTTTTCTCCGCTGGATTCATGGTATGCAGGGTTTGCCGGAGCCGTTTGCGGATTTTTTCTGCTTGTTTTTATCATGTTTGTCAGTAAAGGAGGCATCGGCGCAGGTGATGTGAAACTGTTTGGGGTGATCGGCCTGACGCTCGGCGTGAAGCTCGTGCTCATTGCATTCTTTCTTTCCGTTATGATCGGAGCCGTATACGGTATGTGCGCCGCAGCCCGGGGCAGGCTTGGTAAAAAGCAGCCATTTCCGTTTGCGCCGGCCATCTCAGCCGGGAGCGCTTTGAGTTATTTATACGGTGAAGAGCTGTTTTCGTTTTACATCAAGCTCGCTTCAGGCGGGGCTTGAAAAATTTGGCGAACGTTTTTTGGACAAGACGACAAAAGTCTTGTTCTTTTTTTTTCGCCTATGCTAAAGTGTGAACCATGATCAGTTCAAAGTACGGCCAAGACGAATGCAAGGGGGAAGAGACGTTGAAAAAAAGGAAGAGCAAAAAGCACAGCAACGCAAAAAACAATGCCCTTAAAGTAACCATTAACGGACAAGAAGAAACGATGTATGGACAAGAAGATGTGAAAGAAGGCGGGGAGAAAACCGTCACATTTTCAAATTGGGAAGAAACAAAAAAGGCGGAGCAGGAGACCGCTGCATCCCATGAAGATCCGAAAGAAGAAGATTTCAATTGGGATCATGAGAAGAATTCTGAGGTATTTGAAGATGACCCGAAAGTCGTTCCGCCATACCAGAAGAAAAAAAACGGCCCTCATTTTCCGAAAAAAAAGCAGCCGTCTTCTCCAGTTAAAAAAGCGGTCACGACAATTGCTGTTGCGGCTGTTTTAGGCACCGGGCTCGGCCTTGTCGCCTTAAATATGTCGGGAAGTAAAGAAGCCTCCGCTCCAGCATCAGCTGACAAAGGTTCACAAGGGCAGACGGCGAAAGCGGGAGATGTTTCTAAAGACAAATCTGAAACAGCCGGCACAGGAGATGCGGAATCTTCAGAGGGAAACTATAAAACATATGCGGTGCAGGCCGGAAAATTTTCATCAGAAAAAGGAGCGCAAACCCTTGTTGACCAGCTGACTGAAAAAGGATACTCGGCCGTCTCTCTGGCTAAAGAAGACGGATACACATACGTGATCGCCGGGCTTGCAGCGGAAAAAAGCCTATCACAGCAATTGGGTCAGACACTGATAGACCATGATTTTGAGGCTTGGGGCGGAAAAGAGCTCAGCTTTGCGGTCGATTCAGGACTGGAAGACTCTTTTAAACAAGCATCTGAGCTCTCCGCCAAAGCGATTACCGGCAAAGATCTTTCAAAAACGGAAGTGGCTGAAGCGGCAAAAGCGGCAGACGGTGCAGACGCCGCTGACAAAAAGCAGAAAGAGGCCGTGCTTCAAGCGCTGAAAGAACTGGAAACGCCGGGTTCGGAATCCGGCTGGAAAGCCCAAAAAGAGCTTTTAAGTGTTGTAAAATAGTATCTCATTTCCCGTCATCCGGCGGGATTTTTTATTTTGTCATCAAAAAGTTATTTTTCTGAAATTGTGGTTGCCCGTTTGATTTGGTAGGATAGACAAGTATCTTTTTTTCTTAAGCAAACCCTGAAAGGATGACAATCATGACAAAACGCTTAATACTCGCATCACAATCTCCGCGAAGAAAAGAACTCCTTACTCTTCTTCAGATTCCTTACAGCATTATTGCAAGCCGCACAGAAGAAAAATTAAATCGAAACCTTTCGCCGGAAGAAAACGTCCAATGTTTGGCCGAGCAAAAAGCCGGTGCTGTATTGGCCGAAAATCCCGATGCAGTCGTTATCGGGGCTGACACGATGGTGTGCATAGACGGCGAATGCCTCGGCAAACCGCATGACAGAGAAGAAGCGGCACACATGCTGCGGAGGCTTTCCGGCCGAAGCCATCAAGTCATTACGGCGGTCAGCATTCAGACGCATGACCGGAAAGAAACGTTCTGTGACACGACGGAAGTGACGTTTTGGCCGCTCAGTGAAGACGACATACAGCTCTACATTGAAACAAAAGAACCGATGGATAAAGCAGGTGCATACGGCATCCAAGGAAAAGGCGCGCTTTTAGTGAAAAAAATAGACGGTGATTTTTATTCTGTCGTCGGGCTTCCTGTCGCTAAAACAATGAGAGCCTTGAAAGAATTTAATATAAAAGCTTGATGTTCAAACCGGGAAGGGGAACAAGGAGGGGTTGATCATCCGTGATCTGCCGTTAAAATTAAGAGATTTCCCCGAAAAAGAAAAACCGAGAGAGCGGCTTCTGCACTTCGGAGCCGAACATCTCTCTAACAATGAATTGCTCGCCATCCTGCTGCGGACGGGAACGAAACATGAGTCCGTCATGAACCTCGCTCACCGGCTGCTGCGGACGTTTGACGGGCTGCGACTGTTAAAAGGCGCCTCTGCCCAGGAGCTTTCCAGCATTCCGGGAATCGGCACGGTGAAAGCCGTTCAGATTCTTGCCGCAATTGAGCTGGGGAGCCGCATTCATAAGACATCCGCCGGGGAGCATTGCGTCATCCGCTCTCCGGAAGACGGGGCGAAGTATGTGATGGAGGATATGCGCTTTTTATCCCAGGAGCATTTTGTCTGTTTATATTTAAATACCAAAAATCAAGTCATTCATAAACGCACCGTTTTTATCGGAAGTCTGAATTCATCTATTGTCCACCCGCGGGAGGTGTTTAAAGAAGCTTTCAAACGATCCGCCGCGTCCTTCATTTGCGTTCACAATCATCCTTCAGGAGATCCTACACCGAGCAGGGAAGATATAGAGGTAACCCGGCGGCTTTTTGAGTGCGGAAATTTAATCGGCATCGAGCTGCTGGATCATTTGGTCATTGGTGACAAAAAATTTGTGAGTTTAAAGGAAAAAGGATATTTGTAACACTTTTTTTTTCGTTGATTTAAGATATAATAGATTTTATGAGTTTTTCCCTTTAGGGTATTTTTGCTTTAAGAAAGGAAGATACATACATATGTTCGGAATTGGTACAAGAGACCTTGGTATAGATTTGGGAACCGCGAATACGCTTGTGTTTGTTAAAGGAAAAGGAATCGTAGTGAGAGAGCCGTCTGTCGTTGCTCTGCAAACGGATACGAAGTCCATCGTTGCGGTCGGTAACGATGCGAAAAACATGATCGGAAGAACTCCGGGCAACGTGGTTGCGCTCCGTCCGATGAAAGACGGCGTTATCGCTGACTATGAAACAACTGCGACAATGATGAAATACTACATTAATCAGGCTGTGAAAAATAAAGGATTGTTTGCGAGAAAGCCTTACGTTATGGTGTGTGTGCCGTCAGGTATTACGGCCGTTGAAGAACGGGCGGTCATCGACGCGACAAGACAAGCGGGCGCACGTGACGCTTATCCGATTGAAGAACCGTTTGCAGCAGCAATCGGCGCGAATCTTCCGGTATGGGAGCCGACGGGCAGCATGGTCGTTGATATCGGCGGCGGAACAACTGAAGTGGCGATCATTTCTTTAGGCGGCATTGTCACGTCTCAGTCAATCCGCGTAGCCGGTGACGAAATGGACGACTCAATCATCAGCTATATCAGAAAAACATATAATCTGATGATCGGTGACCGTACGGCGGAAGCCATTAAAATGGAAATCGGTTCAGCAGAAACCGGTGAAGAAAATGCGTCAATGGAAATCCGCGGCCGCGATCTTCTGACAGGTCTGCCGAAAACGATCGAAATTACGGGAACGGAAATTGCAAATGCACTGCGTGATACAGTTCTCTCAATCGTTGACGCGGTGAAGAGCACGCTTGAAAAAACACCGCCTGAGCTGGCCGCTGATATTATGGACAGAGGTATTGTATTAACAGGGGGAGGCGCCCTGCTCCGCAATCTCGACAAAGTCATCAGCGACGAAACGAAAATGCCTGTTCTTATCGCTGAAGATCCGCTGGATTGTGTTGCGATCGGCACTGGAAAAGCACTGGAGCACATCCATCTTTTCAAAGGAAAAACAAGATAATCAGGAGTTAAATAGAAGAGGTGTATCACGATGCCGAACAAACGGTTAATGCTATTACTTCTGTGTATTATCATATTGGTGGCTATGATTGGATTCTCGCTGAAGAACGGCCGTAATACCACCTGGCCTGAAAAGCTGATCGGTGATACGACGGGAGTATTTCAAAACATTTTTCACACGCCTGCCGAATATTTTGCAGGGTTCTTCGGGGACATAAAAGACCTGAAAAACACGTACAAAGAAAACGAACGCTTAAGACAAAAGCTGGACGGACAGACACAATATGAAGCGAAGCTCCAAGAACTCAAAGATGAAAACAAGAAGCTGCGTGATGAACTCGGGCATGTCAAATCAATTTCCGACTATGATCCGATTTTAGCGACCGTTATCGCCAGAAACCCTGATCAATGGTACAAGCAGATCATGATCAATAAGGGAACGAAGCAGAAAGTGGCCAAAGACATGGCTGTCACGAACGAAAAGGGTGCGCTGGTCGGGAAGATCAAAAGCAGCGGACTCAACAGTTTCACATCCGCCGTTCAGCTGCTGAGCGATGTTGACCGCAATAACAGAGTGGCCACCAAAATCTCCGGCAAAAAGGGAAGCAAAGGCTACGGTTTAATTGAAGGGTATGATAAAAAGAAACAGACTCTGAAAATGACCATCCTTGAGCCGGATGAAAAACGTGAAGTGAAAAAAGGCGACCTCGTGGAGACATCCGGAACGGGCGGCGTATTTCCTCAAGGGCTGACGGTCGGGGAAGTGACCGATGTAGAATCAGATGCTTACGGCCTGACGAAAATCGCTTACGTGAAACCGGCTGCCGACTTGTACGATCTTGACCATGTCATCGTCGTGAACCGAAGCGTAGCAACAGGGGAGGAAGGATCGTGAAACGTTTCCTTCTCCCTTTGATTATGATTTTGGTCTTTTGTGCGGAAAGCATCTATACCGATCTGGTGCGTTTTCCTTTCGTTTCCGTCGAGCAGCAGGTCGTTCCGCATTTTCTTTTGCTTGCGCTGATTTTTATGTCCGCTTATATCAACCAAAAGCATGCGGTGATCTACGGTTTGATTTTCGGATTTCTTTATGACATCAATTATACGGGTGTTTTAGGCGTTTATATGTTTGGTTTTGCCGGTTTATGCTATCTGGCGGCCAAAGCGTTTAAAGTGCTGCAGACAAACGCCCTGATGGTCATTCTGGTCGCGGTGCTGAGCGTATGTGTGCTTGAATTTTACGTCTACGGCATTCAGACGTTAATCCGCAGCGGCACAATGACATTTAACGATTTTGTCATTCAGAGGTTCTTGCCGACCGCTTTGCTGAATATTGCGGGAGCCGTTATATTAGTCCTGCCCTTCAGGCTGTTTTATATAAGTCTGAAGAAAGAATTAAGAGATGAGTAAAAAGGATTTTATCTTTTTTTGACGAAAAGAGTATGTTGTTGAGGTGAACATTGATGAAGACCAAAAAGCAGCAATATGTAACAATAAAAGGAACAAAAAACGGCTTAACATTGCATCTGGATGATGCGTGTTCTTTTGATGAGCTTCTCGATGGTCTTCAAAACATGCTGTCGATTGAACAATATACTGATGGCAAAGGCCAAAAAATCAGTGTTCATATTAAACTCGGGCATCGGTATCTGTATCAGGAACAGGCAGAGCAGCTGACTGATCTGATCGCGTCAAAGAAAGATTTAGTCGTGCATTCAATTGACAGTGAAGTCATCGCCAAAGAAGAAGCGCAGCGGATGAAAGAGGAGCAGGAAATTGTTTCTGTTTCCAAAATCGTCCGTTCGGGCCAGGTGCTTCACGTGACGGGAGATTTGCTTTTAATCGGAGATGTGAATCCCGGCGGTACGATCAGAGCCGGAGGAAATATATTTGTTCTCGGTTCATTAAAAGGGATTGCCCACGCGGGTTATAACGGAAATAACCGGGCTGTGATCGCCGCATCAGAAATGATGCCGACACAATTGAGGATCAATCACGTGTTAAATCGCTCCCCAGACCACATTCAAAAAGGGAACGACATGGAATGTGCTTATTTAGATACTGACGGAAATATGGTCATTGAACGCCTTCAGCAATTGGCTCATTTAAGACCTGATCTAACAAGGCTTGAGGGAGGAATGTGAAATTGGGTGAGGCTATCGTAATAACTTCGGGAAAAGGCGGAGTAGGTAAAACAACAACATCTGCAAACCTCGGTACCGCCTTAGCCATTTTAGGGAAGCGCGTCTGTTTGGTGGACACAGATATCGGACTGCGCAACCTTGATGTCGTAATGGGTCTTGAAAACAGAATTATTTACGACTTAGTAGATGTAATTGAAGGCAGATGCAAGACGCATCAGGCGCTTGTCAAAGACAAACGTTTTGATGATCTGCTTCATTTAATGCCGGCTGCCCAGACAAGCGACAAGACGGCTGTTGTCCCTGAGCAGATCAAATCGCTTGTGCAGGAGCTTAAGCAGGAATTTGATTATGTCATTATTGATTGTCCGGCCGGAATTGAACAAGGCTATAAAAATGCCGTCTCCGGAGCTGATAAGGCGATTGTTGTGACGACGCCGGAAATATCAGCGGTGCGGGACGCTGACCGCATTATCGGACTTTTGGAGCAGGAAGATATCGAACCGCCGCGCCTTATCGTGAACCGCATCAGAAATCATCTGGTGAAAAACGGTGACACGATGGATGTGGATGAAGTTGTTCATCATCTGTCTATTGATCTCCTCGGAATCGTTGCTGACGATGATGAAGTGATCAGGGCTTCAAATATCGGCGAACCGATTGCCATGAATTCCAAAAACCGCGCCAGCATTGCGTACCGCAATATCGCCCGGCGCATTTTAGGAGAATCCGTTCCTTTGCAGGTGCTTGAAGAGCAGCAAAAAGGGATGATGGCGAAAATCAAGTCATTTTTCGGCGTGCGTTCATAATATATACCAGAATACAAAGATCTGATGAAGCCCAGCTTATCAGGTCTTTTTTGTTTTTCAAGAGCGCATATTTGCAATGGACAAGACATAGGATGTACAAACCCAACGATTGCAAAGGATGATGGCGATGAGTCACAGAGCTGATGAAATTAGAAAAAGACTGGCCAAAAGAAGAAAACAGCGGCCTGAATCAAAACGGACTTTCGTTCAAAACGCCCAAACGCAGAATTTTCCCGCGTGGCAGACGGTCAAGGAGCAGGAAAAGCACAAGCTTCTACCGGACTACGAATATCAAACGGAACACCCGCCCGAATTTAACGGACGGCATCCATTGATCAGTGCTCATTCTATTATTTTAAAATGCCTGCTGGCCGCCTGTCTCGTACTGATCTCCGCTATTGCCTATAAAACTGACAAACAGCCGCTGAGTCAGATCAAACCGGCGATCGCACAAACCTTTCAAAAAGAATTTCAGTTTGCTGCCGTAAGCAATTGGTTCGTATCTTCCTTCGGAAACCCACTCGCTTTTCTTACGCCGGGAACGAAAAAGAAGGACGGTCAGGTGGCGGTCAGTCAGGATATGGCCGTTCCTGCCGCGGGGAAAATCCAGCAGGACTTTCAAAATAACGGAGAAGGCGTCGTCGTCGAAACCGCCAGCGAAGCCATTGACAGCGTAAAAGAAGGCTACATTATGGAAGTGAGCAAAGATAAAAAAACAGGACTGACGGTGAAGGTGCAGCACGCCGACAATACCAGCAGCATTTACGGCCGGCTAAAAGATGTTAATGTTTCATTGTACGACTTTGTCGATAAAGGGAAAAAGATCGGTTCGATCAAGCTCAACGATAAAAGTAAAGGCCAGTACTATTTCGCGATCCAGGATGGCGATAAATTCATAGATCCGATCCAGGTGATCACATTTGATGAATAAATGGCTCATCCTCCTTTTTAAAATTCATGTCCATCCTTTTCTTTGGATTATCATGGGGCTTGGTCTTATGACGGGGCACATCAAAGCGCTGCTGTGTCTTTTGCTGGTCGTATCCGTTCATGAGCTGGGGCATGCTGCTCTGGCTGTGTTTTTTTCGTGGCGCATTAAACGCATCTTTCTGCTCCCTTTCGGCGGGACGGTTGAGGTGGAGGAGCACGGAAACCGGCCGCTTAAAGAGGAATTCGCGGTCATTCTGGCGGGCCCGCTTCAGCATGTGTGGCTTCAGGCGGCAGCCTGGCTCTTTTTCATGTCAGGCTTTGCAAGTGAGCAGACATTTGAGATGTTTACCTTTTATAATCTCTCCATTCTTTTCATCAATCTTTTGCCGATCTGGCCGCTTGACGGCGGAAAGTTCGTGTTTTTATACTTCTCTAAACAAATGGCTTTTCAAAAAGCGCATCTCCTCAGCCTGCAGACATCGGCTGTTTCCGCGCTTTTGCTCTGCTGCTGGATTGTGCTGGCCGTCCCCCTTCAGATCAGCGCATGGGTGCTGTTCGTCTTTCTCGCCGCTTCTTTATGGGATGAATACCGGAAGCGGCATTATATTCAGCTGAGGTTTCTTTTGGAGAGATACTACGGCAAAAACCGCGATGTCGCCATGCTGCATCCTTTGACGGTCGCGGCCGATGCCAAAGTAAAGCATGTCATGGCCGAATTCAAACGGGGATGCAAGCACCCCATTATCGTTGAAAAAGCCGGCGAAAAGCTCAGCCAGCTCGATGAAAATGAAGTGCTTCATGCGTATTTTGCCGATAAACGGACAGATTCCTCTATGGAAGACCTGCTGCTGCCTTACTAGAAATAGATTGACATATCCTTTTGGTTCTGATATATTTTTTAATGTTATGGATGTAGCACCAATGCTACAACCGCTCGGGACAGGTGATAAGAGCTTTAAAGCCCCCTGTTGCTGGCGAGTCTTAGTCTAATAGGAGGTGCAGAGAATGTACGCAATCATTAAAACAGGCGGAAAACAAATCAAAGTTGAAGAAGGTCAAACTGTTTACATCGAAAAACTTGCTGCTGAAGCAGGTGAAACAGTGACGTTTGAAGACGTATTGTTTGTTGGCGGAGACAGCGTGAAAGTCGGCAACCCAACAGTTGCAGGCGCGACAGTTACAGCTAAAGTTGAAAAACAAGGCCGTGCGAAAAAAATCACTGTTTTCCGTTACAAGCCAAAGAAAAATGTTCATAAAAAACAAGGTCATCGTCAGCCTTATACTAAATTGACAATCGAAAAAATCAACGCGTAAGCATGATTGAGGCAACAATTCGAAGATCCCGGAATGACGGGGGCATATTGTCCTTTGAAATGACGGGACATGCCGATTTTGCTGAACATGGACGAGATCTCGTATGCGCCGGGGTCACGGCTGTCGTTTTCGGAGCGGTCAATGCGGTTATCGCGCTGGCTCCTCTCGAACCGATTCTTGATATAGGCGAGGACGGGGGTTATTTCTACTTTGAATTCCCTGAAGCCGCTGATCAGGAAGCTTTGCAAAAAGCGCAGCTGCTGATTGAAGGCATGATTGTTTCTCTTGAAACGATCGAGCGGGATTACAGTGAACACTTACGGTTGACTGCAAACCAAATATAGGAGGTGAGTTACATGCTTAGATTAGATCTTCAGTTTTTCGCTTCTAAAAAAGGTGTAGGTTCTACAAAGAACGGACGTGACTCTGAATCTAAACGTTTAGGCGCTAAACGTGCAGACGGTCAATTCGTAACAGGCGGATCTATCCTTTACCGTCAACGCGGAACGAAAATCTACCCAGGTGAAAACGTGGGCCGCGGAGGAGATGACACTCTTTTTGCTAAAATCGACGGAACTGTTAAATTCGAACGTTTCGGCCGTGACCGCAAAAAAGTGAGCGTATATCCTGTAGCTCAATAATGACACAAAAAACTCCGGTCGTTGACTGGAGTTTTTTTTGCAGTAAGCGGAGTAACATCAAGAATGAAAAGCAGAGGATGCGTGAGTGAACCCCGCCTTGAATGAGGACATCAGCTTCCCATACCCACTGGATATGTTCCCCAAGCAGTGATACCAAAAATGTTTCTGCCTGGCATCCGCATTGTATGCGATCCGAAAAAGGAACATGATGAACCAGGAAAAACAAGTGTTTTTTTAACAAAGCCTTCTCTGTTATAATTCATAGTACACACTTATCAAGACTCCTAAAAAGAAATTAAACGATTGGGAGTGCGAAAATGAAGGATGTATCGAAGAAACAAGAAGAACCTGTAAGCGATGCGGCTCTGATCAATGAGCTGATCCAATTAATGGGCCATTTCCGTCATGATTGGATGAATAAGCTGCAGCTGATAAAAGGAAACTTAAGTTTGCAGAAGTATGACAGGGTCGTTGAAATTATTGACGAAATGGTCATAGATGCAAAGCACGAATCAAAGCTCTCAAACCTGAAAACCCCGCACTTGGCGTTTGACTTTCTTACATTTAATTGGAAGTCCCGTTATATGAGGCTCGAATACGAAGTGCTCGGAGAAATTAAAGATTTATCGGCATATGATCAAAAGCTGTCGAACCTGATGAGAAAACTGTTTCATCTGTTCGGTCTGGCGGTAAACAATGAAAGTGAAAATCATCTGACCGTATCGCTGCAGACGGATCACCCTGACAGACAGCTTATTGTATATCTCGATTTTCATGGAACGATTGCAAATGCAGATGTGTTTGATGAATTTCGCAAATCCCGGCATGAGGACTTTGATGTCATGCAATTTGAGCTGACCGGCCATGAATGTGTGGCCGAAATTGGAATGAACTAGCGGTTTTTTACGGTTTAGAACGGAGGATATTATGTTTGTAGATCAGGTGAAAGTATATGTAAAAGGCGGCGACGGCGGTAACGGAATGGTTGCGTTCCGCCGTGAAAAATATGTGCCGAAAGGCGGGCCTGCCGGCGGTGACGGAGGTAATGGAGGCGACGTCGTTTTTGAGGTTGATGAAGGACTGCGCACGCTCATGGACTTCCGGTACCAGCGGCATTTCAAAGCGATACGCGGCGAGCACGGCATGTCTAAAAACCAGCACGGCAGAAATGCGGACGATATGGTTGTTAAAGTTCCGCCCGGCACAGTCGTAACGGATGACGATACAAAACAGGTCATTGCCGATCTGACAGAGCACGGGCAGCGCGCCGTCATCGCAAAAGGCGGACGCGGCGGACGCGGAAATACCCGCTTTGCAACACCGGCCAACCCGGCACCGCAGCTGTCAGAGCACGGAGAGCCCGGAAAAGAGCGCTATATCGTGCTTGAACTGAAAGTGCTTGCAGACGTAGGTCTCGTCGGCTTCCCGAGCGTCGGAAAATCTACGCTTCTGTCTGTCGTTTCATCGGCAAAGCCGAAAATCGCCGATTATCATTTTACAACGCTTGTTCCGAATCTGGGCATGGTGGAAACGGATGACGGAAGAAGCTTCGTCATGGCGGATCTGCCCGGCCTGATTGAAGGAGCGCACGAAGGAGTCGGCTTAGGCCACCAATTTCTCCGCCATATCGAACGGACGCGCGTCATCGTTCACGTCATTGACATGTCAGCGATGGAAGGCCGTGATCCGTATGAGGATTATGTCACCATTAATCAGGAGCTCAGTGAATATAATCTGCGGCTGACGGAGCGTCCGCAAATTATCGTTGCGAATAAAATGGACATGCCCGAAGCGGCTGAAAATCTTAAAGCGTTTAAAGAAAAGCTTCAGGATGATCACCCTGTCTTTCCGATCAGCGCTGTGACGAGAGAAGGGCTCCGCGATCTTCTGTTTGAAGTCGCCAACCAGCTGGAAACAACGCCTGAATTCCCGCTGTATGATGAAGAAGAACTGGCGGAAAACCGCGTAATGTACACGATGGAAGATGAAGAAATTCCATTTAACATTACCCGTGATCCGGACGGCGCGTTTGTGCTTTCAGGTGACAGTCTGGAACGCCTCTTTAAAATGACTGACTTCTCCCGTGACGAATCCGTCAAGCGTTTTGCAAGACAGATGCGCGGTATGGGCGTTGATGAAGCGCTCAGAGAACGCGGTGCTAAAGACGGCGATATCATCCGGCTTCTGGAATTTGAATTTGAATTTATTGATTAAAAAAACGGAGAGCTTGCGTTGCAGGCTCTCTGATGTAAAAGGGAGGGGTGCAGGTGAAAGAAGAGACATTTTATTTAGTGCGTGAAGACGTTCTGCCTGATGCGATGCGGAAAACCCTTGAAGTCAAAAAGCTGCTCGACAGAAAAAAGGCTGAATCGGTTGCAGATGCCGTGCAGAAAGTTGATTTAAGCAGAAGCGCTTTTTACAAATACCGAGATGCGGTTTTTCCTTTTTACACGATGGTTAAAGAACAAATAATCACACTTTTCTTTCATTTGGAGGATCGGTCAGGCGCGTTATCCCAGCTTTTGCAGGCGGTGGCTGACTCAGGAAGCAACGTGCTTTCCATTCACCAGACGATTCCGCTTCAGGGCAGGGCGAATGTCACGCTCTCAATCAGTACGTCCGCAATGGAAGAAAACATTCATACGTTAATGAATAAACTGAGAAAATTTGATTTTATAGAAAAAGTTGAGATCTTAGGGTCAGGCGCGTAAGGAGAGAAGAGACATGAAAGTCGGTTATTTAGGGCCAGAAGCCACATTTACACATCTAGCAGTCAGTTCCTGCTTTCAAAACAGCGTGACACAAGCACCTTATCAAACAATACCGGCATGCATGGATGCGGCGGTTGCGGGAGAAGTTGATCTTGCATTTGTTCCTTTGGAAAACGCGCTGGAAGGCTCGGTTAACTTAACGATTGACTATTTGATTCATGAGCAGCCTCTTGCGATCGTGGGGGAAATGACGCTGCCGATTCACCAGCATCTGCTCGTTCACCCTTCGAGAGAAAATGAGTGGAAAAAACTTGAGAAAATTTATTCTCATTCCCATGCGATTGCGCAATGCCACAAATTTCTTCACCGGCATTTTTCGTCCGTTCCTTATGAGTATGCGAAGTCAACAGGTGCGGCTGCCAAGTATGTCAGTGAGCATTCGGACCTTCCGATCGGCGTGATTGCAAATGAAATGGCCGCCGCTACATACGGATTGAGCATCGTGAAGCGGGATATTCAGGATTATCAGGACAACCACACGAGATTTGTCATTCTTTCGCCTGAAAAAGACGTCTCATTCGAAGTGAATGCGAAACTGTCTTCACGGCCGAAAACGACGATGATGGTAACGCTTCCCCAAGATGACCAATCAGGTGCGCTGCACAGGGTGCTGTCCGCTTTTTCATGGAGAAACCTGAATTTATCAAAGATCGAATCGCGGCCGACAAAAACGGGTCTCGGCAACTATTTCTTTATTATTGATATTGAACAGGCGATGGATCAGGTTCTCATTCCCGGTGCCGTTCAAGAGATGGAAGCCCTCGGCTGCCGGGTCAAGCTTCTGGGAACATATCAATCCTATTCGATATAAAAAAAGCCCTTCAGGGGGCTTTTTTTTAATCTTTTATTAAAATACCCGCGTCGTCCAGCGCTTGGCAGGCTTGGTCAATCCGCTCTTTTGTCGGGGCGCTTAACGTATGGAGGTGCACGCCTCCGGTCAGCTGTGAAAGGTAAGCGGCATTTGTCGAGTTAATGTGATCCATGAATTGTTTGACTTCTTTCCGTGTACTGACTCTTATGGCGGCGGTTAAATCGCCGTATACGGGGTGTTCAATTATGACGTCCTTTATGGTGACGCCTTCATCGACAATAAGTGCAAGCTCTTCTTCCGTCCGCTCCGGGCCGTGCAGACAGGCGACAATCCGTTCGGCATTTTTTTCGCCGCCGGCATTCATGCTGATGTATAAGTAGCCTTGGCTCGTCGCGATAATCGGCTCGTTTTTTGCTTTCAAAAGCGATATGTCCTGCACGATCACCTGTCTTGAGACATTTGCTTTTTTGGCCAATTCGCCTCCTGTTAATGGCGAGCCGGCTTCTTTCAG
This sequence comes from Bacillus sp. L75, assembly GCF_003676355.1. Lineage (NCBI taxonomy): Bacteria > Bacillati > Bacillota > Bacilli > Caryophanales > Bacillaceae > Bacillus > Bacillus sp. L75. The sequence goes on from NZ_ML064903.1 coordinate 178,753, forward strand.
CCAATGAAGCAGCATGTCGCGTCTTTTCTCCCCAGTAAGCTTCGTTCCTTCTGTCAAATTGCTGATTCTCCTTTCTTTTGCTCCCATAGCGCCGTAAATGTATGTATCAGCATATCGAGCTGTTCACATGTTGTTTCGTTTCCGAATGAGATCCGGAAAAACTGCCGCGCTTCCCGTTCGGTTTTTCTCAGCGCCTTCATAGCTGAAGAAGGGCCGTGGCTGCCGGCGGAACATGCGCTCCCGGTTGAGATGCAAATATCGTTACGATTACATTCTAACATAATATATTGTCCTTCAAAGGAGTGAAAAAAACACCCGACAATGTGGGGCAGGCATTCACCGCCGGTTTCTTCCTCTGAAAATGAAATGGGGAGGCCTTGACGCCGAATTTGGTCATACAAATAATTCCTCAGCCTGTCAGCATGCTCACGGTGTTCCTCCATATGTTTCACTGCATACTCCGCAGCAGCGGTAAAAGCGCCGATGGCCGGCACATTCACCGTACCGGGCCTGAACCCGTTTTCATGCACGGTATGCGGATAAACCGGGTTCCAGCTGACACCGGGCCGAATGTAAACAGCCCCGGTGCCTTTCGGGCCGTATACTTTATGACCGGAGATGGAAAGGGCGTCGATTCCCGCCTGATCCGCATCAATCGGCAGTTTGCCGAAACTTTGAACACAATCGCAATGCAGCAAAATGTTTCTCTGGTGAAGAAAAGCGGCCAGACGATTCACAGGCTGGATGAGGCCGGTTTCTGAATTGGCGTGCTGTATGGAAACGAGCCCCGTGTCAGGACGGACATGAGCCGCCAGTATGTCCTCGGTTATAAGGCCGTTTTCGTCGGGATATATGATGGTGACATCAATTCCACGGTCAGCTAAAAACGCCGCGGCATTATGGATCGAATGGTGTTCCATTGCGGTCGTAATAAAATGTTTTTTGTGATCGGGCAGGCCGTGCAGCAATGATTGGACGGCCAGGATGTTCGCTTCCGTTCCGCCGCTTGTAAAGTAAATGCCGTCTGCCGCTCCGCCGATCAATTTGCCTGCAGAATGTCTGCAATATTCCAGCACGTCCGCCGCTCTTCCTCCGGCGTCATGAAGGCTGCTTGCATTGCCGTATACCTCTGTGCTGAGATGCTGAAAGACTTTCGCGGCTTCTTTGCTTAAAGGCGCTCCCGCCGCGTAATCAAGATAAATCATACAGCCCGTCTCCTATCCGTTTATGTTAAAAAAAGCTTGAGTTTATTTTATCGTTGTGTAAATATAGGTGTCAAGACAGGTGTAAACATAACAGGAGGGTGATGTATGTCTGAAAAAACAATTATCGTCATTGGTTCGGGGACGGCGGCCCTTGCCTGTGCTTCCTCATTTCCTCCGTCATACCAAGTGACCGTCATCACAAAGAGAAACGTAACGAACAGCAATTCGCATTATGCTCAAGGCGGGATTGCTGTTTCATATGCAAAAGATGACTCTATAGAATCCCATGTGAACGATACACTGTATGCGGGATGCGGACACAATGACGTGACAGCCGTGCGGCATTTGCTGAAAAGCGGACAAAGCATGATAAACAGGCTGATAGAAGGCCATTTCCCTTTTGATACGAAGTCGGACGGAACGTTTTGTCTCGGCAGGGAAGGCGCTCATTCCAAAAGGAGAATTCTGCACGCCGGGGGAGATGCGACCGGACGGATGTTGGTTGAGTTTCTGGTTCAGCAGCTGAGGGACGGCATACGGATCATTGAACACGAGACGGTTGTTGATCTGCTGATTGAACACGGACGATGCGCAGGCGTTGCCGCAAAGGATGCTTCAGGCGCTGTTTCTTACAGAAGAGCGGATTGTGTAGTGCTTGCATCAGGCGGCTGCGGCAGTCTGTACCAATATCACACAAATGATTCCGCCATAACGGGAGACGGCATCACTCTTGCCTTCCGCGCGGGAGCTGAGATCACGGATATGGAGTTCACCCAGTTCCACCCGACCCTCCTTGTGAAAAACGAGACTGTGTACGGCCTGATTTCTGAAGCAGTGAGGGGAGAAGGCGGATATTTAGCGGATCGCTTCGGGCGCAGGATCATGGCTGGCAGACACGCGCTTGAAGATTTGGCGCCCCGGGATGTGGTTTCACGGGCGATTTATGAAGAAATGATGAAAGAAAATCCTGTTTTTATAAATTGCAGCCGAATAGCCGATTTTAAGAAACGTTTTCCGACCATAACAGAAATTTGTCAAACAGCCGGTGTTGATCTTGAAAGCGGGATTCCCGTAGCACCCGGAATGCATTTTTTAATGGGCGGAGTAAAAGCCGATACATGGGGGAAAACGTCCGTGCCTGATTTGTACGCCATAGGCGAGACCGCCTGCACAGGATTGCACGGGGCGAACCGCCTTGCGAGCAACTCACTGCTGGAAGCGCTGGCAAGCGGGAAACGATGTGCTGAACATATCACTCAAACACCGTTAAACGGAAGATATAAAAAAACCCCGAAGAAATCTGACGTCATCTTAGAAGTGCCGGACACAACGCTTCATGTGCTCCAAGCCAAAATGACAACCGGAGCGGGCATTGTCAGGGAAAAAGAAAACCTGCAGGCGCTGGCATCCTGGCTTAACAACGTATCTGTGCGTCATATAAATGTGAAGGATATCACAATGGAACAAGCCGAGCTATCCTGCTTATGGAAGACTGCGCAACTTGTTGTGACCTCAGCCCTTATTCGGGAAGAAAGCAGGGGCGCTCATTTTCGCGCTGATTTTCCCGGGACGGAGAAAGAGTGGCACGGAAAACAAATCATTCATTCAACATCTGGAACAGCTATCAGAAAAAACGAAAGGATTGGGGAACTATGGACATTCTGCAGCTAAAACAAATGCTGACTCATTTTTTTCAGGAAGATATCGGAACGGGTGATGCGACGTCACAAGCGATTTTTTCTGATCAGCAATGTAAAGCGCGAATCATCGCAAAAACAGACGGCGTGTTTGCCGGAGAAGCCGTTATCCGTGAAGGATGGAAGCTTTTACACGATGATATCCGCATCCGCTCCCTGAAAAAAGACGGAGAACGGATGAAAAAAGGAGACGTGCTCGCTGAAATAGAAGGCCAGGCGGCGGCTCTTCTTACGGGGGAGCGGGTCATTCTGAATCTCATACAAAGAATGTCAGGCATTGCGACAATGACGGATGAGGCCAAAAGGCGTCTTGATGATCCGTCCATTAAGCTTTGTGATACGAGAAAAACGACACCCGGGCTCAGAATGCTGGAAAAATACGCCGTTCGGGTCGGAGGCGGCTTTAATCATCGCTTCGGCTTATATGACGGCATCATGATTAAAGATAATCATATTGCTGCCTGCGGATCGATAAAGGCGGCCGTGGAGCGGGCAAGAAAAACGGCGGGGCAGATGCTTGCGGTGGAAGTCGAAATTGAATCCGAACAGCAGCTGCTCGAGGCAATAGAAGCGGGTGCAGACGTTATTATGTTTGACAACTGTCCGCCTGAGTCCGTCCGGCGTTTTGCAGGCATGACACCGGGACATATCAAAACGGAAGCATCCGGAGGCATAACGCTCGGCACATTGCCCGCTTATAAAGGAACGGGCGTCCAATATATTTCACTCGGATTTCTGACTCATTCAGTAAAAAGCGCCGACATCAGCATGGATGTTGAGGCTGCGGAACAGGGGAATTTTTAAGATGTCTATTTTTGACGTGCTAACTGCATCAGCCGAAATGATGCCGAGCCATTATAAAGACATGAGCACAGGAGAAATGGAAAAGCGGGTCGCCGCCATTAAACGGGCTTTCGGAAAGCGCCTGTTCATTCCGGGGCATCACTATCAAAAAGACGAAGTAATACAATTCGCCGATACGGCAGGTGACTCCCTGCAGCTTGCTCAAGTGGCAGAAAAAAATAAAGAGGCGGAATATATTGTGTTTTGCGGCGTGCATTTTATGGCGGAAACCGCTGATATGCTGACTGATGATAACCAAACCGTCATTTTGCCCGACATGCGCGCCGGCTGCTCGATGGCTGATATGGCAGATATTCAGCAGACGGACAAAGCATGGCAAGAGCTTCAAGAACTGTACGGTAACACCATCATTCCGTTAACATATGTTAACTCGACGGCGGAAATTAAAGCATTCGTCGGACGGCACGGAGGAGCGACCGTCACCTCTTCGAATGCCCGGAGTGTGCTGAAATGGGCTTTTAAACAAAAAGAGAGAATTTTATTTTTGCCGGATCAGCATTTAGGCAGAAATACGGCCTATGACCTCGGCATTCCGCTGACAGAAATGGCTGTATGGGACCCGGTGCAGAACCGATTGCTTACTGACCATCCGGAAAACATTAAGGTTATCCTTTGGAAAGGGCATTGCTCCGTACACGAAAAGTTTACAGCGGAAAATATTTCTCAGCTGCGGCAGCGGGATTCCGGCATCCGCATTATCGTTCATCCGGAATGTTCGCGGGAAGTGGTCTCGCTCAGTGACGACAGCGGGTCTACCAAATACATTATTGATACGATCGAACAGGCTGAACCGGGAAGCAAATGGGCGATCGGCACGGAAATGAATCTTGTTCAGCGCCTCATTCACTTGCATCCGGATAAACAGATTGAATCATTGAATCCCGATATGTGTCCGTGTCTTACTATGAACAGAATCGACCTGCCGCATTTATTGTGGTCGCTTGAGCAGCTTGAAAAAGGCGAGCCGAAGGGTGTCATTAAAGTTCCGGAAGCGGTTCGGACAGAAGCGCTTCGTGCTTTGAACAGAATGCTGAGTCATACGTAATCATAAAAATTTCCCCTCCTTCCCAAATTTTTTATCATCATGCCCAGTCCACCGGCATATAGTGTGAAGAAACGTATTGTAATGACAAATGTACCGTTCACGTTTTGTGCATAGGAGGGGAAAACGTTGAAAATTCATATCGTTCAAAAAGGCGATTCGCTCTGGAAAATAGCTGAAAAATACGGAGTTGATCTTGAAGAGTTAAAAAAACTGAATCATCAGCTTAGCAATCCAGACTTAATTATGCCTGGAATGAAGATAAAGGTGCCTTCAGAAGCCGTTCCGGTCAGAAAAGAACCTAAGGCCGGCTTCGGAACGTCTGCGCATAAGCATGAGCATCCATATGCCAAAGAAAAACCGAAATCAGTTGTGGACATTGAAGACACCATACCGGAAGAACCAAAGCCGTCAATTCCGTATGTGCCGCCAATCCCTGAAAAGCATGAAAATGTGCTGCCGGAAGCTGATATGAACCAATATTACCCGTCCAATCAGCTGTTTCAGCCGTGGTCGCCTCCTAAGCCGGAGGAACCGGTGACACATTTTGTCGAGCCGAAAGAAAAAGAGCATGACAATAACATTCCACAACAGGAGGAAATGATCAACATGGAAAACGCGAATTACCCGAATATGCCAAAGGCGCCTGAAGCCGGAAAGATGGAAGAAGAAAACGCCGCTTATCATCTGCCGAACATGCCAAACATTCCGAATGTCCCGTTTCCGAATATGCCGGCCGTTGAACCGTCTTTTATGCATTACCCGATGCCGTGCATGCCTTGTCCTTGTCCGGTTCCGGTGACACCGATGCTGCCGGGTTCGGGACTATGCCATCCGTGCTTCCCGGTAGGCGGAGGTTTCGGCGGTTTTGGAGGAGGTTTTGGAGGCTTTCCGGTAATGCCGATGCCGTTACCGTACGGATTCCATCATCCGGGATTTGGGCCGCAAGCGGGTTACGGTGAATTTGAAAACCAGGCCCATGAAAATGCAGAGCATTATGATGGTTCTGCATCTGGTTTCGGCGGTGCTCCGTACGGTCAAATGCCGTATTACGGCGGATATTCGTCACATTACGCAAACGCGCCTCATCATGATGGAAAATATAAGGATGATGATTGCGGCTGCCATGATTCACATCATCACCACCACCATCACCACGGTTCACATCACCATCACGCAAATATGCCTGTGCAGCCGTATCCGAATATGGGTGCAAACGCCGGATATTTTATGCCTTACGGCGGAGCAAATCCTAGTGCCGCGCCGAATCAGCCGAGTCCAAATCAAGTATTCGGACGGCCGGAGGAAGAAGAAGATTAATGTTTCGGGACGATGTATGTCGTTCCTTTTTTTATGTCCAACTGAGGAATGGACATAACTGACAAGCTTAAATCCGCCGCCCGCCGCACATCCTAAACATGAGCGGAAAACGCTCAAAACAGCGATGAATCCACGGGGGGTTTTTCCATTGGGTAAAAAACTGATGACGATCGCGGGCGTTTTAGCCGTGACGGCAAGCTTAACGGCATGCGGAGCAAATAATGCCATGAATGACGGACGCTACAACCAGTCAACACGTCCGGTCGGATATTATTCGAATGATAATGGTAACGGCAGAGGCCAGTACGGCATGGACCATCAAGGACCCGTTTCTGAAATGATGGAAAACCGAAACGGCCGTCATAATACGACAAACGTGTCCGACCAGTACGCGCCTAATGACGGGGTTCCGTTAACGACGGACGGCACATATAACGGCCGAAATGTCAATACGCCGCCGGCAGCAATGTCTTATAATGGGTATGACAACGCCGAAAACATCAGGTTGGCGGCAAAAGTTGCAAACCGCGTGAAAAAAGTAAACGGCGTACAGGATAGTCAGGTCATCGTGACTGACACGAGAGTCGTCATTGCCGTCAGAACAAATCATCCTTTTACGAAAAATGATGATAAACATGTCAAACATGCGGCCAAAAAATTCGCGGACGGCCGTACAATTCAAGTGTTTACCGACAACGCTACTTTTACAAAGCTGCAAGACATGAACAGAAACAGCCGTTAAACGGGACTGCCGGATGATTTCATCCGGCAGTATTTTTATGAATAAAGCTTCATCATTTCTTTACATATTCTTAAAACGCTCTTTATATTGCGGTGTTAACATAAAAGTAATAAAACGTAACGGAGGGGCCGGGATGAAAAAAACGGAGCATGACAAAAGCCGCGGAGCAAAAACTGTGTATCTGACCGTAAGGGGATACCGGCTCAAACTGACGCCCGGACAAATGAAACTGATTTCAGCCGGACGGGCATAATCATCGCAGCAGCCCTCATTTAGAGAGCTGCTTTTTTTCGGCTGAAACAGACAAATGAAAGAAAACGGTTAAGCACCGGCATCTTTGGTCAAACTAGCATCAAGAGTTTGATTGAATAAAGAGGTGTTATTGGTGAAACGAATTTGCGGTGCTCGTCTATTGTTTATGCTTATCTTATCGGCTGCAGCCCTGATTTGCGGAGGAAAAGGCGCATACGGGGCGGAGGTCGAGCATTACGGGCCGCTTCGGGTGCACGTCCAGCTGGAAAAGGTCTATCTGGACGGTGATGTCGGCATCGAACATACGGATGAAACCGTTTTGGCGATGGAGGATTTTTGGGCCGCATATGCGGGCTGGACGCTCGTTGAGCAGAAAAAAGGCTTCGTCCTTTTCCGTAAGCATGTTGATGACATTTCTCCGCTCAGTAAGGTTAACGGTTATATCGGCGTCACGGACGGGGGCGTCATCTCCACTTTTCACGGCCGTCCCGGATCGCTGGCCGAGCCGATTCAATCTTTCTTCCAGATTGATATAGAAAGACTGGAAAGCCGATTGCAAAAGCACTTGGAACACGGCATACCGTACAGGACAAAAGCGGAGTTTGAGAGCGTGATCGATCATATTAAGACTTACAGCGGCTGACTTTGACGCAAGACATGTGACACATGTCTTTTTTTTCTGAATGGAAGGTGTCAAAGCGAACATACGTTAACTTTTCTATAAGACTTTGGCTGTTTTTGTGTTACAATGATAAGCAGTCAAAGAGGTGAATAGGTGTGATTGAATTCGTGAAGGGGACGATTGATTATGTATCTCCCCAATACATCGTGATTGAAAACGGCGGAATCGGCTATCAGGTCTTCACTCCGAATCCGTTTATTTATAAGGTAAGCAATCAAGAGACCATTTTTACGTATCATCATATAAAAGAAGATGCCTTTTCTTTGTACGGTTTTTCAACCCGGGAAGAAAAAGCGCTTTTCACAAAGCTGCTGAACGTCACCGGCATCGGGCCGAAAGGGGCGCTCGCCATCCTCGGCTCCGGTGATCCCGGAGCCGTCATCGAAGCGATCGAACAGGAAGATGAAGCCTTTTTGGTGAAATTTCCGGGTGTGGGCAAAAAAACGGCGCGGCAGATTATTCTTGATTTGAAAGGCAAACTGGCCGACGTCGTGCCTGAAATGATTGACAACCTGTTCAATCATGAAGCGCGCATTGAAAAACAAGAGGCTGAAACGGCGCTTGACGAGGCGCTTGAAGCGCTCCGGGTTCTCGGCTACGCCGAAAAAGAAATTAAAAAAGTGCTTCCTCACTTAAAAGAGGAAACGGCGCTTTCAACAGATCAATATGTGAAAAAAGCATTGCAAAAATTATTAAAGTAAGGTGATGTTCATGGATGAACGGCTCGTTTCAAGTGAAGCAGACAGCCATGAATCAATAATCGAGCAAAGCCTCAGGCCGCAGAATCTCGCCCAGTATATCGGCCAAAAGAAGGTGAAAGAAAATCTGCGCGTGTTTATCGATGCGGCGAAAATGAGGCAGGAAACGCTGGACCACGTTCTTTTATACGGGCCTCCGGGTCTCGGGAAAACAACGCTTGCGTCTATCGTGGCCAATGAGATGGGTGTGGAGATGCGGACGACGTCAGGTCCCGCCATCGAAAGACCGGGGGATTTGGCAGCCATTTTGACGGCGCTCGAACCAGGGGATGTGCTGTTTATAGACGAAATTCACAGGCTGAACCGCTCAATTGAGGAAGTGCTGTACCCGGCGATGGAGGATTTCTGCCTTGATATTGTCATTGGAAAAGGCCCGTCCGCCCGCTCCGTCCGTCTCGACCTTCCCCCTTTTACGCTTGTAGGAGCGACGACAAGGGTCGGATTATTGACCGCACCGCTCAGAGACCGGTTCGGGGTGCTGTCGCGCCTTGAATACTATACGCAGGAAGAGCTGACAGATATCGTGTCAAGAACGGCTGACGTTTTTGAAGTGGATATCGAAAAAGCCCCGGCTCTGGAAATCGCCAGACGGTCAAGGGGAACGCCGCGGGTTGCAAACCGTCTGCTCAGAAGGGTGAGAGATTTTGCCCAGGTGCTCGGCGACAGCCGCATCACGGAAGAAATCGCTCACGACGCGCTCGAACGTCTTCAAGTCGATGCGCTCGGCCTTGACCATATCGACCATAAGCTGCTGATGGGCATGATCGAAAAATTCAGCGGCGGTCCCGTCGGCCTTGATACGATTTCCGCGACAATCGGCGAAGAACCGCATACAATAGAGGATGTGTACGAACCGTATCTGCTGCAGATCGGATTTCTTCAGAGGACGCCGAGGGGACGGGTCGTGACGCCGGCTGTGTATGAACATTTTCGATTGGAGGCGCCCGCCCGTGACTGACTTTCCGAAGGTTCTCATGGTTCTCGGTGCCGTTTTGCTTATTGCCGGCGCAGTCTGGCACTTTGTCGGAAGGCTGCCCGGAGATATTTTCGTTAAGAAGGGAAATGTTACATTTTTCTTTCCCGTTGTCACTTGTATTGTGATCAGTGTGATACTATCCATTCTGCTTAATTTTTTCGGCAGAATGAAATAACAATAGACAGAATTAAGGTGAAATGATGAAAGTCGATTTATTTGATTTTGAACTGCCTGAACGCCTCATTGCCCAAGTGCCGCTTAAAGAGCGTGACGCATCGCGGCTGATGGTGCTCGACAAACAGACGGGCGGGCTGACGGACAGTTCATTTAAAGAGATTGTAAGCTTTTTTAATGAAGGGGATTGCCTCGTCTTGAACAATACCCGTGTGCTGCCTGCAAGATTATTCGGCACAAAAGAAGATACGGGAGCGAAAGTGGAGCTTCTGTTATTAAAACAGGAAGAAAATGATACATGGGAAACGCTCGTAAAGCCGGCGAAACGCGTAAAAAAAGGAACGGTCCTGACATTTGGCGACGGCCGGCTGACAGCGGTCTGCACGGAGGAGCTTGATCACGGAGGCAGAAAAATAGAATTCCGGTATGACGGGATTTTTTACGAAGTGCTTGAATCACTCGGTGAAATGCCGCTGCCTCCTTATATTAAAGAGCAGCTTGATGATAAAGAACGGTATCAGACCGTCTTTTCAAAAGAAATCGGATCTGCCGCAGCTCCGACGGCCGGACTTCATTTTACGGAAGAGATTCTGGACGAGCTGAAGCAAAAAGGTGTGCGGATTGAATTTATCACACTTCATGTGGGACTCGGCACATTCCGCCCGGTCAGTGCGGATGATGTGGAAGAGCATAACATGCACGCGGAATTTTATGAAATGACGGAAGAAACCGCCGCCTCTTTAAACGAGGTCAGAAAGGCGGGAGGGCGCATTGTGTCGGTCGGGACGACATCCACGCGCACCCTGGAAACCATTGCCGGCGAGCATGACGGCGTATTTACCGCTTCAAGCGGCTGGACGTCCATCTTCATTTATCCGGGATATGAATTTAAGGCGATTGACGGGATGATCACCAATTTTCATCTGCCGAAATCTTCCCTTATCATGCTCGTTTCTGCGCTTGCCGGCAGAGAGCATGTTCTTTCCGCCTACCGTCATGCGGTAGAAGAGGAATATCGTTTCTTCAGCTTTGGCGACGCCATGCTGATTATCTAATTTGAATGACAGGAGGCCTCATACAAAGTGGCTGAACAACCGATACGTTATGAATTTATAAAGGAATGCAAACAAACGGGAGCGCGACTGGGCAGAGTTCATACGCCCCACGGCTCCTTTGAGACGCCTGTATTTATGCCGGTCGGCACGCTTGCTACGGTAAAGACGATGTCTCCGGACGAGCTGAAATCTATGGATGCGGGCATTATTTTAAGCAATACGTACCATTTATGGCTCCGCCCGGGACACGACATTGTAAAAGAAGCGGGCGGGCTTCATAAGTTTATGAACTGGGACCGCGCGATTTTAACGGATTCCGGCGGTTTTCAGGTCTTTTCATTGAGCAAGTTTCGTAATATAGAAGAAGAAGGCGTTCATTTCCGCAATCACTTAAACGGAGACAAGCTGTTTTTATCTCCGGAAAAAGCGATGGAAATTCAAAACGCCCTCGGCTCTGATATCATGATGGCGTTTGATGAGTGTCCGCCGTATCCGGCAGAGTATGATTACATGAAACGCTCTGTGGAACGGACCAGCCGCTGGGCGGAACGCTGCCTGGAGGCGCACGGGCGCTCAGATGAGCAGGGGCTATTCGGAATCGTACAGGGCGGAGAATACGAAGACCTGCGGACACAAAGTGCAAAAGACTTGGTTTCGCTTGATTTTCCGGGGTATGCCATAGGCGGATTATCTGTCGGCGAGCCGAAGCACGTCATGAACCGAGTGCTTGAGTTTACAACTCCGCTTTTACCGAAGGACAAGCCGAGATATTTAATGGGTGTGGGTTCACCGGATGCCTTAATTGACGGCGCCATTCGCGGCGTGGATATGTTTGACTGCGTACTGCCGACCCGGATTGCCCGAAACGGCACGGTGTTTACGAATGAAGGGCGTCTGAATATGAAAAACGCCAAATATGAGCGTGATTTCCGTCCGATTGATGAAGAGTGCAGCTGCCATACATGCAAAAATTACTCCCGCGCTTACATCAGACATTTGATCCGCTGTAATGAAACGTTTGGAATTCGATTAACAACTTACCATAACCTTCATTTTCTGTTACACTTAATGGAGCAGGTCAGACAAGCCATCCGGGAGGATCGTCTTGGTGATTTCCGAGAAGAGTTCTTTGAGCGTTACGGCTATAATAAGCCAAATGCGAAAAGCTTCTAAATAAAACCATTCTTGAAGGGAGGGAAACAGATGGGTACTTTAGGTACAATCGTTCCTATTATTTTAATGTTTGCAGTGCTTTATTTCCTGCTCATCCGTCCGCAGCAAAAGCAGCAGAAGGCCGTACGCCAGATGCAGGAAGAGCTGAAAAAAGGGGATTCAGTGGTGACAATCGGAGGATTGCACGGCACTGTTGATTCAATTGATGAAAGCAAGGTCGTCATTAAAACAGGTGATAACACCCGTTTAACATTTGACCGCCGCGCAATCAGAGAAGCTTCCGCTGAATAACAGCGAAGCTCATACATACAAAAAAAGAGCGGAGAATCCGCTCTTTTTTTATTACGCTGATCTGCTTCCTTTCAAATTCACTCCGAAAATGCCGCCCAGCATACTGACTCCCAAAAAGCCGAGATGAAACAAAAGCTGACCGGATGTAAACGTTTTTCCGAACCCTAAATATTGAAACAGCAAGATGATTAATGAAAAACAGACGGCGGTTAACGCTCCGATCATCCAGCCTTTTTCCTTCGCTTTGCCGCCCGATATAAAACCGCCCGCAAATAAAGAAAGAAAAGAAAGCGCGGTGATCAGCCAGCTGAAAGATGATTCTTCCATTGAGGTAACCGTCAGTAAAAGCGAAATCGCCAAACTCGTAAGAAGCATCACCGCAAAGATAGCCACTAAGCCGTACAAGACGCCTCTTCCCACTTGTTTCGTTTCTTCCATTTTTATCTCCTCTCCGCTCTGCGGCCTGATATATGACAAGCCGGAGCCTGTCTTTTTCTAAATGTATTCTCTGAATGTTCGAATTAGACTTAAATGCATGATGTTCAGCCCGTTTCTTACATAATTCAGAGCCGATGGCAAATGCTATGACCGTTGGAGGTGCGATATGGAAGATATTTTCATTATTACGTTTCGTACGATTGTGCTTTATTTTATCATTCTTGTGATTTTCAGACTGATGGGAAAACGGGAAATCGGAGAACTGAGCATTTTAGACCTTGTCGTCTCCATTATGATTGCCGAGATTGCCGTATTGGCAATTGAAAATGTAAAAGATAAGCTTTTGCATACGATTGTGCCGATTGTCGTTTTAATGATTATTCAAGTAAGCCTTGCTTTTATTTCGCTCAAAAGCCAAAAAATACGGCAGCTGCTTGACGGAAAACCCACCATTATTATAAAACAGGGAAAAATTGATGAACGGGCGATGAGATCGCAGCGCTACAATTTTGACGATCTTCTTATGCAGCTGAGGGAGAATAACATCGATAGAATCTCTGACGTGTCATATGCCATTTTGGAGTCTTCAGGCAAACTGTCGATCGTCAAAAAGAAAAACAATAAGGATAAGCAGATGGAAACATCGCTTATCGTTGACGGGGTCATTCAGAACGAGCATCTGGACAGAATCGGGAAAGATAAACACTGGCTCGAAAAAAATTTAGCAAAAAGAGGATATCGCGATTTTTCGGTTATATCATTCTGCACGTTTACGGACGGCGCTTTTTTTATTGATCTTAAAGATGAAAAAGGGGAGCCATGAATCGGTTTCACCGCGTCACGAACTTGCCGATGACCGGAATCCGGATCAGCTCTTCCCTTTTAATCAGCCTGAATAACAGAAGAAGCGCTATATACAAAATCGCGGTCATTGCAATCCAGCCTGTGAGATTAACAGCCTCTGACCCTGAAAAATGAACGGCGTGTTTGATGATGCGGCTGACATAGCCGCAAATGAATATGACGGCAAAACAGAGCGCGTATTCTTTTATTTTAATGCTGATCGGAAGCACCTTGCTTACGGTGGCCGCATGCAGCAGGGTGACAAGAACCATCCCCGTTACAATCGCAAGTGCGGCGCCCATGATGCCCAAGGAAGGCCTGGTCGCCAAAACAAAAATTAGACCAGTTTTGACAGCGGCGCCGATAAAACTGTTCATCATGGCGGCCCCGGCTAAATTGAGAGCCTGCAGCACCGCCTGAAGGGGCCCCTGAAAATAGTAAAGCAAAAAAAACGGCGCCATCACTTTAACAAATACCGCCGCATTAGTTGATCCGTACATGACGGACATCAGTTCATCAGCGAAAGAGAATAAAATAACCACCGAAATGCCTCCGCTTAAAAGACACAGCCGCATCGCCTGTTCCAGACGGTATTCGACAACTTGCAGCTTTTTTTGCTCCATTCCTTCACTGATCGCAGGAACAAGTGCCGTTGACAGAGAATAGGTTATAAAGCTGGGCAGCGTCAAAACCGTCATGGCAAATCCGGTCAGCTCCCCGTACTGGCTGGTGGCGGCAGCGGTGGCCACTCCTGCAATCGCAAGGCTTTGCGCGACGACAATAGGTTCAAAAAACCAAGATAAATTTCCGATGAAGCGGCTTCCGGTTGTTGGGAGCGACACGCTCATCAGCTGGCGGAAGGTTTCTTTTCCATTTGCGATCGACTTGAAAAATTGTTTTCTGATTCTGATTGTTTTATTTGCTTTAAAACAAATGAATAAATAAATAAGAGAGGCAAGCTCCCCGATGACAGACGAAATCATGGCTCCGGCTGCGGCATATTCAATCCCGTACGGCAGAAACACCGTCGTGCAGACCGCGACAAGTGAAATCCGCACGATCTGCTCAAGCACTTGGGAAAACGCCAGCGGGTTCATATTCTGCCTTCCCTGAAAGTAACCGCGCAGCACGCTGGAGATCGCGATAATCGGCACGACGGGCGTAATCGCCAGAAGCGGGTAAACCGTGCGCTGATCCGTCAGCATCGTTTCGGACATAATCGGCGCAAAGCATAAAAACAGCGGCGTGAAGATGAGACTTAATATCCCGGTGACGGTAAGCGACATCACTAAAATATGTTTCATTTTCTGCCGGTCCCCCCGCGCGCTTGCTTCAGCGACAAGTTTGCTGATGGCAACGGGGAGGCCGAATTGAGTCAAAGTGGTGGCCAAGAAAAATGTCGGGGCAGCCATCATGTATAAACCGACCCCTTCTTCACCGATAAACCGGGCGATAACCACCCGGTTGACAAAGCCGAGCATTCTCGTAATCATCCCGGCTGCGATGAGAATAAGAGTGCCCCTTAAAAAAGTCTGTTTTGCCATTTTATAAACCCCTGCCTTCTCAAACTACCTGGAATCATATACAATAAAGATATGCGCCGATGTCGTCCGAGCATGACAAGTCTTCGAGAAAAATGGAAAAAGGAGCGAGCGCCCAGTGGAGAAACATCCCGCCGAAATGTACAAAGATCATTTGCGGCCTTTCTTGTACAGTAAACTTGAAGAGTTCAAAATCCTCGGATACGATGATGTTGAGCACGAGAGTTTATGGTCATACTTAATACATAAAAAGTGGAAACAGAAAAAGGAACTGCCGCTGCATGAATTGGCCGGTCATATTTTATCAGTTAAAATTGGCGATTTTATGAACTATGCAACCGTTGAAGCTTTTAAGTCGTCTAATTGGCTGGAAAGCGATGAGGGTCAGGAAGCTTTAGATGAACTGCTGAGATAATGATTTGACGGCATAGGTTTAAGGAGGAAATACATAATGAAAAAAGGACGCTTGATTGCGTTTTTCCTGATCGTATTATTGATCGGCACAGGGCTGGGGTATTTTACAAAACCGGCTGCCAATAATATTACGTTAGGATTGGATTTACGCGGCGGGTTTGAAGTTCTGTACGATGTGCAGCCCGTCAAAAAAGGCGATAAAATCACAAAAGACGTGCTCGTCAGCACGGTGCAGGCGCTGAACCGCCGGGCTAACGTTCTCGGCGTAAGCGAGCCGAATATTCAGATTGAAGGAAATAACCGCATCCGCGTACAGCTGGCGGGCGTCACGAATCAGAACAGGGCGCGCGAAATTCTGTCAACGGAAGCGCAGCTCTCGTTCAGGGATACGAATGATAAAGAGTTGTTAAACGGCTCTGATCTCGTGGAAAACGGCGCGAAGCAAACCTTTGATCCGACGACGAACGAACCGATTGTCAGCGTTAAGCTGAAGGATGCGGATAAGTTCGGCGAAGTGACGAAAAAAGTCAAGAAAATGGCGCCTAATAATCAGCTTGTGATCTGGCTTGATTACCAAAAAGGCGATTCTTTTAAAAAAGAAGTCGGCAAAAAACATCCGAAATATGTATCCGCTCCGAATGTGAGCCAGGAATTAAACACGAAGGATGTCACAATTGAAGGCCAGTTTACCGTTCAAAAAGCGAAGGACTTGGCCAATATTTTAAACGCGGGCGCGCTGCCTGTGAAACTGACCGAAAAATACTCTACTTCAGTAGGGGCTCAATTCGGACAGCAGGCTTTGCATGATACGGTAGAGGCCGGCATCATCGGTATTGCAATTGTTTTCTTATTTATGCTGCTTTATTACAGACTGCCTGGACTCATAGCGGTAATTACGCTTTCTGTATACGTGTATATTACGCTTCAAGTGTTTGACTGGATGCAGGCGGTGCTGACGCTTCCGGGTATTGCGGCGCTCATTTTGGGTGTCGGGATGGCGGTTGACGCCAACATCATCACCTATGAACGGATAAAAGAAGAATTGAAACTCGGCAAATCCGTCCGCTCAGCTTTCCGTTCAGGGAACAGACGTTCATTCGCGACGATTTTCGATGCGAACATTACAACGATCATCGCAGCGGTCGTGCTCTTTATTTTCGGGACAAGCTCTGTAAAAGGGTTTGCGACGATGCTGATTTTGTCAATTCTGACAAGCTTTATTACAGCTGTCTTCCTTTCAAGATTCCTGCTCTCCCTTCTCGTGGAAAGCAGATGGCTTGACCGGAAAAAAGGCTGGTTCGGCGTCAAGAAAAAACACATTATGGATATTCAGAAGACCGACGAAAATACTGAACCGCATACGGCATTCCAAAAATGGGATTTCACGAGCAAGCGAAAATATTTCTTTATTTTCTCAAGCGCTGTAACCATTGCGGGAATTATCATCTTACTGGTCTTTAAACTCAACCTGGGAATCGATTTTGCAAGCGGCGCGCGGATTGACGTGCAGAGCAATCATGCATTGACGGCGCATCAGGTTGAAAAAGATTTTGACTCTCTCGGCATGGAACCGGAAAACATCGTGCTTTCTGGTAAAGAGAACCATGTTGCCGCGGCCCGGTTTGTCGGAGAGCCATCTAAAGAAAAAATCGCTGAAATCAAAACGTACTTTAAGGACAAATACGGATCTGAACCGAACGTCAGCACGGTATCGCCGACAGTCGGAAAAGAACTGGCCCGTAATGCTTTATATGCTGTCGCCATTGCATCAATCGGCATCATTATTTACGTGTCAATCCGTTTCGAGTACAGAATGGCTATCGCCGCAATTGTATCCCTGCTGTACGACGCTTTCTTTATCGTCGCGTTTTTCAGCATTACAAGGCTGGAGGTCGATGTCACCTTTATCGCCGCTATTCTCACCATAATCGGTTACTCGATAAATGATACGATCGTTACATTTGACCGGATACGTGAGCAGATGAAAAAACGCAAGCCGAAGTCATTTGCCGATCTGGAACATATCGTGAATCTGAGCTTGCAGCAAACCTTTACACGTTCGATCAATACGGTCTTGACCGTTGTGATTGTTGTCGTCGTGCTGCTCATTTTGGGCTCATCGTCAATTACAAACTTCTCCGTCGCCTTATTGGTCGGTTTATTGACGGGCGTTTATTCCTCTCTTTACATCGCCGCGCAGCTGTGGCTTGTATGGAAAGGTAAAGAATTTAAAGGGAAAAAATCAATCGAAGAGTAAAATGGGAACAGGCTGTCTTCCGGAAGGCAGCCTGTTTTTTTAGGCCGCATTGAACTTAAAACCTGCATTTGCTATAATGACATACGCTTACATAATCAATCATCATTGTAAAAACATGTAGGAGGGTTCTTATGAACGTTCGTGAGTCGGAGCTTCCGGGCATCGGCCAGAAAGTAGAAGTCATTACGAAAAATCACGATAAAATCAGTATTATTCTTCATGATGACGGCAGAAAAGAGCTCTATTACTTCGATGAGAATGATCATGACGAATGCTTGGCATCCGTTGAATTTAACGACGAAGAGGCGAGGCAGATTTCCGCTATTTTAGGCGGGATGACGTATAAGCCGAAAGCGCTGGAATCTGTGGAAGTTGCGCTTGATGACCTCGTCATTGAGTGGTTTAAAGCCGAATCTCATGCACCGGCTGTCAGCCGTACAATCGGAGATTTGGAGATCAAGAAACATTACAACGTCCAGATTATTGCGATCATAAAGAAAAACCGGCAAAAACAGCTGAGCCCCGGCATTGATACCGTAATTGAAGAAGGGGACACCCTCGTCATATCGGGAGAAAGAAGCGGACTGAAAAAGCTGGTCCGCGAGCAATTAACGGCCCGGATTTCCTGAGACCGGGGTTTACTCCCGGGGAAATGGGGGAAAAGATAAGAATGAACAATTGGGGGCAGACGCATGAATAAACAATGGACTATTATATTCGCTTTACTATTTACTTTGATTGTCGCCATCTTTGCTGTCATTAACGTGCGGGCGGTTGAGGTTGATTATCTGTTCGGAACCGCTGAATGGCCGCTGATTTTAGTCATTTTAGGCTCTGTGTTAATGGGAGCGCTGATCGTGTTTTCAGCCGGTATCTTTCAAGTGATGAAGCTGAAGCGCCAAATTAAAATGCTGCGGAAAGAAAACAGATCCGCAGGTGAATTGACGGCTGATTCGGACGGCCAAAAAACAGCCGCGCCGCCGGAAGAAATGCTTGAAGAGAAAAAAGGATCAGAATAACATTTGAAACCCCTCAGTCCGCTCTAGTATAATAGGGTGGTTGAGGGGTGAATTTATGTTAGCGTCAAAAATGCGCTGGGAAATCCAGCAGCCGGATCAGGAAAAAGTCAAATCACTCACAGAACAATTGGACATAACACCTCTTGTGGCATCACTGCTTGTAAAAAGAGGTTTTGATACTGCCGAAAGCGCAAGGCTGTTTTTACATACAAAGGATGCAGACTTTTATGACCCGTATGAATTAAAGGGAATGCGGGAAGCAGTTGATCGGATAAAACTGGCGGTTTCTCAAGGGGAACCGATTATGATTTACGGAGATTACGATGCAGACGGCGTTACAAGCACGTCAGTGATGCTGACGGCACTCAGACAGCTGTCGGCGGACGTTGACTTTTATATTCCCGACCGTTTCACAGAAGGCTACGGCCCGAATGAACAAGCTTTTCGCTCCATAAAAGAGCGGGGATTTTCGCTGATCATTACAGTGGATACGGGAATCGCCGCCGTCCATGAAGCTGAAGTCGCAAAAGAGCTGGGCTTAGACGTCATTATTACCGACCACCATGAGCCGGGACCCGAGCTTCCTGACGTATTTGCGATCATCCACCCGAAGCAGCCGGGATGCGGCTATCCGTTTAAAGAATTGGCCGGCGTCGGTGTGGCGTTTAAGCTTGCCCACGCGCTTACGGGTTCTTTGCCGGAAGCTATGCTGGACTTGGCGGCAATCGGTACGGTTGCAGATCTGGTGCCTCTTCATGATGAAAACAGATTAATTGCGTCACTCGGAATCGAAAGGCTTCGGACGACAAATCGGCCGGGCCTCAAAGCCCTGATTAAGCTTTCCGGCGGAGATATCGGACAAGCTGATGAGGAAACGATCGGATTTCAGGTCGCGCCGAGGCTCAATGCAGTCGGAAGAATAGAACAGGCCGATCCCGCCGTCCATCTGCTGATGACCGAAGATCAGTTTGAAGCGGAGGAACTGGCTTCGGATATTGACCGGCTGAATAAAGAGCGGCAGAAAATGGTGAAAACCATGACCGAAGAGGCTGTTGAAATGGTTCAGCAGCAAGGCGGAAACCCGTCTGCCATTGTAGTGGCAAAAGCCGGCTGGAATCCGGGAGTCGTCGGTATTGTCGCATCGAAGCTGGCTGAACGTTTTTACCGTCCCGCTGTTGTGCTTGGGATAGATGAGGAGCAGGGAATCGCTAAAGGGTCGGCGCGAAGCATCAGAGGCTTCAACCTGTTTACGAGCCTTTCACAGTGCAGAGACATTCTTCCTCATTTCGGCGGGCATCCGATGGCGGCAGGAATGACGTTGAAGGCTGAAGATGTGGCGGAATTAAGGGACAGGCTGAATCAAATGGCTAAAGAAACCCTTACGGAAGAGGATTTTATTCCCGTTCAGGAGGTTGATCTTGTGTGCGGCGTTGAAGACATAACCGTTGAAAGCATTACAGAATTAAATATGCTGTCGCCGTTCGGCATGCTTAACCCTAAACCGCATGTGATGGTGAAAAATGCCGTACTTGATGATGTGCGCCTGATCGGAGCGAATAAAAACCACGTGAAAATGACGGTGAAAAGTGATTCCGCCGTCCTTGACTGCGTCGGCTTTAACAAAGGAGAGCTTGAAGCCGGAATTGTCCCCGGATCAACGATTTCCATTGTCGGCGAGATGTCCATTAATGAATGGAACAACAGAAAGAAGCCCCAGCTGATGATTAAAGACGCTGCGGTGCCGGAATGGCAGCTTTTTGATATCAGGGGCAAGCGGACGTGGGAAGACACGGTCACCGCGCTGCCGAAGGAAAAACGGGTGCTCATCAGCTTTAACGAAAAAACCGCTCAGAAGCTCCGTGCAAAAGAGCTGTCAGGCGAGCTGGCCGGGATCACATCGGAATCCGAGGCGGAAGCTCTCCAGCTTGACGGAAAATATGCCGTTTTTCTGGATGTGCCGCCGTCAGCGGATCGCCTGCAGCATTTGCTTGACGGAAAGAAGCCGGAACGGATTTATTTTGTTTTTATCAATCATGAAGAACATTTCCTGTCCTCATTTCCATCGCGGAATGATTTCAAGTGGTTTTACGCATTTCTCTTGAAAAGGGGCGCTTTTGACTTCGGCAAGCATGGTTCAGAGCTTGCGAGACACAGAGGATGGTCAATTGACACAATCAATTTCATGACAAAGGTGTTTTTTGATCTCGGTTTTGTTAAAATAGAAGATGGTGTGCTGTCTGTCGTGAGCGGCGCGAAAAAACGCGACCTGGCAGATTCGCAAACCTATCAGGTAAAACAGCAGCTGATGGAATTAGACCAGAAGCTCAATTATTCCGCAGCCCATGAGCTGAAGGAATGGCTGAATAAGCTGATGAACCAAGGTTCAGAAGCTTATGAAAGTACGAGGAGGACATAGAACAGATGGATCTTAAAAAATACGTAACAATTGTGCCCGATTACCCGAAAGAAGGCGTACAATTTAAAGATATTACGACATTGATGGACAAAGGCGACGTATATCGTTACGCCACTGACCAAATTGTTGAATATGCAAAAGAAAAAGAAATTGATTTAGTTGTCGGGCCTGAAGCGCGCGGCTTTATTATCGGCTGTCCGGTTGCATACGCTCTCGGAGTGGGCTTTGCGCCGGTTCGGAAAGAAGGAAAACTTCCGCGTGAGGTCATTAAAGTCGATTACGGTTTGGAGTACGGAAAAGACGTACTGACGATTCATAAAGATGCGATTCTGCCGGGACAGCGCGTGCTGATTACTGATGACTTGCTTGCAACAGGCGGCACGATCGAAGCAACGATTAAGCTGGTCGAAGAACTGGGCGGCGTCGTAGCCGGTATTGCGTTCTTAATCGAGCTGTCTTACCTTGACGGCAGAGACAAGCTTGACGATTACGATATTTTAACATTAATGAAATATTAACCGCATATGGAAAAAAGCACTCGTGTCAGGGTGCTTTTTTCCTATTATTTCATCATCCTGACAGATTCTTTAGGTGTTTTGAACTTCTGCCCTTTACATCTCTCGTTTTTTTCTTGATAATAAACTAATACAGTTTACATTTAAAAAAGGTGATTCCATGGCGAACGAACAAGTATTGACTGCCGAGCAAGTAATAGATAAAGCGCGCACTTATCTGCCGGAGGAGCAGATTGCGTTTGTTGAGAAAGCTTACCTGTATGCGCAAAACGCGCATCGCGAACAGTACCGCAAATCAGGTGAGCCGTACATCATTCATCCGATTCAGGTGGCGGGCATTCTCGTCGATCTGGAAATGGACCCTTCCACAATTGCGGGCGGATTTCTGCATGACGTGGTAGAGGACACGGATGTCACCCTCGACGACCTGAAGGAAGCATTTTCTGAAGAAGTGGCGATGCTTGTCGACGGCGTGACGAAGCTCGGTAAAATTAAGTATAAATCTCAAGAGGAGCAGCAGGCGGAAAACCATCGAAAAATGTTTGTCGCTATGGCTCAGGATATCAGAGTCATATTGATCAAGCTGGCGGATCGCCTTCACAATATGCGGACGTTAAAGCATCTTCCGCAGGAAAAGCAGCGGAGAATTTCAAATGAGACGCTGGAAATTTTCGCTCCGCTGGCCCATCGGCTCGGGATTTCTAAAATCAAATGGGAGCTGGAAGACACCGCTCTCCGTTATTTGAATCCTCAGCAATATTACAGAATCGTCAACCTCATGAAGAAAAAGCGCGCGGAACGCGAACTTTATGTCGAAGAGGTTGTCAATGAAGTGAAAAAACGCGTCGAAGAAGTGAATATCAAAGCGGACTTTTCAGGACGTCCGAAGCACATCTACAGCATTTACCGCAAGATGGCGCTGCAAAATAAACAGTTCAATGAAATATATGATCTGCTCGCCGTCCGTATTCTTGTCGGAAGCATTAAAGACTGCTACGCCGTCCTCGGCATTATTCATACGTGCTGGAAGCCGATGCCGGGCAGATTCAAAGATTATATTGCGATGCCTAAGCCGAATATGTATCAGTCCCTGCATACGACCGTAATCGGGCCTAAAGGCGATCCGCTGGAAGTGCAGATCAGAACATTTGAGATGCATGAGATCGCTGAATACGGGGTGGCCGCACACTGGGCATATAAAGAAGGCAAGGCTGCAAACGAAGAAGCGACATTTGAGAAAAAACTGTCCTGGTTCCGTGAAATTCTGGAATTCCAAAACGAGTCTACCGATGCGGAAGAATTTATGGAATCGCTGAAAATCGATCTGTTTTCTGACATGGTATACGTATTTACGCCAAAAGGCGATGTCATTGAACTGCCGTCAGGCTCTGTGCCGATTGATTTTTCCTACAGGATCCACTCGGAGATCGGCAACAAAACAATCGGGGCGAAAGTGAACGGAAAAATGGTGACGCTTGACCATAAGCTCCGGACGGGCGACATCGTCGAGATTCTGACGTCCAAGCATTCATACGGTCCGAGTCAAGACTGGGTCAAACTGGCGCAGACGTCCCAGGCGAAACACAAAATCCGCCAATTCTTTAAGAAACAGCGCCGTGAAGAAAACGTCGAAAAAGGCCGTGAGCTTGTCGAGAAAGAAATTAAAAATCTTGATTTTGAAGTGAAAGATGTTTTAACACTCGAAAATCTTCAAAAAGTTGCCGACAAGTTCAATTTCTCAAATGAAGAGGATATGTACGCGGCGGTCGGGTATAACGGCATTACCGCTCTTCAGGTGGCCAACAGGCTCACCGAAAAAGAACGGAAGCTGCGTGACCAGGAAGAGCAGGAAAAAATCGTTCAGGAAGTCACTTCCGAGCCGAAACATTATCCGCAAGGGAGAAAACGGGAAGCGGGTGTGCGCGTAAAAGGCATTGACAACCTTCTCGTCCGCTTGTCGAAATGCTGCAACCCGGTGCCTGGCGACCATATTGTCGGTTTTATTACAAAAGGGCGCGGTGTATCCGTTCACCGGGATGACTGTCCGAACGTCAAAACGAATGAAGCGCAGGAACGTCTGATCCCCGTTGAATGGGAGCATGAATCACAGGTTCAAAGACGCAAAGAATATAACGTTGAGATTGAGATTTTGGGATATGACCGTCTCGGACTTTTAAATGAGGTGCTCCAAGCCGTAAATGAAACGAAAACCAACATCTCCTCTGTCTCCGGCAAATCCGACCGCAATAAAGTCGCTACGATTCATATGGCGATTTTTATTCAAAACATCAATCATCTGCATAAAGTGGTCGAGCGGATTAAGCAGATCAGAGACATCTATTCAGTCCGCCGGGTAATGAACTAAAAGGAGCGCTTGCTATGAAATTAGTTGTTCAGCGTGTAACAGAAGCGAGTGTGACGGTTGACGGCGCTGTTGCCGGCCGGATCGGACCCGGCATTATGGCGCTTGTCGGCATCACTCATGAAGATACAGAAGAAGATGCCGCTTACTTGGCGGATAAAATCGTGAATCTTCGGATTTTTGATGATGAAAGCGGCAAGATGAATTTATCGCTTTTGGATACGGGCGGGGAGATTTTATCCGTTTCACAGTTTACGCTTTACGGCGAAACGAAGAAAGGGAGACGCCCGAATTTTATGAATGCGGCTAAACCGGATCAGGCTGTGCTCCTTTATGAAAAGTGGAACGAACTCCTTCGGGAAAAAGGAGTCAAAGTGGAAACCGGAATATTCGGAGCCATGATGGATGTTCAGCTGACGAATTCCGGGCCGATTACATTGATTATGGATTCTAAACAATAAAAAAGCTGCCGTTCGGCAGCTTTTTTTTATGATTGAAAATAATGTTCCAATCCGCTTTCAATTCCGTCTGTCACTTTTTCCTGATACGAGCCGCTATGTATGATTGTTTCTTCTTGCGGTTGACTGAGATAGCCGAGCTCATACAGCATGGCAGGCCGTTTATTTTCCCTCAGGACGTAATAATCGCCAAACAGAACGCCGCGATCCGGGATAGGGGAACGCTTCACTACTTCAGAATGGACGTCTGAGGCAAGCTGGCGATCCTTAGACGGACTGTAATAATAAGCCGTGCTTCCCCGTGTTGACGTATCGGCATAGCTGTCATAGTGAATGCTGATAAAGGCATCCGCATTCCGGTAATGAGAGGTTGAAACCCTAGCCTGCAGGCTGATAAAAGTATCATCCTGTCTGGTGATATACACGTTTGCACCGGCCGCCCGCAATTTTTGGGCCAGCAGCTTAGCGGTTTTAATGGTTACGTTTTTCTCAAACTTTCCGGAGTAGCCGATCGTTCCGCTGTCTTTTCCTCCGTGTCCGGGATCAACGACGATCGTTTTGTTTTTAAGTGAGCCGCTGCCGCCTGACGTGTCGGGAGAAGGTGCTTCACCTGTTTCCTCACCGCTTTTTGACGTTTGTACGACCCAGTTTGCCACATATGCGGTTTGTCCGTTTTCAAGCCGGACTTCATACCATTTGCCGCTTGAGCCGACAATCGGGTAGGCTGCGCCTTTATCTGCTCTTTTTACGATAGAAGCGGAAGTCGAGGCCGAGCTCCTTAAGTTGGTGCCGCCGTAAACAATATACGCTTTTTTCGAGGAGCCTGAGCCCGCAGAACCGTCCCCCGAGCCGGATGCGCTGTCCGATGAGTCAGAATCCTTTATGATGTAGTGGCTTGCTGCCCAGCCTTTTTGCCCGTTTGCTTCAATTTTCAGCCAGCCGTGGTCTTCACTTAAGATGGAAACCTTTGTTCCGCGTGATAATTTAGTCATAATCGCTGAATCATGTGACGCTGCACTTCTGACATTCAATGAAGAAACGCCGACAGTCCCGTTTTTTGACCCGCTTCGGGCGGAAGTGGCTTTCGTATCCGATCCGCCGCTGTCCGCGGTGACGTATTCGGAAGAAACCCATCCGGTTGTGCCTTGATAAGAAATGTTCACCCATCCGCTGTTCTTGTCCAGCACGGATGCATGTGCGCCTTGCGGAAGTTTGCCGATGACTTCATATGATGTCCCCGGGCCTTTTCTGATGCGGAGGTCAGGATCGGTGGAAGTGACCGTTCCGCTTGTTGCGGATGAATGGTCTGCTCCTCCGGCTGTTTTTGATATCAGCCAGGAAACGACCCATCCGGTTTTACCGGGGCTCAGCTGAAGCTGCACCCAGTCTCCCTCTTCTTTAGCGATCGGGTATCTTTCCCCTTTTTTTACTTCAGCCTTAATTCCATAGCTCAGGCCGGGACCGCCTCTGACATTGATCTTGTCTGTCGCGATGACCGCTTCTCCCTCTGCGGCGATTGCGGTGTGGAATGACGGAAGAAGCGCTGTGATGATGACGCCGCATAAAATAAGAGCAAGAGTTCTCTTCTTCATGGCTGTCCTCCTTTCTGAACTAACTAAAATACATTCTTGTATAATATCGTATTTTCCTTGCTGAATGTTAAATAAAAATAAAATGGTTTGTTTATACTAGTCATAAATACAGCGAAAAGGTGTGCAAATCATGAAATATCAACCAAAAATGGGACGCGCGCTGCACGATGCGGAAGGAAATCTGCACTTCAGTGATCAGAGCGATAGAGAAAAGGCGGGTTTTCTTGAAGAGACGGCGACGGAGTTCGGTCTTTTATCGAAAGATGCGGTCGCAAGGAAAAACAGACGGAATAAAACTTGACAGGGGAGTGCAATCCCATTATTATAATAGAAATTGATGTACATAAGTCATGATAACGATTTTGAACCGATAATGGAGAAGAGTAGGTCAGAATGCATGGAGAAGAGAGGAACCGTCCCGGGCTGAAAGCGGATCCGCACTGCATCTTTCTCGAAACAACACTCCGGAGGTTCCCTGCTGAACGCTTTTGCAAGTCATTAGGCAGCGGACGTGAACCTGCGTTAAAGGTCAGAGCGGGGATGCTTCGGCATTCCAACTAGGGTGGCACCACGGGTATAACTCTCGTCCCTACTATACATGTATAGTAGGAGCGGGAGTTTTTTTATTTGAAGAAAGACATTAAGGAGGCCTGTAACATGGCATATCACATTCCAAGAGGCACACAGGACATACTGCCGGGTGAATCAGACAGATGGCAGTTCGTCGAACAAATTATGAGGGAGACGTGCCGCACTTATCAATATAAAGAAATCCGCACGCCGATCTTCGAACATACGGAATTGTTCGCAAGAGGCGTCGGTGAGTCTACAGATATCGTGCAGAAAGAAATGTACACGTTTGAAGACCGTAAAGGGAGAAGCCTGACGCTTCGGCCGGAAGGAACGGCCGCCGCAGTCCGCGCGTTCAATGAAAATAAATTATTTGCGAACCCGGTGCAGCCGACGAAGCTTTATTATGTCGGACCGATGTTCCGTTACGAACGTCCGCAGACGGGGCGTTTCCGCCAATTCTATCAATTCGGAATTGAAGCGATCGGCTCCAAAGATCCGGCCGTGGATGCAGAAGTCATTGCGCTTGCGATGAGTATTTACCGTAAAGCCGGTTTGAAACATGTCAAGCTTGTGCTGAACAGCCTTGGTGACCAGGAGAGCCGCAAATCCTACCGGGAAGCGCTCGTCAAACATTTTGAACCGCGCATCGCAGAGTTTTGCTCAGACTGCCAGTCGCGCCTGCACACAAACCCGCTCAGAATTCTTGACTGCAAGAAAGACAGAGAGCATGAACTGATGAAAACGGCTCCGTCCATTCTTGATTACTTAAATGAAGAATCAGCCGCTTATTTTGAGAAAGTAAAACAATACTTAAACGATCTCGGCATCCCGTTCGAAATAGATCCGAACCTTGTCAGAGGGCTTGATTATTATAACCATACCGCTTTTGAAATTATGAGCAATGCCGAAGGATTCGGAGCGATTACAACCCTTGCCGGCGGGGGCCGCTATGACGGGCTTGTTGAACAGATCGGCGGACCTGAAGCGCCGGGTATCGGATTTGCGATGAGCATCGAACGTCTGCTGGCAGCCATTGACGCTGAGAAAACAGAGCTTCCCGTCAATCAGGGGATTGACTGCTACATCGTGACGCTCGGAGAAAAAGCGAAGGATTATTCCGTTTCCCTCGTGTACAAACTGAGAGAAGCGGGCATCTCAAGTGAAATCGATTATGAAAATAAAAAGATGAAGGGCCAATTTAAAACAGCTGACCGTCTCGGCGCACGTTTTATTGCGATTTTAGGGGAAGATGAGCTTGCCCAAAATAAAATCAATGTAAAAGATGCGGAAACAGGAGAGCAGCGTGAAGTGGTGTTAGACGAGCTGATACAAGTGTTAAAGGCAGATCAAAAGCAGTGAAGGAGAGGAACGCTATGTTTGGAAGAACATATTATTGTGGCGAGATAACTGAAAAAGCGATTGGCGAAACCGTCAAACTGAAAGGGTGGGTGCAGAAGCGGCGCGATCTCGGCGGCTTGATTTTCATTGATTTGCGCGACCGCTCGGGTATTGTGCAAGTCGTGTTCAACCCTGACGTATCGAAGGAAGCCCTTGCCGCAGCGGAAGCAATCAGAAACGAATATGTGCTTGATATCGAAGGCACGGTTTCTGCCCGTGAAGAAGGCACGGTGAATCCCAACCTGAAAACCGGTAAAATTGAAATCAAAGCTGAAGCGGTGACGGTGCTCAGTACGGCGAAAACGCCTCCGTTTCCGATCAGTGACCAGGCGGCTGAGGTTTCTGAAGACGTCCGGTTAAAACACCGCTATTTGGATTTGCGCCGCCCGGCGATGTTTCAAACATTGCAAATGCGCCACCAAGTCACAAAATCCATCCGCCATTTCTTGGATGAAAACGGATTTCTTGATATTGAAACACCGATTTTAACAAAAAGCTCTCCCGAAGGCGCCCGTGATTACTTAGTGCCGAGCCGGGTGCATGAAGGGGAATTTTACGCCCTTCCGCAATCGCCGCAGATTTTTAAACAGCTTCTGATGGTGTCGGGCTTTGAACGGTATTATCAAGTGGCCCGCTGCTTCCGCGATGAAGACTTGCGTGCCGACCGCCAGCCGGAATTTACGCAGATTGATATCGAAATGTCCTTTATGAGTCAAGAGGACATCATGGCTCTGGCGGAAGAGATGATGGCGAAAGTCATGCTTGAAACAAAAGGTGTTGAAGTACCGCTTCCGCTTCCGCGAATGACATATGAAGAAGCGATGAACAGCTACGGTTCCGACAAGCCTGACACCCGCTTCGGCATGCTGCTGACGGACGTGTCAGACATAGTGAAAGATACTGAATTTAAGGTGTTCTCATCAGCCGTGGCAAACGGCGGCGTTGTAAAAGCGATCAATGTCAAAGGCGCTGCCGGCGACTATTCCAGAAAAGATATCGATGCGCTCGGCGTTTTTGCCGGAAATTACGGCGCGAAAGGTCTCGCCTGGGTGAAAGTTGAAGCCGACGGCGTAAAAGGCCCGATTGCGAAATTCTTTGATGAAGAGAAGCAGGCAAAACTGGCTGAAGCGCTTGATGCTTCTGAAGGCGATCTGCTCCTGTTCGGCGCTGATAAGTTTGAGGTTGTGGCCCAATCCCTCGGCGCGCTTCGCTTAAAGCTCGGCAAAGAACGCGGCCTGATTGACGAAAGCCTCTTCAACTTCCTGTGGGTTGTGGACTGGCCGTTACTGGAGCATGACGAGGAGGAAGGCCGTTTCTATGCGGCTCACCATCCGTTTACAATGCCTGTCCGTGAAGATCTTGACCTGATTGAAACGGCGCCTGAAGATATGAAAGCGCAGGCTTACGACCTTGTCTTAAACGGCTATGAACTCGGCGGAGGCTCAATCCGTATTTTTGAAAAAGACGTTCAGGAAAAAATGTTCGGGCTTCTCGGCTTTACAAAAGAAGAAGCGGAGGAGGAGTTCGGATACCTTCTTGAAGCCTTTGAATACGGCGCCCCTCCGCACGGCGGAATCGCGCTCGGCTTAGACCGGTTGGTTATGCTTCTTGCAGGCCGCACAAACTTAAGAGATACGATCGCTTTCCCGAAAACGGCAAGCGCAAGCTGCCTTCTTACGGAAGCGCCCGGCGAAGTGAGCGACGCCCAGCTTGAAGAACTTCACCTTTCTGTCAAAAGAAAAGTGAAACAGTAAAGATCAGCAGTTTGTTTCTTGAAAATCAAAATCTGCTGTGATATGATTTTGACAAGTTAAATAAAGTCCTGATGTGTTAGTTGTACACCTAGTTTTGACCGAACATTTTTTTGATTTGGGAGCCCGTATTTTTAAATGGCGTACATGCCTCTTTTCATTCGTTAAGAGGACTTACAAGATTTAAAAAAGGGCACCCACCTGCTGAGAGCGGGTTCAAAACGAAGGAAAGCTGCAACGGCACAATTGGGACTTTATTTTTTGTGCGCTAAAACCAGCGGCTTTTTGACAAGCCGAGTTTATAAAACCAGAATGTGGAGTGAGGTTCTTGTTACATCAGTTTTCCAGAAATGAGCTAGCGATTGGAAAAGAAGGGCTGGACACGTTAAAAAACAGCACGGTGGCCGTTCTCGGCGTCGGCGGAGTCGGTTCATTCGCAGCCGAAGCATTGGCGAGGTCCGGAGTGGGGCGGATCGTGCTTGTCGATAAAGATGATGTTGACATTACAAACGTAAACCGCCAGCTGCATGCGCTCTTGTCGACGGTGGGACAGCCGAAAACAGACTTGATGAAAGCGCGGATCGCGGATATTAATCCGGATTGCGATGTCGTCGCCTTAAAAATGTTTTATACGGAAGAGACGTATGAGCAGTTCTTTGAGCATCCGCTCGATTACGTCATTGACGCGTCGGATACGATTCATTATAAAATTCATCTGATGAAAGAATGTCTGAAACGGAATGTTCCGCTGATTTCAAGCATGGGAGCGGCGAATAAAACAGACCCGACACGCTTTCAGATTGCTGATATTTCAAAAACCCATACCGATCCGATTGCCAAAGTCGTCCGCACAAGGCTTCGCAAAGAGGGCATTAAAAAAGGCGTACAGGTCATTTTTTCTGATGAAAGCCCGATCGTCATCCGTGAAGACGTCAGAAAAGAAGTCGGGAATGATGAAGCGAAAATCCGCAAAGCGCAAATGCCGCCGTCTTCCAACGCCTGGGTTCCGTCAGTGGCCGGTCTGATTATGGGCGGACATGTTGTTATGGAGCTCTTAAAGGACATCGACATTAAACGGGTTAAAGATAAATAAAAAGAAAAACAGCCTTCTTCAGGAAAGGCTGTTTTTTTATTTGAATCCGCCGTTTACACGAAAGATTTTGGCCGGTATCAAAAAAGACAAGAACACATAGGGTGTCCTTGTCCGGTTATTTTTTCTGCTTCATCAGTTTTTCATACACTTGCTTTATGGCGGCTTCAAATTTCCCCGTTTGTTTCGGTTTATAGTATTGCTTGTTTTTTAACGGATCAGGTAAATATTGCTGTTCGACCCATCCGTTCTCGAAATCATGAGGATATTGATATCCGATCCCGCGTCCGAGCTCTTGGGCCCCTTTATAGTGGGCGTCTTTTAAATGTTTCGGCACATCGCCGATTTTACCCGTCCTGATGTCTTTGAGCGCCTCATCAACGGCTGAGATGGCGGAGTTTGATTTTGGCGAGAGGCATAATTCGATTACCGCATTGGCCAGCGGAATTCTCGCTTCCGGAAAGCCGATCCGTTCTGCGGTCTGAATCGCGCTCAGCACCCGGGGGCCTGCCTGCGGGCTTGCGAGGCCGATATCTTCATAGGCGATCACGAGAAGCCTTCTTGATATGCTTTCAAGGTCGCCGGCTTCGATCAGACGGGCCAGATAATGAAGGGCGGCGTTTGCGTCCGAGCCTCGGATCGATTTTTGGAAGGCAGATAAGACGTCATAATGCGCATCGCCGTTTTTATCATGAGTATAGCTTTTTTTCTGCAGACATTCTTCCGCCGTCTCCCGTGTAATCCGGATCGTGCCGTCGCTTGATTCCTTTGTGGAGAGTACGGCAAGCTCAAGTGCGTTCAAAGCGGAGCGGACGTCTCCTCCGCACCCTTGCGCGAAATGATCCATCGCGTCGTCGTCCACCGAAACGCTGTAGGAACCGAGCCCCCGGTGTTCATCTGTGAGCGCTCTTTCCAATGCCTGCTTGATCAGATCGGGTGTTAACGGTTCAAGCTCAAATATCTGGGTCCGGCTTCTGATGGCCGGGTTAATGGCATGATAAGGGTTGGCGGTCGTCGCGCCGATTAAAATAATCATGCCGTTTTCTAAATAGGGCAGCAGAAAATCCTGCTTTCCCTTATCAAGCCTGTGCACTTCGTCAAGGATTAAAATGACCTGGCCTGACATTTTCGCTTCCTGTACGACAATCTCCATGTCTTTTTTATTATGAATGACGGCATTCAATTTCCTGAATGCGATGCTTGTCGATCCTGCGATCGCTGTGGCGATGGACGTTTTTCCGATGCCCGGCGGTCCGTACAGGATCATGGATGATAAGTGCTTTGCACGCACCATTCTGCCGATGATTTTATCTTCTTTGACCAAATGTTCCTGGCCGATAATGTCTTCGATATTGGCAGGCCGCATCCGATACGCCAATGGTTTCATGAACATCTCTCCTTACATATACAGGGTAACGGAAAACGGACGATTAGAAAAGCGAATTGCGGCGGGCCCCGTGTTTCAATGAAAATTAGGATAAGTTATGTTATAATAACAGTTGGTCTATAAGATACTAAACAGATTATTCATATCCATTTACTTGTATAAATTAACAATTAGAATTGACTGGGGTGTTCATATTGAAAATATCGACAAAGGGAAGATACGGGCTCACCATTATGATTGAATTGGCGAAAAAGCACGGAGACGGTCCGACGTCGCTCAAAAGCATCGCCCAAACAAACAGCCTTTCTGAGCATTACTTGGAACAGCTTGTATCACCGCTGAGAAACGCCGGACTCGTAAAAAGCATCAGAGGCGCTTACGGGGGTTACGTGCTCGGGGGCCAGCCTGAAGAGATAACGGCCGGAGATATTATCAGAGTGCTGGAAGGGCCGATCAGCCCGGTAGAAGTGCTTGAGGATGAAGAGCCTGCCAAGCGGGAGTTATGGATCCGCATCCGCGACGCTGTAAAAGACGTGCTGGACAGCACGACGTTAGAAGACCTTGCGAGCTACACGGACGGCGAGCAGGAAGCTTATATGTTCTATATTTAAACCAGAGGTGTACAGACAATGGAACGGATTTATTTAGATCACGCCGCGACTTCCCCGATGGATGAGCGTGTGCTCGAAGAGATGAAGCCCCATTTCTTCGGCAGTTTCGGCAACCCGTCAAGCATTCATTCATTCGGGAGAGAATCCCGGAAATGGGTCGATGAAGCGAGAACGGACATCGCGCGCGAAATCAGTGCGAAAGAACAGGAAATTATTTTCACAAGCGGCGGCACGGAGGCTGATAATTTAGCGATTTTCGGAACGGCTGCCGCCCGGAAGAATGAAGGAAAGCATATCATTACGACCGCTATTGAGCATCATGCTGTATTGCACGCCTGCGAAAAGCTGGAAGAAGACGGCTTTGAGGTGACATACCTCATCCCCGGCCCTTCAGGACGGATCAGTGCAAATCAGGTGAAAGAAGCGCTCCGTGATGATACAATCCTTGTTACCGTCATGTATGGCAATAACGAAGTCGGTACCATTCAGCCGATTGACGAAATCGGAGAGCTGTTAAGCGGGCATCAGGCCTATTTTCACACAGATGCCGTCCAGGCATTCGGTTATATGCCGATTGACGTGAAAAAAAGCAGAATTGACATGCTGTCTGTTTCCGGTCACAAGCTTAACGGGCCTAAAGGGACAGGCTTTTTATATGTAAATCAAGAGGTGAAGCTGTCACCGATTCTTCTAGGGGGAGAGCAGGAACGAAAGCGCCGCGCGGGGACGGAAAATGTACCGGGCATCGCCGGCTTAAAAGAAGCGGTCGTCCTTTCAAACCGTGAGAGGGAAGAGAAAACAGCGAAGTATAAGGAGTTTAAGAACATTATCATGAGCACGCTGGAAAAATCCGGCGTCACAGCGGAGGTGAACGGAGATGCCGAGAAATGCCTGCCTCATATTTTAAACCTTTACTTTCCCGGTGTGCCGGTGGAAGCGCTGCTGGTCAATCTTGACATGGAAGGCATTGCCGTCTCCAGCGGATCTGCTTGTACGGCAGGATCCGTTCTTCCGTCCCATGTGCTTACGGCCATGTTCGGAAGTGAGAGCGGCAGGCTGACTTCGTCAATCCGCCTCAGCTTCGGCCTCGGCAATACGGCGGAACAAATCGAAACAGCCGCCGAAAAGCTTGCCGCCGTCGTTAAACGGCTTGCTTAAAACGGCGGACTTACGTTTTTAATGGAGTGAATGCAAATGGAAAAACGGCCGGAGGATACAAGAGTCGTAGTCGGCATGTCCGGCGGCGTGGACTCTTCCGTGGCGGCCCTTCTGCTGAAGGAGCAGGGCTACGATGTAATCGGAATCTTTATGAAAAACTGGGATGATACGGACGAAAACGGTTTTTGCACGGCGACGGAAGATTATGAAGACGTCATCCGGGTCTGCAACCAGATCGGAATTCCGTATTATGCCGTCAATTTTGAGAAGCAATATTGGGAAAAGGTATTTCAATATTTCCTTGATGAATATAAAGCCGGAAGAACCCCCAATCCGGATGTCATGTGCAATAAAGAAATTAAGTTTAAGGCTTTCTTGGATCATGCTCTGTCACTCGGCGCGGATTATCTTGCGACGGGCCATTACGCCCGCGTGGACAGAAGCGCAGGTACAGTGCGCATGCTCCGCGGTCTGGATGAAAACAAGGACCAGACTTATTTTCTGAATCAGCTCAATCAGGAACAGCTCAGCAAAGTCATGTTCCCGATCGGTGATCTGCAAAAAAGCCGCGTGCGGGAAATCGCCAAAGAAGCGGAACTTGCGACAGCTGCGAAAAAAGACAGCACGGGAATCTGCTTTATCGGCGAACGCAACTTCAAAACGTTTCTCAGCCAATATCTCCCCGCTCAGCCGGGCGATATGATGACAATGGACGGAGAAGTAAAAGGGCGTCATGACGGTCTGATGTATTATACAATCGGACAGCGCCACGGTCTTGGAATCGGCGGAAGCGGCGAGCCGTGGTTCGCCGTCGGTAAAGATCTTGAAAAAAACATTCTGTATGTTGATCAAGGATTCCATAATCCGCTTCTGTATTCTGATAAGATCACGGCGACAAATGTCAGCTGGACGCGTCCCGGTCTGATGGACGGCGGCGAAATGACATGCACGGCGAAATTCCGCTACCGTCAGGAAGATCACAAAGTAACGGTGAAAATGACGGGTGATGATGAAGCGGAAGTCATTTTTGACGGGCAGGTACGCGCCGTTACGCCGGGACAAGCCGTCGTTTTTTATGACGGAGAAGAGTGCCTCGGCGGCGGAACGATAGATGACGTTTATAAAGACGGAACAAAACTGTGGTACGTATAATAACATGTAAAAAACCTCAACTCGCATGTTGGGGTTTTTTAGCGAAAGGAAGTTAAAAATGGATTATAATAAAATCGGGATTGACGCCATGCAGGAGGGCGATTTTGAAAAAGCGGCGGAGGCTTTTACGAAAGCGATTGAGGAAAACGGGCAAGATCCGGTGCCGTATATCAACTTCGCAAATCTGCTTTCTTCTGTGAACGAACTCGAACGGGCGCTTGCATTCTATAACAGAGCGCTCGAATTGGACAATTCGGCGGCAGCCGCTTATTACGGTGCGGGAAACGTATATGTGATGAAAGAATCGTTTTCCGAAGCGAAGGATATGTTTGAAAAAGCGCTTCGCTCCGGAATGGAAAACGGAGATTTGTTTTATATGCTGGGGACCGTTCTCGTTAAATTAGAGCAGCCGAAGCTTGCACTGCCATATTTGCAGCGTGCCGTTGAATTAAATGAAAATGACACGGAAGCACGCTTCCAGTTCGGAATGTGCCTCGCAAACGAAGAAATGCTGGATGAAGCTCTGGCGCAGTTTGAGACGGTGATCGAGCAGGACCCAAGCCACGCGGACGCATTTTATAATGCCGGGGTCGCTTACGCGTACAAAGAAAATCGTGAAAAGGCGCTTGAGATGCTGGAAGGCGCAATCGGCATACAGCCTGATCATATGCTTGCGCTTCATGCGAAACAGCTTATCACCCAGTCATAACAAAAGGAGGGAAGGCTCGTGGATCAGCTGAACATCGAAGAACAGCCGTATGTAAAAGGCGTCATTCATACGGTCATTTATCACAATGACACCAACCTGTATACAGTGCTGAAAGTCAAGGTTGCAGAAACGTCTGAGGCGATCGAAGACAAGGTCGTATCCGTAACGGGCTACTTCCCTCTGCTGCAAGAAGATGAGACCTACACATTTTACGGAAAAACCGCCACGCATCCTAAGTTCGGCCTGCAATTTCAGGCTGAGCACTTTAAAAAAGAAATTCCGACCACAAAAGAAGGGATCATTCACTATTTATCAAGTGATCTGTTTGAAGGAATCGGAAAAAAAACGGCGGAAGAAATCGTCAAAAAGCTCGGAGACGGCGCGCTCAATAAAATTCTGACGGATGCGTCGGTGCTTTACGATGTGCCGAAAATGTCGAAAAAGAAAGCGGATAAGCTTGCCGGAGAGCTGCAGCGGCATCAGGGGCTTGAGCAGATTATGATCTCTCTGAACCAATACGGTTTCGGGCCCCAGCTATCCATGAAAATATATCAGGCCTACGAAACGGAAACACTGGAGAAAATTCAGGAAAATCCTTATCAGCTTGTAAAAGACGTTGAAGGCATCGGCTTTGTGAAAGCTGACGAGCTGGGCGGAAAAATGGGTCTGTCAGGAAACCACCCGGAGCGGATCAAAGCGGCTATCTTATATACAATTGAATCGACCTGTCTTTCAGAGGGCCATACGTACATAGAAACAAAGCAGCTGATAATCAATACGCAAACGCTCCTGAATCAGTCAGCTGAAGGCGGCCTCGTCACGGAAATGGATGCGGCTGACGGCATCATCGCCCTCGGAGAGAGTAAGGATATCGTCATAGAAGGAGAACGCTGCTATTTTCCGTCCTTGTTTTACGCCGAACAAAATGTCGCAAAACGCGTGCTCGACATTGCGGCTCAGACGGAGTATGCCGATCAATTTCCTGAATCGGAATTTCTGCTTGCACTCGGTGAACTGGAAGAACGGATGAATGTTCAATACGCACCAAGCCAAAAGGATGCCATTCAAAAAGCGCTGTCTTCACCGATGCTTTTACTGACCGGAGGACCCGGGACGGGGAAAACGACCGTTATTAAAGGAATCGTGGAATTATACAGTGAACTGCACGGAGTATCGCTTGACCCCGGTGATTATAAAAAAGACGAGGCGTTCCCGGTGCTGCTTGCCGCGCCGACGGGAAGAGCCGCAAAACGGATGAGCGAATCTACGGGTCTGCCGGCTGTTACGATACACAGGCTGCTCGGCTGGAATGGCGCTGAAGGCTTTACCTACAATGAAGATCAGCCGATAGAAGGGAAACTGATCATTATAGACGAAGCGAGTATGCTCGATATCTGGCTCGCCAGCCATTTGTTTAAGGCGCTTCCTAAGCACATTCAGCTCATTGTCGTCGGTGATGAAGACCAGCTTCCTTCAGTAGGACCGGGGCAGGTGCTCAGAGACCTTTTGGCTTCTGAGGTGCTGCCGACCGTGCGCCTGACAGATATTTACCGTCAGGCTGAAGGATCATCCATTGTGGAACTTGCGCATGATATGAAAAAAGGACTGCTTCCAAAGGGGCTGACCGCGCCGACAAAGGACCGCTCATTTATCCGCTGTAATTCTTCACAGATTAAAGAAGTCGTGGATCAGGTCGTCTCGAACGCGTTAAAAAAGGGGTATACCTCCAGGGATATTCAAGTGCTTGCCCCGATGTACAGGGGAAAAGCGGGAATTAACGAGCTGAATATGCTTCTTCAAGACATCATGAATCCGCCGAAAGAAAAAAGGCGGGAGCTGAAATTCGGAGATGTCGTCTACAGGACGGGCGATAAAATATTGCAGCTTGTCAACCAGCCGGAAAACAATGTGTTTAACGGCGATATCGGCGAAATCGTATCCATTTTTTATGCCAAAGAAAATACGGAAAAAGAAGACATGGTCGTCGTCTCATTTGACGGCAACGAAATCACCTTTACGAAAAAGGATTTCAGCCAGTTTACCCACGCGTACTGCTGTTCGATTCATAAGTCGCAGGGAAGCGAATTCCCGATTGTCGTCCTGCCTGTCGTCAAAGGCTACTATCGAATGCTCAGGAGAAATCTGCTTTATACCGCCATTACAAGGGCGAAAAAATTTCTGATTCTTTGCGGAGAAGAAGAAGCGCTTGAATGGGGCGTCAAAAACAATGATGCCACCGTCAGACAGACATCGCTTAAAAACAGGCTCACAGAGCAGACTGAAGAGATGGATGCAGAACTGGCCGCCCTGCAAAAAGAGCTGCCGTTCAGTGTATATGATGCGAACATCGGAATGGAAGGCATCACGCCGTTTGACTTTATGGAAGAAAAAGCGTAAATAAAACCCGGAGCATAAACAAGCGCCGGGTTTTCGCCTGTGGAAGTCATTTCAAAGTATGCTGCCCGGCTTCTTGGCAAAACCTATACGTGTTCAACAAAAGGTGGTTGATCACACTTTGAGAACATGCCATGCAGCTGAAGGACGAACAGTATATGACGAAAACACCGGGCGCAGTCTCGGGATGATATCGGATGTATGTTTCTCTCTGGACGGCCGGTTTCTCGGTTTCGTGCTGGAGCAGAAACGCCTGTTTCATAACCGCCATCTTTTTTTAGAGGCAAGTGATATAAAAGAGATGGATCAAGAAGCCGTAGCTGCCGGTCATGCTCATTTGCAGCCTTTGCCGAAGAGCTGTTTCACCTTTGAACAGATTAAGATGCAGCCGGTGAAATCGCCTGATGGTGAAATGTTCGGTTTGCTGGAAGATGTATACTTTTGTTTGGACAGGGGCATAATCGTAGCATATGAACTCTCGGACGGCTTCTTTTCAGATCTGGCTGGCAGACGCCAAGTGCGCCGCGCCGCCGATACGCTTATTGAAGCGGGGAAAGAAGGCATCGTCCTGAACGGATAAGAGGTGTAGTCTGTGCTTGTATGTCCGAACTGCAAAAGTAAAGATATCGGCAAAATCGGCGTAAACCAATACTATTGCTGGGGCTGCTTCATTGAGCTGACGGTAGCCAAAGGCAAAATTGCGACACATCAAGTAGAGGAAGACGGCACGTTAAGCAGTCTTGATGATTTGTTTTCTGAAGACGAACGCAGTATCAATTTTTAAAGTTGAAAGGAGATACGCGCGATGGGCAGAACAATGACCTCTCTGTTGGCTTTAGGAGCTGGAGCCGTTATGTATCGTATGGCTTCTCAGTCCGATATGCTGAATAAAAAAGGTATGAAACGGATGAGAAGACGAGTCATGAAAATGTTTTAAGCAGAAAAAAGGATACTTCTCCGGAAGTATCCTTTTTACGTTTGTCTCGCTTCCAGCCGTCTGGCTGCGAGAGACAGGCTGTAATTGACCGCGAAATACATCAGGGCCGCCAGCAGAAAGATCGGGAAAAAGTACCCTCCGTCAGCGCTTTGTCCGTTTAAAATCTGCGCGTTATGAATCAGTTCGGGCAGAGCGATGACGACCGCAAGTGACGTATCCTTTAATAAAGAAATAAACTGGCTCACAATCGGAGGAACCATACGCCTGAGCGCCTGCGGCATGACGACGAGAAAAAGAGTCTGCGTGTACGTCAGTCCTGAAGAACGCGCCGCTTCAATCTGCCCTTTGTCAACGGATTGCAAACCGCTTCTGATGATTTCTGACAGCATGGCCGATTCAAAAATCGTAAGCGCCGTGATGGCAGCCGCGGTAATTTCCAGTTTGATCCCGATTTCCGGAAGGGCAAAAAACGTAAAGAAAATGATTAATAACAGCGGCAGGTTGCGGATGGTTTCCACAATGGCCGCTATAATGCCCGAGACGATAGGAATTTTCGCATAGCGCAAAGTGCCGGCGGCAAGCCCGAAAATAAAACTCAGGACAATGGAGATCAGCGCAACATAAAGTGTGACCAAAAAGCCGTCCCATAAAAACAGCAGATGGTCAGGTGTATAGGCGCCGCTAAAATCCATGTTTTTCACTCTCCTTCTCTAATAACTCTTTCCGAGACGTCTTTCCAAATAGTGAACCCCGATGCTGAGCGGGATCGTTACTATCAAATAAAAAAGCGCGACGAAAATATAGACATCAAACACGACAAGAGTGCTTGAGGAAACGAGATCCGCCTGATACATCAAATCGAGTCCCGCCACCACTCCGAGTATTGATGAGTTTTTGACAAGGTTGAGAAATTGGTTTCCGAGCGGGGGAATCACGATTTTTACGGCCTGAGGAAGAATGACGTATCTCATCGCCTGACTGTAGGTGAAGCCTGACGATCTGGCCGCTTCCATCTGCCCTTTGGAGACAGTCTGAATTCCGGCTCTGATGGCTTCTGCGATAAAGGCCGACGTGTATATCGTCAGCGCAATCGTTCCCGCCTGAAAGCCGTCCAGTCTCAGCCCGGCGTTCGGAAGTCCGAAATAAAAAACGAATGTGATGAGGAGAAGCGGGATGTTGCGGATAAATTCCACATACGCAGTGCCGATCCATTGAAGGGGTTTGAAAGCCGTGATTCTCATGACTGCGATCAGAACGCCCAGCGCAAAGCTGCCTGCCAGCGCGATGAAGCTCGCAAGCAATGTGTGCAGGAAACCGTCCATATACATATCGAAGTTTTCCGTTAAAATTGAAAAGTTCATCTATGTCACTCCTTATAAAACGGGGATGAGCATGCCTGCTCATCCCGCGATCCTTTCTATTTTGCCGGTTCTTCTTTAATCCATTTTTTATAGATTTTTTCGTACCTGCCGTCGGCTTTCATTTTTTTCAAAGAGGCGTTGATTTCCTTGATGAGTCCGGATTGGCCTTTTTTGACGGCGATTCCGTAAGGTTCATCGGTGAAGGTTTCGCCTGTCAGCTGATATTGTTTATTTTCATCTGCCATGCCGTATAAAATCGCATTATCAGTTGTGAGCGCATCTCCCTGTCCCGCTTTAAGCGCAGTGAACGCTTCGGCGTAATTTTCAAATTCCAGCACTGAGGCGTCAGGCGCTTTTTCTCTGATGTTTTGTGAGGAAGTAGAGCCTTTTACCGCCAATACTTTTGAGCCTTTTCCCAGGTCTTCGGTGCTTTTGATGCTGCTTCCTTTTTTGACGAGCAGGGATTGCCCGGCTTCAAAATAAACATCTGAGAAATCAACTTCTTTTTTCCGCTCATCCGTTATCGTCATCGTGGCGGTGATAGCATCGATATCGCCGTTTTGCAGCATCGGAATTCTCGTTTTTGACGTCACTTCTTTAAATTCCGCTTTCTTCTCATCCCCCAGAATATCTTTTGCGAGCTGTTTTGAGATATCAATATCGAAGCCTTCAATATCACCGGAGCTTGGGTTTTTCAGCCCGAATAACCTCGTGTCGGTTTTGACGCCGAAGATGATTTTGTCTCTGTCTTTAATAGAGGCTAACGTGTCTTTTCCCGTTCCTTTTGAATCTCCGGACGTTTCTTTCCCTCCGCAGGCGGCCAGCATAAAGACGGCCAGCAGTGATATCAACCCGAATGACAACCATTTTGTTACACGTGACATAAGCACTCCTCCGTTTCTTTTCAGTGATTTAAAATACGGCTTAAGAATAAACGCGCCCTCTCTTCACGTGGGCTTTCGTAAAATTCAGCCGGTGCAGCTTCTTCTAAGATGGCTCCGCCGTCGATAAACACGATGCGGTCCGCCACTTCTTTTGCGAATCCCATTTCATGTGTGACGACTGCCATGGTCATGCCTTCCTTTGCGAGTGTTTTCATGACATCCAGCACTTCCCCGATCATTTCCGGATCAAGCGCGGAT
The DNA here is from genome assembly GCF_003676355.1 of Bacillus sp. L75. Lineage (NCBI taxonomy): Bacteria > Bacillati > Bacillota > Bacilli > Caryophanales > Bacillaceae > Bacillus > Bacillus sp. L75. The sequence goes on from NZ_ML064903.1 coordinate 220,502, forward strand.
GTGGGTTCATCAAACAGCATAATTTCGGGCTTCATCGCAAGCCCCCTGGCGATGGCGACACGCTGCTGCTGGCCGCCGGAAAGCTGTGAAGGATAAGCGTCCGCTTTTTCCGGTATACCGACTTTTTTCAAATAGTATAAGGCCGTTTCTTTTGCTTCTTCTTTTGATTGCTTAAGCACTTTGATCGGTGCGAGCATGATGTTTTGCAGAACGGTTTTGTGCGGGTACAGATGAAAATGCTGGAACACCATGCCGATATTGCGGCGGACCTTATTTATATCCGTTTTCTTGTCATGGATGGAGACGCCGTTTACCGTTAAGGCGCCTCCATCAACTGTTTCCAGCTGATTAATGCAGCGGAGAAGCGTGCTTTTTCCCGATCCTGAAGGTCCGATGATAACGACGACTTCCCCTTTTTTAATGTGCAGATTAATGTTTTTCAGCACGTGGAAATGTCCGTAGTGCTTATTTACATCCTGAAATGAAATCATGGCCATCCTCCTTAAAAAAACATGAGTCATATTGACTGGACAGTTTTTGAAATCCTTTAACACATTACGATGGTTATACAGATTTTTATGAATATTATTTAGATTATTTCGTAATTTCTGATAATTTTTTCCGTCAAGAGGTCTGCGTCATAAGGCGGAGTTTATGAAACGGGAATAATTCCGGCTTTCTGTCAAAAGATAAAGCAAGAGGTGAAACGTCATGCTTCAAAAACCGCTGCAGCTCTTAATGTGGACGGCTGTATGTCTGCTCGTTTTGTTAACAGTGTATGTCTTTTGCATGCTCGATATGTTATGGTCTCCCATTTGGCTTGTTATAAAATCTCTCTTTATTCCTATATTCATCGCAGTATTTATTGCTTATCTTTTACTTCCGATTACTGAATGGCTTCATAGAAAAGGGATGCCTAGAACTTTAAGCCTGCTTCTGATTTATTGCCTGTTTTTCGGCGGAATCGGCTGGGGGGTTTATAAAGGGGTTCCTGTTTTAATTGAACAGCTGCAGGATCTGTCTGAGAGCATTCCCGGTCTTGCCAAAAACTACAACAGCATGCTGAAGCATCTGCATAATCACACGGATCATTGGCCTGACGGCATGCACCATCGAATGGACAAAATGATTCAGCAGACAGAAACGTTTCTTGCCGGCACGATTGAAAGCACGATCAGAAGCATCCGTTTCGTGCTTGATTATATCCTGATCGCGGCGACGATTCCTTTTCTCGTGTTCTATATGGTGAAGGATATAGACGTCATGAAAAAGACAGTCTGGTATTTGACGCCGAAGTCCTGGAGAAAAAGGGGGAGTGAATTTCTGCGGGATGTGGACGACTCTCTCGGTGATTACATCCGCGGTCAGCTTCTCGTTTGTTTTTTGCTCGGGCTAATAGCCGGCGTTTCATTTTGGCTGTTCGGGCTTCCTTACCCGCTGATTTTGGGCCTTGCCATCGGGATTACGAATGTCATCCCGTATTTCGGTCCGTTTATCGGCGCTGTACCGGCGCTGCTCCTTGCGCTGGCGATTTCTGCTAAAGCTGTGATCATCGTAATCGTCACGATTTTTATTCTGCAATTTATAGAAGGAAACATTTTGAGCCCGCTTATTGTCGGGCGCAGTCTCAGAATGCACCCCGTCGTGATCATGCTGGCGCTCCTTGCCGGAGGAGAGCTCGCGGGCATTCCCGGCATGATTCTCGCTGTTCCGGCGGCAGCCGTTTTAAAAGTGACGGCCATACACTTTTTGCGGATCAGGACGGAACATTGACATTCGGGTTCTGCTTGTCTATAATTTCGAGTAGAATACATACGAATCTCGAGTGACGGATATGAGTACGCCGAAGCCCTGTTTAAGAGAGAAGCTCCGATACGCTGAAAGGAGCTTCAGCAGAAGATCGGCGGAAGCTAATCCTGAGTGCAGTTAAAGGCTGCCGCAGTCCTGCGTTACGGGATGAAAGGTGACAGGCCTTTTTCGGCCTGTAATCAGGGTGGTACCGCGAGACAGCTCTCGTCCCTGTGTGAACGCATGGTTTGCATAGGGAGAGAGCTTTTTTGCTGTCGCAAAAGAGAATTTCGGGTAGTGATAAGGAGGAATATAGATGAAACACTTAACTTCTGCTGAAGTGCGTCAAATGTTTTTAGATTTCTTTAAAGAAAAAGGCCATGCCGTTGAACCGAGCGCCTCATTGGTTCCGCATGAAGATCCGTCTTTATTATGGATCAACAGCGGCGTTGCGACGCTGAAAAAATACTTTGACGGCCGCGTTGTGCCGGAGAATCCGAGAATTGTAAACGCGCAAAAATCAATCCGAACAAATGATATTGAAAATGTGGGGAAAACGGCGCGCCACCACACGTTCTTTGAGATGCTCGGAAACTTTTCCATCGGTGATTATTTTAAAGAAGAAGCGATCACGTGGGCATGGGAGTTTTTAACGAGCGAAAAGTGGATCGGCTTTGATCCGGAGCTGCTGTCTGTAACGGTTCACCCTGAGGATGAAGAAGCTTATACGCTATGGGCGGAAAAAATCGGCGTTCCGGAAGAAAGAATCATCCGTCTGGAAGGGAACTTCTGGGATATCGGCGAAGGCCCGAGCGGACCGAATACGGAAATTTTCTATGACCGCGGCGAGAAATACGGCAATGACCCGTCAGATTCTGAATTGTATCCGGGCGGCGAAAATGATCGCTATCTTGAAGTATGGAACCTGGTATTCTCAGAGTTCAACCACAACCCGGACGGCACGTACACACCGCTTCCGAAGAAAAACATTGATACGGGCATGGGGCTTGAACGGATGGTCTCCGTGATTCAGGATGTCCCGACAAACTTTGACACTGATTTGTTTATGCCGATTATTGAAGCAACAGAGCGCATTTCCGGAGATGCTTACGGAAAGGATGCAGTGAAGGATACGGCCTTTAAAGTGATCGCCGATCATATCAGAACGGTCGCATTTGCGGTAAGCGACGGGGCGCTGCCTTCGAACGAAGGGCGCGGGTATGTACTGAGACGCCTCTTGCGCCGGGCAGTGCGTTACGCGAAAACCCTCGGTATCAGCCGTCCGTTTATGTACGAGCTAGTACCGACTGTTGCAGGAATTATGGACGCTTTCTATCCGGAGGTGAAAGAAAAGCAAGAGTTTATCGCCAAAGTCATCAAAACGGAGGAAGAGCGCTTCCACGAAACATTAAACGAAGGTCTGGCCATTTTATCCGACGTGATAAAGAAAGAGAAGGAAAAAGGCAGCGGCATCATCTCCGGAAAAGACGTATTCAAACTGTACGATACGTACGGATTCCCGGTTGAATTGACGGAGGAATACGCGGAAGATGAGCAAATGACGGTTGACCATAAAGGCTTTGAAGCCGAAATGGAAAAACAGCGTGAACGGGCGAGAAATGCGCGCCAAGATGTAGGAAGCATGCAGGTTCAGGGCGGCGCATTGCGCGATATTACCGCAGAAAGCACATTTGTCGGCTACAGTGCCGTAAAAGCTGAAGCGAAGGTGATCGAGCTTCTTCATGACGGGCAATTAATCAGCGAGGCGCATGAAGGGGATACCGTCCAAATCCTTCTTGACAAAACGCCTTTCTATGCTGAAAGCGGCGGACAGATCGGTGACAGAGGAGTGCTGAGAAGCGAGCAGGCTGTCGTAACCATTAAAGACGTGAAAAAAGCTCCGAACGGTCAGCATGTACACGAAGGCACGGTGGCTAGCGGCACGATTCAAAAAGGCGCAAGCGTGACGGCTGAAGTTGAAGATCAAATGAGAAGCGGCGTGGTGAAAAACCATACGGCAACCCACCTCCTGCACCAGGCGCTGAAAGACGTTCTCGGCACACATGTCAACCAAGCGGGTTCACTCGTTACCGAAAATCGCCTGCGTTTTGACTTCTCTCATTTCGGTCAAGTGACGAAAGAAGAACTTGAACGCATTGAAGGAATCGTCAACGAAAAAATCTGGGAGAGCATTCCGGTAGCGATTGATTTGAAACCGATCAATGAAGCGAAAGAAATGGGCGCGATGGCCCTGTTCGGCGAGAAATACGGCGATATTGTCCGCGTCGTACAAGTCGGAGATTACAGCCTTGAGCTTTGCGGCGGATGCCATGTCACGAATACGGCTGAAATCGGCCTGTTTAAAATCGTATCCGAATCAGGGATCGGCGCAGGGACGCGAAGAATTGAAGCCGTAACAGGAAAAGGCGCTTATCAGGAAATGAACAGCCAGCTCAGCCTTCTGCAGCACGCTGCGGACGAGCTGAAATCAAACGTAAAAGACGTACCGAAGCGAATTCAGTCTCTTCAAGCGGAGCTGAAGGAAGCGCAAAGAGAAAATGAATCATTGCTCAGCAAACTTGGCAATGTGGAAGCCGGAGCCATTCTGTCTAAAGTAAAAGACATCGGCGGCGTAAAAGTGCTGGCTGAAAAAGTAAATGCGAAAGACATGAACCACCTTCGCACTATGGTGGATGATCTGAAAGCGAAGCTCGGTTCTGCGGTCATCATTCTCGGCGCCGTGCAAAATGAGAAAGTCAACCTTTCAGCAGGCGTGACGAAAGACCTGATCGAAAAAGGCCTTCATGCCGGCAAAATGGTCAAACAAGCGGCTGAAGTCTGCGGAGGCGGAGGCGGAGGCCGTCCGGACATGGCGCAGGCCGGCGGAAAGCAGCCTGAAAAATTGGAAGAGGCGCTGGCATCTGCGGAAGATTGGATAAAATCCGTTTTATAATCCTTTCAAGTAGTGTAGAATGATGATAAGATGAGGACCTCAGGCTGAACTTTGCCTGCGAATTTGGGAAAGAGGTGCAAAACGGTGAGCTCGTTTGATAAAACGATGAAATTTAATTTCTCCGATGATTCTGCTGAAACAAACGTCGAAGAAGTGCTGAATACGGTATATGATGCGCTTCAGGAAAAGGGGTACAATCCTATCAACCAGATTGTCGGATACTTGCTGTCTGGAGATCCTGCATACATTCCTAGGCATCGCGACGCCCGGAACTTAATTCGCAAACTGGAACGTGACGAATTAATCGAGGAATTGGTAAAATCCTATCTAGAACAGCATAAAGAGGCGTAAATACATTCATGAGAATATTGGGACTTGATCTTGGAACGAAAACACTCGGCGTAGCTTTAAGCGATGAAATGGGCTGGACCGCTCAAGGCATTGAGACGATAAAAATAAACGAGGCTGAAGGAGATTACGGTCTGGACCGTTTATCCGAGCTGATGAAAGACTATAATGTAGAGAAGATCGTGCTCGGTTTTCCGAAAAACATGAACGGGACGATCGGTCCGAGAGGCGAAGCCAGCCAAACATTTGCGAAACTGCTTGAAACAGCGTACAATGTCCCTGTTGTGCTGTGGGACGAGCGTCTGACGACGATGGCGGCTGAAAAAATGCTGATCGCGGCTGACGTCAGCAGGCAAAAACGAAAAAAAGTCATTGATAAAATGGCGGCTGTCATGATCCTTCAAGGATATCTGGACAGTTTAAACTAAGAGGTGAAAAAAATGGAACACGGCGAAAAACACATTACAATTGTCGATGATCAAGGCAACGAACAGCTTTGCGAAGTGCTGTTCACATTTGAAAACGACACATTCAACAAATCTTACGTACTTTATTATCCGATTGATGCTCAAGACGATGATGAAATCGAAATTCACGCTTCAAGCTTCGAACCGAACGAAAACGGTGAAGACGGCGAACTGATGCCGATTGAAACCGATGAAGAGTGGGAAATGATCGAAGAAACGCTGAACACGTTTTTAGCGGAAGAAGACGAAGAATAAAATGAACGGAAAAAGCCGGAGCGCATATGCGCTTCGGCTTTTTTTTGTAATAAATTGCCGAATGCACATGAATCATGTAGTATAAGAGCTGTTGGGAGGAAAATACTTGTATGAATATCAATCAGACTAAACATTCATTTCCGCGTAAAAACAAAAAAACGACGATAATACTGTCCTCCGTGATCGCTCTGCTTATCATCATTTGCGGTGCTTTTTTCTATGGAAAATCTCTGCTGTCCCCGGTTGACAAAGGCAGCAAAACGGCAGTCAATATTAATATTCCGAGCGGTTCTTCCGTTTCGGCAATCGCTGAAATTCTTGAGGATCAGCATGTCATCAAAAGCAAAAAAGCATTTCAGCTGTATGTGAAGTATAAAGGCGCTTCCGGGTTTCAGGCGGGATTTTACCACCTGAATAAAGGAATGGATGCGGATGCGATTATCAAAAAACTGACCGCGGGATCAACGGGATATGCCTTTCAGATCTCCGTTCCTGAAGGAAAACAGCTTACACAGATTGCGGATGCGATCGCAAAAGAAACATCATATTCAAAAGAAGAGATCATGGCGAAACTGGATGACAAAACATTCATCGGCAAACTGAAGAAACAGTTTCCTGATACGATAACGGACGCACTTTCAAACAAGAAGCTCAAGCATCCGCTCGAAGGCTATCTGTATCCGGCCACATATCCGTTTAATGATCCGGATGCATCGCTTGACACGATTTTGACGGCAATGGTTCAGGAAACAAACACCCGTATCGAAACGTATAAATCTGAACTGGAAAAAAAGAAACTTTCCGTCCATAACGCGCTGACGATGGCATCGCTTATTGAAGAAGAAGCCACCGCCAAAGCCGACCGTCACAAAATCGCCAGCGTTTTTTACAACAGGCTCGAAGAAAAAATGCCGCTGCAGACTGACCCGACGGTATTATATGCGGCCGGTAAGCATAAAAGCCGGGTCTACTACAAAGACCTGAAAATTGATTCTCCGTTTAATACGTATAAACATAAGGGGCTGCCGCCGGGACCGATTGCAAATGCCGGTGATTCATCATGGGAAGCGGCTCTCCGCCCTGACAAAACGGATTATCTCTATTTCCTTGCAAAATCAAACGGCGAGGTCGTTTTCACCAAAACATTAAAAGACCATAATAAAGCGAAGGAAAAGTATATTTCCAAAAAAGACAGCGAATAAAAGGAGGGCAAAAGCTCTCCTTTTATTCCATTCTGAAAGGTTTTATGATAAAATATATCGGGTTGTTTACTTATGGATAAAGAAGTGTCTTAAGAGAGTGTCCCCGCGGATTCGTCAGGGGCACTCCTTTTTAGAACGGAGGCTGTTTGCCGTGAATGATCGGTATGAACAAATAAACGAGTATATAAACGCGATGCTGAAGCCTCGGCCTGATAAAGTGAAAAAGCTTGAAGCCTATGCAAAAGAGCACCATGTTCCGATTATGGAAGAAGCGGGCATTGAAGTGCTGCTTCAAATGCTGTCGATTCAACAGGCGAAAAACATTTTGGAAATCGGCGCGGCAATCGGATATTCCGCCATACGGATGGCGCTTGAGCTTCCGGATGCGAATATTTACACGATTGAACGGGACGACAAACGCTATGAAGAAGCTGTGAACAATATAAAAGACTTTGAAATGGAAAACCGGATTCACGTAATGCACGGGGATGCGCTGGATCTTTCTGAGTCTGTCCGTGTCACGGCTCCTTATGATGCCATTTTTATCGACGCGGCCAAAGGCCAGTACACGAACTTTTTTGAGCTCTATGAACCGATGCTTGCGCCGGATGGAGTCATTTTTACGGACAATGTTCTGTTTAAAGGGCTGGTGGCACAAAATCACTCGGACATTGAGCCGAAAAGAAGACGGAAGCTTGTTGAAAAAATTGATCAATATAACCAATGGCTGATGGACCGGCCTGACTATCAAACGGTCATACTGCCGGTCGGAGACGGCATCGCCATCAGTAAAAAGAAGAGGTGAAGGATCATGAAAAAACCTGAACTTTTGGTGACTCCGACTTCTGTACAGGATATTCTTCCGCTCATTCAAGCGGGCGCAACGGCCCTGTTGGTCGGAGAACAGAGATACGGCCTGAGACTGGCCGGTGAATTTTCAAGAGAAGATATAAAAGAAGCCGTAAAGACAGCTCATCAGGAAGGCGCGAAAGTGTACGCCGCCGTCAATGCTATTTTTCACAACGAAAAAGTGGACGAGCTGAACGGCTATCTTGCCTTTTTGCAGGAGGCCGGCGTTGATGCGGCTGTTTTCGGTGACCCGGCCGTTTTAATGGCGGCGCGTGAAGCGGCTCCCGAGCTTAAACTGCATTGGAGCACGGAAACAACGGGAACCAACTACTATTCCTGCAATTACTGGGGACGCAAAGGCGCACGGCGGGCAGTGCTGGCTAAGGAATTAAATATGGACAGCATCATTGACATAAAAGAAAACGCCGAAGTGGAAATTGAAATTCAAATCCACGGCATGACGTGCATGTTCCAATCGAAGCGTTCTTTAGTGGGCCATTACTTCGAATACCAAGGTAAAGTCATGGACATCGAACAGAAGAAAAAAGAAGCGGGGATGTTTCTGCATGACAAGGAACGGGGCAATAAATACCCGATTTTTGAAGATGAAAACGGCACGCACATCATGAGCCCGAACGATGTGTGCATGATTGATGAATTAGAGGACCTGATGGACGCCGGCATCGATTCTTTCAAAATCGACGGAGTTTTGAAGTCTCCTGAATACTTAACTGAAGTGACCCGCATGTACAGAGAAGCAATCGATTTGTGCTTCGAAAGCCGAGAGACATACGAAGAGAAAAAAGAGAGCTGGATAGAGCGGATTGAAAGCATTCAGCCTGTGAACAGAAGCATCGACACAGGATTCTTCTTTAAAGAAACGGTCTATTAAAAAGGAGGGTGCAACGGATGACAGCCGTAAATCAAACCATTTCCAAAGTCGTAAACGGAAAACGCGTCATTACGAAAAAACCTGAACTCCTTGCTCCGGCAGGAAACCTTGAAAAATTAAAAATTGCCGTTCATTACGGAGCGGACGCGGTTTTTATCGGAGGACAGGAATACGGACTCCGCTCAAATGCGGATAACTTCTCAATAGAAGAAATTGCAGAGGGCGTAGAATTTGCCAAAAAATACGGGGCAAAAATATATGTGACAACAAACATTTTCGCCCATAATGAAAATATGGACGGTCTGGAAGAATACTTAAAAGCGTTGGGAGACGCAAAAGTTGCCGGAATTATCGTCGCTGATCCGCTGATTATTGAAACATGCCGGAGAGTGGCCCCGGACGTAGAAATTCACCTCAGCACACAGCAGTCCCTTTCCAACTGGAAAGCGGTGCAGTTCTGGAAAGAAGAAGGGCTTGACCGCGTGGTGCTTGCCCGTGAAACGAGCGGACTGGAAATTAAAGAAATGAAGGAAAAGGTGGATATTGAAATTGAAACCTTTATCCACGGCGCCATGTGTATCGCTTATTCAGGCCGATGCGTGCTGAGCAATCACATGACGGCCCGGGATTCCAATCGCGGCGGCTGCTGTCAGTCCTGCCGCTGGGATTATGACCTGTATCAGACAGACGGTGCAAACGCGGTCGCGCTCTATGACGAAGAAGACGCTCCGTTTGCGATGAGCCCGAAAGATTTAAAATTGATTGAATCCATCCCGCAAATGATCGAGATGGGCATCGACAGCCTGAAAATTGAAGGCCGGATGAAATCGATTCATTACGTTGCGACGGTTGTCAGCGTGTATCGCAAAGTCATCGACGCATACTGCGCTGATCCTGAAAACTTTGTCATTCAAAAAGAATGGCTGGATGAGCTGGACAAATGTGCAAACCGGGATACCGCGCCTGCTTTCTTTGAAGGCACGCCCGGGTATGAAGAGCAGATGTTCGGCGAACACGGAAAGAAAACAACATTTGATTTTGCCGGTCTCGTGCTCGCGTATAACGAGGAAACTCAAATGGTGACGCTCCAGCAGCGCAATTTCTTTAAACAAGGTGACGAATTGGAATTTTTCGGTCCTGAAATCGACAATTTCACATTCACAATCGGCACTATTTGGGACGAAGACGGAAACGAGCTTGATGCTGCCCGCCATCCCCTGCAAATCGTTACATTTAAAGTAGACAAAAAGATTTATCCGAGCAACATGATGAGAAAGGGGAAGTAATCACCAATGGGTAAGAGTCCTGTAGTTATAGGCATCGCAGGAGGTTCCGGATCAGGAAAAACAAGCGTCACCCGTTCCATCTATGAACAGTTTAAAGGACACTCGATTTTAATGATCCAGCAAGACCTTTATTATAAAGACCAAAGCCATCTTCCGTTTGAAGAAAGGCTGAACACAAACTATGATCACCCGCTCGCATTTGATAATGACTATTTAATCGAGCATATTCAAGAGCTTTTGAATTACCGGCCGATAGAAAAGCCGATTTATGATTATAAACTGCATACGCGTTCTGAGGAAACCATTCCGGTTGAGCCGAAGGATGTCATTATTCTGGAAGGCATTCTCGTTCTCGAAGATAAAAGGCTTCGCGACCTCATGGATATGAAACTTTATGTCGACACGGACGCGGATCTCCGTATCATCAGACGGATTATGAGAGATATTAACGAAAGAGGCCGTTCAATCGATTCTGTCATTGAGCAGTATGTGTCCGTCGTCAGACCGATGCACAATCAGTTTGTTGAACCGACAAAACGCTACGCGGACATCATTATTCCGGAAGGCGGACAAAACCACGTCGCGATTGATCTGATGGTCACGAAGATTCAAACGATCCTTGAACAAAATGCAATTTTGTAATACCATAGCATAGACATAAATAACTCAGACCATATTATGTATAGGCTGGAAGGGAATGAGACAGTTCCCTTCTTTCCCTGTTTATAAACCGAAACATTTGCAGAAAACACACATTCAGTTTAAGATAAACAGTACCTATATGGGAGAGAAGAACGAGGACTGCCCTGTGTTCTCATTCTTGATTTTTTCGTTTATGCTCTCATACATAATCACACGTTATTGTTGAGGGACAACCACCAAGGAGTGAAGGAACATGGCACAAGAAAAAGTTTTTCCGATGACTCACGAAGGAAAACAAAAACTTGAACAAGAATTAGAGCAATTGAAAACGGTTAAACGCAAAGAAGTAGTAGAACGCATTAAAATCGCAAGAAGCTTCGGAGATCTGTCAGAGAACTCTGAGTATGATTCTGCAAAAGAAGAACAGGCATTTGTGGAAGGGCGCATCACGACGCTTGAAAACATGATCCGCAATGCGAAAATCATCGAGGACGACGGCGGTTCAAATGTAGTCGGTTTGGGAAAAACCGTATCATTCATCGAATTGCCGGACGGTGAAGAAGAATCTTACACGATTGTCGGAAGCGCTGAAGCTGATCCGTTTGAAGGGAAAATTTCAAACGACTCGCCAATCGCCAAAAGCCTGCTCGGCAGAAAAGTGGACGAAGAAGTGACAGTTCAGACGCCGGGCGGAGAAATGCTCGTGAAAATTGTGAAAATTTCATAAGATCCGTTTAACATTGAAACACCTCGTCCAAAATGTGGATGAGGTGTTTTTTTATGATCGTATCAAAAAGGCTGAAAGCGGCCGTGATTTGTTTTCTGCTCGTGTTTTTCTTTCTGCTTGCGAGGCTGGCTGAAATTCAGCTGTTTTTTACAGAATCTTTTTCAAAATCCAATATTAATCTGATTCAGGAAAGCGTCAAGCAGCGGACGGAAGAAGTCCTTATTTCAGACGGACGCGGCTCTTTTCTTGATCGGAACGGCAAAGAACTGACCGGAAAAAAGCAGCCTGCCGTCATACTGTTTCCCTTCCTCGTGACGCAGGATTGGCCGGTTGACCGGGTATCTGACATTCTCGGAATGAAACAGGGGGAGCTCAGGCAGCTGCTCACGGAAGCGAAAAAACCGGTGATCCTGAACAGCAGAAAAATAAAACATTTGACGAAACAATCCGTGTCAAATATCAATTCTTTGAAATATCCCGGCATTTACGGCGTATATATGAAAGACAGCAAAGAAACAAACATAGCCGCTCATCTGTTGGGCGCGACAAACCAGGACCCTGAGCTTTTGAAAAAGAAATACCCCGGCAGGAAGGAACTGCCGATCACGGCAAAAATCGGGACAAGCGGGATGGAGCGGACGTTTGATGAGTTTTTACTGGCGGATCAGGACACAAAACTTTTGTATCATGTCGACGGAAGGGGAAACCCTTTATTCGGAATGGACGTCAAATATACGGCTGAAGCAAACGCGTTTTATCCGCTGCAAGTCAAAACCTCCATCGACCGCAATATTCAAAAAGCAATGGAAGATGTATTGAAAGACCGCGGGTTAAAAAAGGGGGGAGCCGTCCTTTTAGACATTGAAAAAAGCAGTGTGCTCGGAATGGTATCAAAGCCTGACGCCGACATGTCAAAGCAGCAGACACTGCAAAATTACATGCTGACGCCGATTTATCCGGGATCAGTGTTTAAAACGGTGATCGCCGCAGCCGCAATAGAACAAAACGAAGTGAAGCCGGGCACATCCTTTAACTGCAATCTCAACCTGTACGGAGAGCCGGGGGATGACAAAGGCACGCTCAGTTTTGGAGAAAGCTTTGCCCAAAGCTGCAATTATACGTTTACAAGCCTTGCGGAAAAATTGATCAAAAAAGATGATTCCGTTATTGAAAACATGGCGGAAAAACTTGGTCTCACCCAGCGGGCGGGGTGGGAAGGCAAGCTGTACCGGGAAGACGGATTCAGGCAGCTGTATAATGAAAAAAGCGGGGTCATTTGGGGAGATGACAAAGACAAAACCGTAAAAAAAGCCGTCGCACAGACGGCGATCGGGCAAAAAAACGTGAAAGTCACGCCTCTTGAAGTCGCCAATATGATGGCGGCGATCGCGCGCGGCGGTGAAAAAAAACAAGTCAAAATCGCGGACAAAATTGAATACAAAAACAAAACGACGATGGCGTCATTCAAAGATCAGCCGTTAAAAGGGGAAAACATCGACAAATATACGGCGCAGCAGCTTCAAAAAATTCTCAGAGAAGTCGTCACCTCACCGAAAGGAACCGGCCGAAGGTTTCAGGACCTGCCGTATGAGATAGCAGGCAAATCGGGAACGGCCCAGACGGGAATGTTCACAAAAGATAAACAGACGCTTTACCACAAATGGTTTGCGGGATACTTTCCCGCGGACAAGCCGAAATACGCTCTGGTGGTGCTGCACATGGACACGCCGGGGGATAAGGCTCTGACAAATACAGTGTTTTATGATATTGTTAAAAAGGTACATGAAAATGAAATAAATCAGACATAGAACAACCGCTCAGCCCATGTTAAAATATATGCTGAGCAAGAGGGATAAAGGAGTGCAGAATGATTGAGCAATAAACAATCTCGTTTTGAAAACCGTGATAAGCGCAGAAAAGCAAATATGGTGCTTAACATTTTAATTGCTATCGTATCTATTCTTATTGTCGTCGTTGCCGTCAGCCTCTTCATCAACAGTCCGTCGAGCGACGTGAGCGAAAAAGCGGACACGAGCCAGAAGCAGGAAACACCTGCATCAGGCAAGACGAAGCAGACATCCGATGAAGACATAAAAGACAGCAAAAAAGATACGGCATCAGACGATGACAAAAAAGATAAACAGGATAAGGACACATCTGATTCATCTTCAGACTCTGACAGCAAAAAAGAAGATGATTCATCGAAAAGTGATGACAGCAGCAAAAAAGACTCTGATTCAAGCGATCCTTTTAAAGGCGCAAAAATAACAGAGGGCGGCTCATCAAGCGATGTCGAGAAAACAATTGTTAACCCAAAATGGAAAGCGGTCGGCACAAAGCAGACGGGAGAACATACGGCGACGTATGACTCAAGCTCTGAAGACTGGTCCGAAATGCTTGACGCCATCTCTTACGCAACAGGCGTGTCAAAAGATCATATGACAGTGCTGTGGCTCGGAAACAATGGAAGCCCGCAAGATGCGAAGGGGAAAGTTTTAGACAAAACGAACGGCAAAAAGTATCAGGTCACCATCACTTGGAAAGACAAAAAAGGCTGGAAGCCGACAAAAGTAGAAACCTTAAAATAACCGCAAAAAAGCAGCTGATTATTCAGCTGCTTTTTTCTGTCATACGTCAGCTGAAAAATGCACCGACGCGCTGTAAAGGATTCTGCCGTCAACGGCCGTCACCTGATGGGATACGGAACGGACGCGAAGCATAATCGCCTGGTTGTTTTCAATCTGAACGTTTATTTTCTTTTCAAGCTCCTGCAAAGATGCCGCTTCGAAAAATTCTACTTTATCTTTGATTAAATCCAATTGAAAATTCATCAGTACAGATCCTCCTGATTTTTCTTCTGAGTCAATGAAAGTATAAGCCTTTCTGCCGTAATTGCGCAATAATCCCAAAGTATTTTAGTACCCTTCCATTCTTTTTTGTGATAGGATAGGAACTGTTCCACGATTAATCCATACTATACTCATAGGAATTATAAATTATGGAGAGTGAAAAATATGGGCCGTGAATTTATTCCTTTATTTGAAGATTGGGCAGCGACTTATGACGCCACAGTGCACGGGGCTGACAAACAATATGCCGCTGTTTTTAAAGGATATGACAGCATTCTTGACAGCATTGTCGCACTTTCAGGTTCAAACGTTTTAGAGTTCGGACCGGGAACGGGGAATTTAACGGCGAAATTAGCCGCCGCGAACAAAAAGGTGTTTGGTGTAGAACCGTCTCCGTCAATGAGAAAACTGGCGGCTGACAAGCTTTCTGACAAAGCCGTGTTCAGTGACGGAGATTTTCTGGAGTTTCCCGCTCCGCCTTTTCAAATAGATACCATCGTCAGCTCGTACGCCTTTCATCATTTAACCGATGAAGAAAAGCGAACGGCTGTAAAGCAGTATGGCGCAATCCTTCAGAAGCATGATAAAATAGTGTTTGCCGATACAGTCTTTAAAGATCATGAAGCTTATGATGTAGCCATTAAAAAAGCAATCCGAAACGGCTATCATCAATTAGCGGACGATTTAAAGACGGAACATTATCCGACACTCGGGACAATGAAAAACATCTTTTCAGAAGAGGGATTTGCCGCGCGGTTTACGCAGCAAAATGACTTTGTCTGGATAATGGAGGCGATTAAACGGTAAATCGAAGGGATTGTGTATAAATGAAACTGGCAGTCATCGGAGCAATGGAAGAGGAAGTTACGATTTTAAGAAGCAAACTGAAAGACGCAAAACAAGAGATGATCGCTCACTGTGAGTTTACAACTGGCAGCTATGAAGGCGTCGAAGTCATCTTGCTGAAATCAGGTATCGGGAAAGTCAACGCGGCGATCAGCACGACGCTTCTGCTTGACCGTTTCAAACCTGATTATGTGATTAACACAGGCTCAGCGGGCGGTTTTCATCATACATTGAATGTAGGCGACGTCGTCATCTCAACAGATGTCCGCCATCATGACGTAGATGTGACGGCGTTTGACTATGAATACGGACAGGTGCCGGGTCTTCCGGCAGCATACAAAGCTGATGAAAAGCTGATCAGTATTACTGAGGAAGCGGTTTCTGAACTGAACGGCATTCAAGTCGCCAAAGGCACAATCGCTACGGGAGATTCTTTTATGAATGATCCGAAGCGGGTTGAAGACGTACGCGCCAAATTTGCGGATTTGTACGCGGTTGAAATGGAAGCTGCGGCTGTCGCACAGGTGTGCCACCAGTTCAAAACGCCTTTTGTTGTCATCAGAGCTTTATCTGATATTGCCGGAAAAGAATCTGACGTTTCATTTGATAAATTTTTAGAACAGGCTGCCGTTCATTCAACTGAGCTTGTCCTGAATGTCATCAAACGAATTCACTAAGCGGGGGATTCTCGTTCTCCTCCGCTTTTCCAGGAGGAGGACATATATTGAACGTGATAACAGATATTACAGAACTGATCGGAAATACACCGCTGCTCCGTCTCAAGCATTTTGATCTACCGGAGGGAACAGCGGTTTATGCTAAGCTTGAGATGATGAATCCGGGCGGAAGCATTAAAGACAGGCTGGGCGGGATGCTCATTGAAGATGCGCTTCGCACGGGAAAGGTGAAACCGGGCGGCGTTATCATTGAGGCGACTGCCGGAAACACCGGGATCGGACTCGCTCTGTGCGCCAGAAAGCATCAGCTTCGCGCCATTTTTTGCGTCCCGGAGCATTTCAGCAGAGAAAAGCAGCAAATTATGAAAGCTCTCGGAGCGGACATCGTGCATACGCCGAGAGAAGAAGGCATGCGGGGAGCCATCCGAAAAGCGCTTGAACTGGAGAGAGAGATTAATAATTCTTATGCCGTTCTGCAATTTAAAAACCGAGTAAATCCATTGACTTACTATAAAACGATCGGACCCGAAATATGGAACGCGCTCGGCGGGGATATCCACGCTTTTGTCGCAGGAGCGGGTTCCGGCGGCACCTTTGCCGGTACGGCAGCTTATTTAAAGGAGAAAAATCCTGCCGTCAAAACGGTGATCGTTGAACCGGAAGGCTCGATCCTGAACGGAGGAGAGCCGCATGCCCATAAAACGGAAGGCATCGGCATGGAGTTTATCCCGGATTATATGGACGAGAACCATTTTGACGCCATTTACACGGTGGAGGACGATACGGCGTTTTCGCTTGTCAGAGAAGCGGCCGAGAAAGAAGGCCTCTTAATCGGAAGCTCTTCAGGGGCGGCTCTTTATGCAGCGCTTGAAGAAGCGAAAAAAGCGCCCGCCGGATCAAATATCGTCACCATTTTCCCTGACGGCAGCGATCGATATATAAGCAAAAACATTTTTCAAGGAGGTCAGTAAGATGAAGAAAAAAACGCTGATGGTGCACGGAGGAATTACGGGAGATGAAAAAACAGGAGCGGTTTCCGTACCGATTTATCAAGTAAGCACGTACCGGCAGCCGAAAGCGGGCGAGCACACGGGTTATGAATATTCAAGAACGGCCAATCCGACGCGGACGGCGCTTGAAAGCTTAATTGCAGAGCTTGAAGGCGGCGCGGCGGGATATGCGTTCGGCTCAGGCATGGCTGCGATTACTGCCGTCATGATGCTGTTTGACAGCGGCGATCATGTTATTTTGACGGATGATGTATACGGCGGCACTTACCGGGTGATGACAGGCGTGCTGAACCGCTTCGGCATTGAAGCGGACTTTGTCGATACGAGCAGTGAAGAAAAAGTCAAAAAGGCCATTCGCCCGAATACGAAAGCCATTTATATCGAAACACCGACAAACCCGCTATTGAAAGTGACTGACCTCAAACTGATGTCTGACATCGCAAAAGAAGCGGGCGTATTGCTTATCGTCGATAATACGTTTTACACGCCGTATTTCCAGCAGCCGCTCAGCTTCGGCGCTGACATCGTGCTGCACAGCGCGACAAAATATCTCGGCGGCCACAGCGATGTCGTCGGCGGCTTAGTCGTCACGGCTGATAAAGAACTGGGCGAAAAGCTTCATTATGTGCAAAACTCAACAGGCGGCGTTTTAGGACCGCAGGATTCATGGCTTTTGATGAGAGGCATTAAAACACTGGGACTCAGAATGGATGCCATCAATCACAGCGCCGGAAAAATCGCCGGGCTGCTTGAAGCGCATGATGCCGTTCAGACGCTTTACTATCCGGGATCAGCGAAACATCCGGGCCATGAGCTGACAAAAGCGCAAAGCTCCGGTTTCGGCGGAATGATTTCCTTTGATGTCGGCAGCAGCGAACGCGTCGACGCGTTTTTAGAAAAATTGAACCTGTTTACGATCGCGGAAAGTTTAGGAGCGGTTGAAAGCTTAATCTCCGTGCCGTCCAGAATGACGCACGCTTCGATCCCGCGCGACCGCCGGCTTGCGCTTGGCATTACCGACGGGCTCGTGCGGATCTCAGTCGGTATTGAGGATACTGAGGATTTAACGGCGGATGTGAAACAGGCGCTTGATTCACTTTTATAAAGAATGGATAGATTTACATTCTCTGTCGGCTGTCAGCTTGTATTATAATGTTGGTAGACTATAAAACTGGCAGGTGACCTTATATGGAGAAGAAAAGACTGAAATCATTAATAGAAGATTTTAAGCATTACGCATTTATTCTGCTTGCAGTCAGCACCTTCATTTATATCGGCGCGGTTCTTCCCGGACAAGGGCTGACTGCGGGCCAGAAAATGCTGATGTTTGTAACGGATTGTGTATTTTTAGCGGGCGCTTATTTCTGCGTTGACCGTTCACTTATTTATAAAAAGAGGCTGGAAGAGGCCGAAGAATAAAAAAAAGCCATTGTCTTTTGACAATGGCTTTTTCGTTTCTTATTCAGACGGGGTTTCGCGTAATTCTTTTCCCATTCCTTTTAAAAACTGCAGCCCGAAGCCGAGCGCGCGGTTAATATCAGGATCACCGAGGGCTTTCATCAGTTCAAACATACTGACTTTCCTGTCCTCTTTTAAAAATCTTTGCGCCTGATCCGTCCCGGCCATGGCGCTTTCTAAAAGTCTGCCCATAAATTCGGGATCAGCTTTTGACAGCGCGCCTCCCGCGGCCATCATCGTATTCAGGAGATTGGTGACAGGTTCCCGGGAAATCTGTCCGAGTGCGATTTTGGCAATCTCCTCTTTTGCCTGGAGCATATAGCCGGCGGCATCAAAAATGCCCAAGCTATTCAGCTCTGCCATGATGGACATCGTTTTCGCGACGGCTTCTTCATTTTCTGCGAGAAGCGTCTTCAGCTCTTCTAGTTTTTCAGCTTTCAGCTGTTCCTCTGTTTTCGTTTCTTTTTGAATTTCAGTAATTGGGCTTGCCATAATGTTTCCTCCTTTCCTTAATCAGTTAAGTGCACATAGCCCGGACGGTTCCATTTTCGCTGAGCTTCCACACCGTTTTGCGGATGACGTTTTTTGTTCCGCGGATTCGTTTTCGGAAGCGGCGGAGTATCACAGGAACCAAGCACTTCCATGCGGACTTTTGTCTGCTTATAGGCAGGTGTATGTGTCCGTGAATCATACGCAGGCCCGGTCAGGAAATTAATCGCAGAATCTTTATCTGTAGAGTTCATCGGCAGATAAAGCTCATTCGCGCGGACGCGGTCTGTCACAAGCGCGTTCAATTTAACCGCCCCAAAAGGAGAGACGAGCCGGATCATTGTCCCGTCGCAAATTCCGCGTTCAGCCGCGAGCTCCGGCGATACTTCAACAAATACATCCGGAACTTTAGACTGAATGCCTTTTGACTTGTTTGTCATGTTTCCTTCGTGGAAATGTTCAAGCATCCGTCCGTTGTTAATATGCAGGTCATATTCTTCAGGGAATACAGCAGGCTCCACCCAATCGCTCAGCGCAAAACGGGCTTTTTTGTCCGGGAAGTTAAAGCCGTCTTCATAAAGAAGCGGAGTGCTTTCTCCCGTAAAGCTTCCCCACAAGAAGCTGTTCCAGCCGCTAAGAACGTCGTAGCTTGCTTTTCCGAACAGCGGAGAAAGGCTCGCCATTTCTGAGAAAATGTCGCTAGGATGCGTGTAATTCCAATCAGCGCCTAAACGATTGGCGACTTCCTGAATAATCCACCAGTCGGGTTTTGCATCGCCGAGTGTCGGAAGCGCCTGATACAATCTTTGCACACGCCGCTCTGTGTTTGTAAATGTTCCGTCTTTTTCAAGAGATGGAACCGCAGGCAGGATGACATCCGCGTATTGCGCCGTTCTTGAAAGGAAAATATCCTGCACAACAAAGAAATCAAGGCTGGATAAAATGTTATGAACATGGTTGGCGTTTGAATCGACGAGCGCCATATCTTCACCGACGAGATACATGGCTTTCATGTTTCCTTCTTCAATCGCATGGAGCATTTCGATATTATCAAGACCCGGCTTGCCGTCAATTTCAACACCGTAAGCTTTTTCGAATTTAGCGCGTGCCGCATCATCGGTAATATGCTGATACCCCGGAAGCCAGCCTGGAAGAGTTCCCATATCGCAAGCGCCTTGAACGTTGTTATGTCCCCGCAGCGGATAGGCTCCGGCGCCCGGACGGCGGTAGTTTCCTGTGGCAAGCAGCAGGTTTGAAATCGCCGCTGATGTATCAGAGCCGCCTGTATTTTGAGTAACGCCCATGCCCCAAAGAACACAAGTGCCGTCTGCATCACGAATCATTTCGGCAATGCGGATGATTGTATCCTGAGAAAGTCCGGTGATGCGCTCCGCATATTCCAATGTGTATTTTTCCAGCGTTTCTTTATAATCATCAAAGTAGTTGACATTTTCATCAATAAACGCTTGATCGTGCCAGCCTTGGTCAATCATATATTTCGTTACTGCCATGAGCCAGACCTGGTCAGTCCCTTGTTTTGGGCTGATAAAGAGGTCGGACCGTTCAGCCATTTCATTTCTGCGCAGATCGGCAACAATCAGTTTTTGGCCGTGCAGTTTATGGGCGCGTTTCACGCGTGTGGCCAGAACCGGATGTCCTTCCGCCGGATTGGCGCCGACGATGAGCACGAGGCCCGCTTTTGCGATATCTTTAATTGTGCCAGCGTCTCCGCCCATACCGACGGTGCGGAATAAGCCGTCCGTTGCCGGTGACTGGCAGTAGCGTGAGCAGTTATCCACGTTGTTGGTTTCAAATACTTGGCGCGCTAATTTTTGGATGACGTAGTTGTCTTCATTCGTAATTTTAGAAGAAGAAATAAAACCGACAGAACCATTTCCGTGTTCGGCCTTGATCGAACCGAGTCTTGAAGCGACAAGATCAAGAGCTTCTTCCCATGACGATTCAACAAATGCGCCGTTTTTCCGGATAAGCGGTTTTGTAATTCGTTCTTCCGAATTCACGAAGTCCCAGCCGAATTTCCCTTTCACACAAGTGGAAATCGCGTTAACCGGAGCATCGGAAACAGGCTGAATTTTAAGGATGTCACGTCCTTTTGTCCATACTTCAAAAGAGCATCCGACGCCGCAGAACGTGCAGACTGTTTTTGTTTTTTTCGTCCGTTTATCGCGCATAGCCGCTTCCACTTCAGACACGGCGAAGATGCTTGTATAGTCGGGTTCAACATTTTTCACTAAATCAATCATCGGTTCCATGACATCTTCTTTTATTCCTGTCATAAATCCGGCTTGGCCGATCATTGATTTTTCCATCAGTGCGTTACAAGGACAGACAGTGACACACTGGCCGCAGCTGACGCAGGAAGATTCATTAATGGCGACGCCTTCATCCCAAATGACCCGCGGGCGGTCGCGCTCCCAATCAATTGAAAGGGTCTCATTCACCTGAAGGTTTTGACACACTTCCACACATTGGCCGCAGGCGATGCATTGGTTCGGATCATAGCGGTAAAACGGGTGAGACATATCAACCGCGCACTTTGAATCATCTTTCGGCGTATACGGATATTTCTGATGCTCAATCCCCATCATTTCCGCTGTATTATGGAGTGTGCAATTGCCGTTGTTGTTATCGCATACCGTACAGTAAAGCAGGTGATTCTCGAGCAGGCGGTCCATGGCCTCTGTCTGAGCCTCTTTTACCCTTCCCGACGTAAGCGAGATGGACATCCCGTTTTCTGCAGCCGTGGAACAAGAGCGCTTCAATTTCCCGTTTACTTCAACAATACAGGTGTCACATGTTTGAATCGGATCCACTTCCGGTACATGGCAAATTTGCGGAATCTCAATTCCGTTTTGGTTTAAAATATCTAAAATCTTAGACCCCTCTGGTGCTTCATACTCCGTGCCGTCAATTTTGACACGGATAGACTGAACGTCTGTCACTTCCAATTCCCCTCCATCTTTTAAACTCGAAAAAAGCCATGCACATAGATACCGGCCTCCTGTCCGGAGAACGGTATAAATACGCATGGCGGAATAGTTCACTAGCAAGTCTTACTAACAGACCAATCCTATTTGTATAAAACGATAGACTCATAACACGTTTCCTATTACAAATCCATCTTCACTGCTTTTATTATAAGGTGATATTTATTATAATACAATACGAAAGGAAAACTTTAACCAAGTGAAATGTCACAAAGGGGAACCGGGAATGTCTTTCATAGGCTAAAATCGGAGGGGACAATATGTCTAAAAAAATTCATGAATTTAACGATATTATCCGGAAATTGCGCAAAGAATTATTTGGAAAGGGGCCTGAACGAATTCACACCGTTTTTGTGGATAACATGGCGGTATCTACACTTTACGGCAATCTAAGCGCAAGTGAGCAGTTTATCGCACGCACGCCTGAAGGAAGAGAAATGGTTCATGCGGCGCGAACCAGCTTAATTCAGGAGCTGTATTCAAAACAAACGCCTGACGGAATGGAAGAGCTCATCGGAGCAAAGCTTGTGCATCTGTTTTCAGATATTAAAATAGAGGAAAATATTGCTGTATCGGTGTTTGTCTTTGACCGCTCAATTGAAGAGCATAAAGAAGAAATCAAAAGCTGACAATATTCAATTGACACGAAATTGTCACATTTGATATGATATGAACTGCCAGCAGTGGCCTAAGGACGATTTTTTATGGAATGTGTGCATGATCTGTACATATTCTATACCGCATATTTTCATTCTGCTTGATATTGTTGTATGGGTATGCATACAAGTTAGGCAGCATTCAAACCCCGTTTTTTCAGACGGGTTAGTTGAATGCTGCCTTTTTTGTTAGGCGTCTTTGGAAACTGCGGGCTGAAATGATAAATGGAGGGGTTATTATGGCTTTTCGTAAACCGGACGAAATAGCGGAGCTTGCGGTCGAATCAGGGGTAAAAAAGGTGCATTCACCGCTTTCAGCACTGATTGTATTAGGATTTTTGGGAGGAGCGTTTATCGCACTCGGTTATTTGCTTGATATCCGTGTCATCGGCGACCTTCCGAAAGAATGGGGAAGCCTGTCGAGTTTAATCGGGGCGTCCGTGTTTCCCATCGGATTGGTGCTCGTCGTTCTTGCCGGCGCGGAGCTGATTACGGGAAATATGATGTCGGTATCCATGGCGCTGTTTTCCAGAAGAATATCCGCCGGTGCATTGGTGAAAAATTGGGTGATCGTGACGTTGATGAATCTTGTCGGCGCACTGTTTGTCGCTTACTTTTTCGGACATGTTGTCGGATTAACCGAAACAGGACCTTACTTGGAAAAAACAATTGCGGTCGCACAAGGCAAATTGGATATGCCGTTTGGAAAAGTCATTGTTTCGGCGATCGGCTGTAACTGGCTTGTCTGTTTGGCCGTCTGGCTTTCTTTCGGGGCAGAAGACGGAGCCGGAAAAATCGCGGGTATATGGTTTCCTATTATGGCGTTTGTCGCAATTGGTTTTCAGCACGTTGTAGCCAATATGTTTATCATCCCGGCTGCGATATTTGCAGGCTCTTTTTCGTGGGGTGATCTGATTGGCAATCTCATTCCGGCCTTTATCGGCAATGTCATCGGCGGGGCAGTGTTTGTCGGCCTTATTTATTTTATTGCATATTCAAAAAAAGATCAGAAAAAGCAAGGGATGAAAAGAGTTTCCTGAGGTAAGAAAGATGCCGGAAAACACGGACAATTGAAGCGGAATGCCAGCACATTTTCCGTCCAAATCTTGAAAAAAATGTTTACAAAATGGAAGCTGATGGATATACTTACAAAGTAAGAAAAAAGCAAAGGGAGGTTGAATCACATGACGACGTTAAACGGCAATCAAAATCTACAATTGAACCGATTCAGCCTGTGGAAGAGTTCGTGTCCTTCCTTAACCTCTGCCTGTCAAGTACGTTAATTTCGGAGTATCAGGACATTCGCAGCTCCCCGCAGGGAAAGAAGCACAGTCTTCTTTTGTCTGCGGATTTAGTCTGCCCGCAGCGCATATGAACTTTGCTGCGGGTTATTTTCGCTTGTGCGGATATTGAAAGGGGGTGAGCGATAATGACCATTAATCTTTTCTTTGTAACACTGACCATTTCAAAGCGTTTTAAAAGTGCGGAAGAGTATGAACGAGAACAGCAGGTCGAAGAGTTTTATAATGAAGCGAAAGAACGCCAGCTGAAACACTTTTATATGAACTAACGGACACGAAGGGCCAAAACGGAGGAGAAGGAGGAGATTATCATGTTCAGAATTGAACTGCTGAATCATTACACAATGGAGAAGGACCAGGTTTAGCGAGGATGTTGCTGTCACGTCGCAGACGGCCTGCATACCATGGTAAAGAAAGAAAAATTGGTAAGCGGGTGATAGCATGCAAGGCGGTCAGAACAGAATTCCATCCATCGGGCACGGGTATGCGTCAATGCCCCATTCATTTAAGCACGGCTACGGCAACCCGTATCGCCGGCAGAGAATGGCGGCGCTTTCCCGGCAGACAAGATATATAGCACCGTATTATTGGTACTAGAGCAGGCGGAAAACCTACGTTTTCCGTCTTTTTTTTTATGAAAACAAATATAAATTTCAAATAAATCGAAACGTTCATGAAGAGAAGTGCGTCTAGTTAGTACCTCATACTAATACGAGGTAATATTATTTCTGAATAATAAATCACAGGAATGGAAAAGCGGGTGTTATACAATGTTGCAACATACATCTTCAGCATTAAAACGAATGCGCGCGAAATACTTTGCTGCATCAGAACCGGCAGAGTCAGTCATTCAGCAAATCTTGATGGACATACAGGAATACGACCGCATTTTGGAAATCGGGACCGGAAACGGCTCAATGTTTAAACAAATCATCGGACAGCTTGAAAAGGGCAGTCTTAAAAGCATAGAAACATCGAAACGTAAAATACGGAAAACACAGCGCGCAAACCGTTCGGTTATAAAAGCCGGGCTCGGAAACATTCAGCAGGGGAGGCCGGAAAGCATACCGTTCCGCGACCGCAGCTTTCATAAAGTCTTCTCATTACATACTGCTGAAACAGTCAGCGATTACCGGACGGCATGTAAAGAAGTGTACCGCGTTCTTCAAATTGACGGGTGTTTCTATATGGTTTTGAAACCTTCGCGGATGAGTGAAAAGGATGTGATTGAGGTGCTCTATGATCAGCATTTCAGAGACATTTCAGTTGTCAGCAGAGATTCATTCCATTTTATTACTGCCATTAAATAGAATATTTCTTGGGAAATAAAAAGAGCTGCTTAAGTCACTGCAGCTCTTTTTGTGAAATTGGGCATATTTCCTTATTTTTGGTTATTTCACATATATTTTATATTAAAAAAAGTTTTTTTCTTATACAATGGTAATCAGATGACCGTACATTTTAAATATTTTGAACAAACGGAATGAATATTCATTCCGCGTTTAGAAAGGGGGATGAAATGACAGCTTCAAATAAGGTTGAACTCATTATGAAAGCGTCGCTTACTTTGTTTACAGATAGAGGATTTGACGCCACGACGATTCCGATGATTGCCGCTCAGGCCGATGTCGGAACCGGCACAATTTACCGTTACTTTGACAGTAAAGAGACACTTGTGAACGTACTGTATCAGGAAAGTGCGCAGCGTTTTATGAAAAAAGTCAAAACGGACTTTCAGGGGATATCTGTAAGAGAAGGGTTTCATCACCTGTTTTATTGTCTGATTGATTTTACGAAGGAAAGTGAGTATGCATTGTTTTTTCTTGAAACGAATAAGGACGCCTACTTTCTGAATGAAACGAGCCGTAAGCTTCTTGATGAAATAACACAGATGCTTGACGTCTTTTTTCAGCGCGGCAAGTCTGAAGGCGTGCTCCGCAATCTGCCGTCCAATGTGCTGATAGCGCTGCTGCTCGGGGCATATCTCAAACTCTATCAGCTTGTCCGGACGGGAAGCGTCGAAATAACAAAACCGTTTCTGAAAGAATTGGAACAATGTTCTTGGGATGCCATCAGAACTCATTAATTATTCGCCGAAGGAAGGAAGATCGATATGAAACAGCTAAGCGCTATACCGCAGCCGAAAACATACGGACCTCTGAAAAATCTCCCTCACTTGGAAAAAGAAAAACTGTCACAATCGCTCTGGAAAATTGCCGAAGAATACGGCCCGATCTTTCGTTTTGAATTTCCGAGCTCTGTCGGGGTCTTCGTATCAGGCCGCGAGCTCGCGGCAGAAGTCTGTGATGAAAAGCGATTTGACAAAAATCTCAGCAAAGCCCTGCTGAAAGTCCGTGAGTTTGGCGGTGACGGACTATTTACGAGCTGGACTCACGAAAAGAATTGGCAGAAAGCGCATCGGATTTTATTGCCGAGCTTCAGCCAGAAGGCGATGAAAGGCTATCATTCAATGATGCTGGATATTGCCATGCAGCTCGTGCAGAAGTGGAGCAGATTAAATCCGAATGAAGAAATTGATGTTGCCGAAGATATGACGCGCCTGACGCTGGATACAATCGGCCTGTGCGGATTTCATTACCGCTTTAACAGCTTTTACCGCGACACACAGCATCCTTTTATCACAAGTATGCTTCGTGCGCTGCAGGAGGCAATGCGCCAATCGCAGAGACACAGCCTGCAGGACAAGCTGATGATCAAAACGAGACATCAGTTCCAGCAGGATATTGAAGAGATGAATTCGCTTGTAGACCGGATCATCGCTGAGCGGAGGGAAAATCCGGATGAGAATCTGTCTGACCTTTTAGCATTGATGCTTGAAGCGAAAGACCCTGTAACAGGGGAAAGGCTGGATGATGAAAATATCCGTTATCAAATCATTACCTTTTTGATCGCTGGGCATGAAACCACAAGCGGGCTGCTTTCTTTTGCGAT
Organism: Bacillus sp. L75; assembly: GCF_003676355.1. Classification (NCBI taxonomy): domain Bacteria; kingdom Bacillati; phylum Bacillota; class Bacilli; order Caryophanales; family Bacillaceae; genus Bacillus; species Bacillus sp. L75. The sequence goes on from NZ_ML064903.1 coordinate 247,157, forward strand.
ATACTGCCTGCTGAAAAATAAAGATAAATTGAAAAAAGCCGTTCAGGAAGCCGAGCGGGTGCTGACGGGAGAGACCCCTGAATATAAGCAGATTCAGCAGCTGACATATATCCGCATGGTGCTAAATGAGACTTTGCGGCTGTATCCGACTGCCCCGGCATTTTCTCTGTACGCGAAGGAAGATACGGTTCTCGGCGGGAAATATCCGATTGCGAAGGGACAGCCGGTGACGATTCTGACTCCGCAGCTGCACCGGGATAAAAGCGCGTGGGGAGAAGATGCCGAGTTATTCCGTCCGGAAAGGTTCAGTGATCCCGCGGCAATTCCGGCTGATGCGTATAAGCCGTTCGGAAACGGACAGCGCGCATGCATCGGGATGCAGTTTGCCCTGCAGGAAGCGACAATGGTGCTCGGCCTTGTCCTGAAACATTTTGAACTGATTGATCATACTGATTATGAGCTTACGATTAAAGAAGCTCTAACCATTAAGCCCGGTGATTTTAAAATCCGTGTGAAAAACAAGGACGTGTCCAATCATCAGCCCGTACAAAACCATAAAGCTGAAGGCAGCGGTCACAAAGAAGAAACGAAAGAAATCCCGTCCCACGGAACGCCGCTTCTCATTCTTTACGGTTCAAATTTGGGAACTGCGGAAGGAATCGCGGAAGAGCTGGCTGATATCGGAAGAAGCAAAGGATTTTCAACTGAAACCGGCCCGCTCGATGATTATGCCGGGAAACTGCCTGTAAAAGGCGCGGTCGTTATTGTTACGGCTTCTTATAACGGGGCGCCGCCTGATAATGCAGCGGGTTTTGTGAAATGGATGGAAACCCTTGAAGATCAGGAATTAAAGGGTGTTTCTTACGCCGTCTTCGGCTGCGGAGACCGCAACTGGGCCGCCACTTACCAAAGGATCCCCCGCCTGATAGACAAAGTGCTTGAAGAAAAAGGGGCAAAACGGCTGACCTCTATCGGGGAGGGCGACAATGCCGATGATTTTGAGTACAGTCAGGAAGCCTGGGAAGACTCATTCTGGAAGGACATCATGAAGGCTTTTCATATAGAGGCCGCTCCAAAACAGACAAACAAATCACAGTTATCAATCGAATACGTAAGTGAAGCAGCCGAGACGCCGATTGCCAAAACGTACAAAGCATTTGAGGCGGAGGTCATCACGAACAAAGAGCTTCATACCGAAAGCAGCAAGCGCTCAGTCCGGCATATTGAGCTGCGTCTCCCCGAAACAGAAACGTATCAGGAAGGAGATCATCTCGGGGTGCTTCCGCAAAACAGCGGGGAACTGATCAGCCGTGTCATTCGCCGATTCGGTCTTGATCCGAACCAGCACTTTAAGATCAAGGGCCGGCAGCTGCCTCATCTGCCGATGGACCGGCCGGTTAATGCGCCGGAGCTTTTGGCGTCCTATGTAGAGCTGCAGGAGCCGGCAACGAGAGCCCAGCTTCGCGAACTTGCCGCACATACCGTGTGCCCGCCGCACCAAAAAGAATTGGAGCATCTTTATTCTGATGATGCGGCATATAAAGAAAACGTGCTGAAAAAACGAATGACCATGCTGGACCTGCTGGAAGATTATCCTGCATGTGAACTGCCGTTTGAGCGCTTTTTAGAACTTCTGCCGTCCTTAAAGGCGCGCTATTATTCAATCTCAAGCTCACCGAAGGCAACCAGCGGGGAGCTCAGTATCACGGTCGGCGTTGTGACGGCTCCGGCATGGAGCGGCCGTGGGGAATACCGGGGCGTGGCTTCGAACTATTTAGCCGGATTACAAAAAGGCGATTCTGCCGTCTGTTTCATCCGCTCGCCGCAGTCGGGTTTCGCATTGCCTGAAAATCCGAAAACGCCTCTCATTATGGTCGGAGCAGGCACAGGAATTGCGCCGTTCAGGGGATTTATCCAGGCGCGGGCTGCCGAAAAAATGTCCGGTAACAGCCTGGGTGAAGCTCATTTATACTTCGGCTGCCGGCATCCTGAAGAAGACGATCTGTACAAAGATGAATTCGACCATGCGGAGAAAAACGGCCTTGTCACCGTGCATCGGGCGTATTCCAGGTTAGATCAGGACTGTAAAGTATATGTACAGGATGTTCTGCTTCGCGAGGCTGCACAAATTATTGCCCTTCTTGACCAAGGCGGCCATCTCTATATATGCGGTGACGGAAGCAAAATGGCTCCGGCTGTCGAAAATGTACTGCTTCAGGCGTATGAAAAGGTGCATAACACCGATTCAAAAGTTTCCTTGGAGTGGCTTGAACAGCTGCAGGCGGAAGGAAGATATGCGAAAGATGTTTGGGCAGGTATGTAACAGAAGAGTGAGACAACTGAAGAATGTTTTTTAATTGAAGAAAGCCGGCACGATATTTGAAATCTACTGAATCAAAAGGAATAGTTATAGGGAGTATCGTGCCGGCCTTATCTTTAGTATCGGACAAAAGGCACAAATCTTTAATGTTTTTATTGATTTACATGCAGGCGGCTATGTCCCTTTTTTCTGAATTCCGCCAGAAATAAAACCGGATAAGACAGCAATAGCAAAACCGAAATAAATGAAATGATACCGATCCAATGAAAATGCGTCCAAAAGAAACCGCCGCAAGACCCGGCCACGCTTGAACCGATATAGTATGCAAGCAGATATAATGAAGAGGCTTGCGCGCGCTGATCACCGGCTGCGCGGCCGACCCAGGCGCTTGCGATCGAATGAGCGCCGAAAAAGCCGAAGGTAAAGACGGCAATCCCCGCGATTTTGAGCGCAAGCTGGGGCAAAAGTGTCACCGCTGCGCCGGCAAGCATAACAAAAATCGCAATCTTAATCATTTTTCCGCTTCCGAAAAGATCTGCTTTTTTCCCCATATAGACCGAGCTGAACGTTCCCGCGAGATAGACAATAAAAATAAAACCGATCACAGTCTGCGACAAATGATAAGGAGCCGCCATTAAATGAAAGCCGATATAATTATATAATGTCACAAAACTCCCCATTAATATAAATCCCAGAGATATTAACAAAAGCAGCCGTTTGCGGTGCAGGACCGCTCCGTATTCCTTACATGCCGCTTTTACGCCCGCATGCCGCTGAGATGAATGGCGCGGAGCCGGAAGAAAACGCCAAAACAAATAGCTTAATACAATAGAAAGAATGCCGATGATGGCAAGCGCCGGCCGCCAGCCGAATACATCGGTCAGAAGCCCCGTTAACAGCCTGCCGCTCATTCCCCCGATGCTTGTGCCGCTGATATACAAGCCCATCATTTTCCCGAGGCCCTTCGGATCAAACTCCTCGCCTACATATGTCATAGCGACAGCCGGAACTCCTGCCAGGAAAATACCGAGCAGCGCCCTCATCGCCAAAAGCGCCGGAAAGGCCGGACTGAACGCTGTTAATAGACCTAAAACAGAAGTAGCTGTTAACGACAGCACCATTAATTTTTTTCTGCCGAATCCGTCAGACAACGAAGCGGCGGCCAATAATGAAAATGCCAAAACGGCTGTTGAGATGGATAAAGTTAAGCTGGCAGCCGCAGCGGAAATATGAAACTCTTCCGAAAACAAAGGCATAAGCGGCTGTGTCGTGTAAAGCGTGGCGAAGGTCACAAAGCCGCTGATAAACAGAGCCAAGCTGGCCTTTCTGTAAGCCTTTGTGTGAGGCTGAATAAACGTCATGAATGTCCCTCTTTTCTCACTGTTGGTTATATATGTATCGTACGCTTTTCATTTCAATGTGTCTAATTTATAATAACTATAGAATTAATGCGTGTAGGTTATGAAGAAAGGGGAGAAGGAGAAAATGGAGCTTCATCAAATTGACAACTTCATTGCGGCGGCAGCTCATCAGCATTTCACAAATGCGGCAAAAGAAAGAATGATTTCTCAGCCGGCATTAAGCCGATCGATTATCAGGCTCGAAGAAGAATTAGGCGCGCCGTTATTTTACAGAGAGACAAAAGCCGTCCGGCTGACAAGGCACGGAGAGCAGTTCTTAATAAAAGCAAAACAAGCGAGACGAGCTTTAAATGAAGGCGTTGAACAAGTGAAAAAGAATATGAGCCTGGAGCACGGCGAAATATCTGTATCTTTTCTTCATACGCTCGGGCTGCGCTTAATGCCTCAGCTGATTGCCGAATTTAAAAAGCTATACCCAAACGTGACCTTCCGGCTTTATCAAGGCGCAAATGAAACGCTTCGCAAAATGGTGGAAACGGGAGATGCGGATATCTGTCTCAGCTCTCCGCCGCTTCCCAGCGAGCTTTTACAATGGACAGTGCTGGAGAAAGAGCCTCTTTATGCGGTGCTACCTGAGAACCACCCGCTTGCAGGAAATAAAAGCATTCAAATGAAAGAGATGCAGGACGAGGATTTTGTGGGTTTTAAACCGGGATACGGGCTGAGGTATATGTTTGATCTGATGTGCCGGGATTTGAATATACACCCGCATCTCGCATTTGAAGGAGAGGAAGTGTCAACCATATTAGGACTGACCGCCGCGGGTCTGGGGGCTGCAGTGCTGCCGAAAACCGCGGAGCATTCATACTTTCCGGTCGTTTTTCTTCCGGTTGCAGATTACCAATGCGAACGCACCATAGCGTTAGCCCAGCTGAAAAACCATGCTCTCTCTCCCGCTGCTGAGCGTTTTAAACAGTTTGCACTTGAGTATTACAAAGCACGCAACTGAGCGGTCATTTTATTAAAATCGAAGTTGAAAATAAAGCAGAAAGAAATACAGAAAACGGAGGAAAACCATGGCGAAAAAAACAGTGAAAACAAATGCTGTCCGTATCATTGAGCAGCAAAACATTCCCTATGAGCTATTAGGTTACAAAACAGAAGGGGGACAGCCCGCAGACGGTCTTTCCGTTTCACAAAAAATCGGATACGCTGCCGAATATGTTTATAAAACCTTAGTGGCATCTGCAGGAACTGATCGTTATTACGTCTTTGTCGTTCCCGTTGCAAAAGAACTGAATCTGAAAAAAGCTGCGAAGGCGGCAGGTGAGAAGAAAATAGAAATGATTGCCATGAAGGACCTTTTGGGAGTAACCGGCTATATGCGCGGCGGCTGCTCTCCGATCGGCATGAAAAAAAGGTTTCCGACTTTTATTGATAGATCCGCTGAAACACTGGAGTTTATGATTGTCAGTGCGGGGAAAATCGGAATGCAGCTGAAAGCAGCGCCTCAAGATTTAGCCGAAGCAAGCGGGGCGGTATTTACAGACATTGTATAAATGTCCGATGAATCTAATGGAACACGTGTCAAGGAGAATGATAATGAAAAAAAGATATGAAAACTTGAATGGCGTGAAGAATGAACATGGATTCAGGGACATGTGGAAATGGATGAAAGAACGAAGAGAAAAAAGTAAAGACTTAAGCGAGAACATTCCGAAAGCGGTCACAAGGGATGTCCGTGATGTTGCCGTCAATCGGACGGAAACCGCCATAACATGGATCGGCCATTCTTCATTTCTGATCCAAATACAGGGGTTTAACATAATGACCGACCCTGTATGGGCGCGGAGGATGGGTTTTCAAAAACGGCTGACAGAGCCGGGATATGAATTGAGCGAACTGCCTGACATTGATGCCGTGCTCATCTCACATGGGCATTATGACCATCTTGATTTTCCGAGTATAAAAAAACTGAGAGGAAACCCGGATTTTTACGTGCCTGCGGGACTGAAAAAGCTGTTCAACAAAAAAGACCGCAAAAAGGTCCATGAAATGAATTGGTGGGATCGTTTTGAGATGCGGGGGGTGAACATATCATTTGTTCCGGCCCAGCACTGGACACGGAGAACGCTTTGGGATACCGATACCTCTCATTGGGGAGGCTGGGTCATAGAAAGCAAAAACGGCGAGTCCATCTATTTTGCAGGAGATACAGGCTATTTTGAAGGCTTTAAAGAAATCGGAGAGAGGTTTCGTATTAAGGCGGCTCTGATGCCGATCGGAGCATACGAACCGGAATGGTTTATGCAAGTGTCACATATCAATCCGGAAGACGCCGTGAAAGCGTTTTTGGAGCTGAAGGCTGACAGCTTCATTCCCATGCATTACGGGGCATTCCGGCTTGCTGATGATACAGGCCCGGAAGCACTAAGCAGACTGCACGGCGAGTGGGATCGGCTTGCATTACCTCCTGAAAACCTGAAAGCATTAGCGCTTGGCGAAACATTTTGGCTGTAACAGCAGGTTTTCGCTGCCGACACCAATCGTTTAAAAACGGTTGGTGTTTTGTTGTCAACCAAAGGTGAACAGCTTTAGTATAAAACATGATTTTTCCGGAATCTGCGGTAAAAAACAAAACTTTTTACTCTTTTGTTTCATTATAAAATGAAAACGGTTTCGTATGTGTAGTATATTTAACCTATCACAATTGCTCCAGCAGAAACGGACAGGAAGGATAGAAAAACAGATGAAATACATGAATTCAAGGCAGAAAAAGATTTTGTATCTGTTGTTATCTGAACCTGATGACTACTTAGTTGTGCAAGATTTCGCAGACAGGGTCCGCTGTTCTGAAAAAACGATCAGGAATGATTTGAAAACGATTGAAGATTTCCTGAATGAACATGCTCAAGCTCAGCTGATCCGCAAACCGGGATTAGGCGTCTATTTACATATATCTGAACAGGAAAGGTCACGGTTAATCCGGCAAATTTATAATGAGCACTTTACGTGCAGGCACAAGACCGATGAAGAAAGAATACTTCACATCGCTTATGATTTATTAATGAATTCAAAGCCCGTTTCCGCAAAAGAAATTGCCGCACAGCATTTTGTAAACAGAGCTTCCATTAAAAAGGATGTAAGTGCGGTTGAAGAGTGGCTGAAGCGATTTGATCTCACGCTGGTTTCTAAACAGCGGCTCGGCTTAAAGATTGAAGGGGACGAAAAAAACAAAAGAAAAGCATTGGCGCGAATTTCAGATTTGATTGATAATGCGGAATTTACAAGCCAATTTATAAAAAGTAAGTTTTTAAGTTATGAAGCGGACTTTGTGAGAAAAGAAATCAAGTTATTACAAAAAAAACATTCTATCTATTTTACGGATGAAACATTTGAAAGTTTGCTGCTGCATACATTGCTGACTATCCGCCGTATCAAAATGAAACAGCCGGTCGCCATTTCTGCAAGACAGCTGGACGCGGTAAAAAAGAAGAAAGAATATGAATGGACACTGGCTTGTTTAAAACGGCTTGAGCCGGTATTTGCCATCCGGTTTCCTGAGGAAGAAGCCGTCTATTTAACTTTACATATAATAGGCGGGAAAGTCCGCTATCCATCGCAGCAAGAAAAGAAGCTTGATCTTGAAGATTCTGAGCTTTCCAAAGTCGTCAGGCATTTGATCAATCGTGTTTCAGAACTGAAAATGCTGGATTTTCATAAAGACCAGGAACTGATCAACGGATTGAACATTCATCTCGATCCGGTGTTGAAGCGGCTGAGCTATGATCTCTCTGTTTCAAACCCCATGCTTCACGACATCAAAAAAATGTACCCTTATTTGTTTCATCTTATCATTGACGTTTTAGAAGACATCAATCAAACATTTGATCTTTATATTCCTGAAGAAGAGGCGGCCTATTTGACGCTGCATTTTCAGGCAGCGATCGAACGGCTGCGCCGAAGCAGGCATAACCCTAAAAGGACGATCATCGTCTGCCATATGGGCATTGGCATGTCACAATTGCTGCGGACTAAAATTGAACGCAAATTTCATCACATTACGGTAAAAGACTGTATCGCAAAAGCGGAGCTGACAGAGTATATCAAAAAGCATAAAGATATAGATTTCGTCATTTCTACGATAGGGCTTGGAAATGTAACGATCCCTCATATTGTCGTATCACCGCTTTTGGAGTCTGCTGATGAAAAGAAGCTCAGCGCATTTCTGCAACAGCTTGATATATCACACCGCCGGGAGCAAAAAACGTTTAAAATGCTGAACGATACGACTCCGTTTCTCGTTTTTTTACAGCAAGAGACAGAGCATCGTTATCAGGTCATTGAAAAGCTGGCGCAGGCTTTGTATGAAAAAGGCTATGTAGAAAAAGAGTATGGCATTCATGCAGTAATGAGAGAAAAAATGTCGGCGACAAATATCGGGGCGGGTATTGCCATCCCTCACGCGAACTCTAAATATATCAAACAATCAGCCATTGCAATCGCCACCTTAAAAGAGCCGATTGAATGGGGGACAGAAAAGGTGTCGCTCGTTTTTATGCTTGCCGTTAAACACGAAGATCAAAACAAGGTAAAGCAATTATTCAGTGAGCTTTCCTATCTTAGCGAGCAGCCGGTATTTATTCAAAAACTGACGGAAGAAAAAAATGTGATGACGTTTTTATCGTATTTAAACTATTAAAAGCAGGGAATATCTCCCTGCTTTTTTTCTGTTTATAGGGAAAAATGCCGTTATTTCCGGAACTTATGGTAAAAAAACGCGCTTATCACAGGCTGATTTCAGTATAAAGTTGAGACAAGATCTTGAAATTCAGACTGCAAAGGAGGATTTATATGAAACTGTTAGCGATTACATCATGTCCGAACGGCATTGCCCATACGTATATGGCTGCTGAAAATTTACAAAAAGCAGCCGGCAGATTAGGCGTTGAGATCAAAGTGGAAACCCAAGGCGGAATCGGGGTGGAAAATAGGCTGACCGAAGAGGAAATCCGGGAAGCAGACGCAATCATTATCGCGGCGGACCGCTCGGTGAACAAAGACCGATTCGCGGGAAAAAAGCTGCTGGCCGTCGGGGTTCAGGAAGGCATCCGCAAACCGGAAGAATTAATTCAAAAAGCGCTTAGCGGTGAAGTGCCGGTCTATCAATCTGCTTCAAAAGCTGAATCCGCAAGTCAGCAGGGCAAAAAACAAAACCCGATTTACCGTCATTTAATGAACGGCGTTTCTTTTATGGTTCCTTTCATTGTCGTCGGCGGATTATTGATAGCGGTTGCATTGACGCTTGGAGGAGAAAAAACACCAAAGGGGTTAGTCATTCCGGACGAGTCTTTTTGGAAAACGATTGAACAGATCGGCAGTGCTTCTTTTTCATTCATGATCCCGATTTTAGCCGGGTACATCGCGTTCAGCATCGCTGATAAGCCGGGTCTTGTCCCCGGAATGATCGGCGGATATATTGCGGCATCCGGCAGCTTTTACGACAGTGCAAGCGGCGCAGGATTTCTTGGAGGAATCATTGCGGGATTTTTGGCGGGATATGCGGCGCTTGGAATCAAAAAATGTAAAGTTCCTAAAGCAATACAGCCGATTATGCCGATTATTATTATTCCGGTGTTTGCCTCACTGATCGTCGGTTTGGCGTTTGTCTTTCTGATCGGCGCCCCCGTCGCTCATATTTTCGCATCATTAACGGTTTGGCTTGCGGGAATGAAAGGTTCGAGCTCAATTCTTCTGGCATTGATTTTAGGAGCGATGATCTCCTTTGATATGGGAGGACCCGTAAACAAGGTGGCCTTTCTTTTCGGATCGGCAATGATCGGAGAAGGAAATTATGAAATCATGGGCCCGATTGCCGTTTCCATTTGTATACCGCCGATAGGGCTTGGGATTGCAACGTTTTTAGGAAAAAGAAAATTCGCCGCCGCAGAAAGAGAAATGGGAAAAGCATCATTTACGATGGGCCTTTTCGGTATCACGGAAGGAGCCATTCCATTTGCGGCCCAAGACCCCCTTCGTGTGATCCCGAGTATTATGGCGGGTTCTATGACCGGATCGGTGATAGCGATGATCGGCCATGTGGGGGACAGAGTGGCACACGGCGGCCCCATCGTTGCTGTACTTGGAGCAGTAGATCATGTACTGATGTTTTTTATCGCTGTAACAGCAGGCTCTCTTGTCACCGCTCTGTTGGTTAATGTACTGAAGAAAGATATGGCGAAATCCCCCGCGCCCGGCGAGGTGCTGCAGTCTGCCGCACCAAATGAAGCTGCAGCGGCAAAAGAAACAAAGGAACCATCTCAGGCTGACAGCCGAAAAGCCGGGATGACCGAAATCAAAAAACTGACTGACATTATCAGTACGGACTTGATTGAACCGCATTTATCCGGCGAAACGAGGGATGACATTGTCGACGAAATGATCGAGAAAATGTCCCGTAAAGGTATGCTGCTGTCTGACAGCGGATTTAAGCAGGCCATTTTGAGCCGGGAACAGCAGGGAACCACGGCGATAGGTATGAATATCGCCATTCCGCACGGAAAGTCTGAAGCCGTCAAAACGCCGGGTGTCGCATTCGGAATAAGACGCTCGGGTGTTGACTGGAACAGCCTTGATGGTTCTGATGCAAAACTGATTTTTATGATTGCCGTACCGAAGGAAAGCGGCGGAAATCAGCATCTGAAAATATTGCAGATGTTATCCCGAAAACTGATGGATGACAGCTATCGGGAAAGGCTGCTCTCCGTTCAGACAAAAGAAGAGGCGTATGAGCTTCTGGAAGAAATCGAATAAAGCGGGGGATGATCATGTCTACTGAACCGATATTTTTCAATCCGGTTTTCAAAGAAAGAATTTGGGGAGGCGCCGCCCTGCGTGATTTTCACTATAATATTCCGTCCGAGCGGACAGGGGAGTGCTGGGCCTTCGCCGCTCATCAAAATGGACAGAGCACAGTTCAAAACGGCATGTATAAAGGATGTACGCTCGGTGAATTGTGGGAGCATCACAGAGATTTATTCGGAAACCTTGAAGGAGACCGTTTTCCTCTTCTTACAAAAATTTTGGACGCGGACCAAGACCTGTCCGTTCAGGTGCATCCGAATGATGACTTTGCCAAAATGCATGAAAACGGGGAACTTGGAAAAACCGAATGCTGGTATATCATTGATTGTGCAAAAGATGCGGAGATCATTTTCGGCCACAACGCAACAACAAGAGAAGAACTGATATCCATGATTGAGCGCGGAGAATGGGGCGGGCTCCTGAACAGAGTTAAGGTAAAGCCGGGAGATTTCTTCTTTGTCCCAAGCGGCACCGTTCACGCGATTGGAAAGGGCACACTTATTTTAGAGACGCAGCAAAATTCAGATACGACTTACAGATTGTATGATTACGGAAGAAAAGATGCGGACGGCAGGCTGCGCGAGCTCCATTTGGAAAAAAGTATAGAAGTGATAGAAGTTCCCTCTGTCCGTGAACGGCCGACCGTTCAATATAAACAAACAGATGATCTGCTGGCAGCTGTTTTAATAGAATGTCCTTATTTTTCAGTCGAAAAGTGGGTTGTAAAAGGTGAAGCAAATCTATTCCAGCATCATCCCTTCCTTCTTGTCAGCGTGATCGAAGGAGACGGAATAATGAGTGCAGGCGGACATGAATATCCCTTTAGAAAAGGAGATCATATTCTCCTGCCTTCCGGTTTGGGAGAATATAAACTGGCAGGCCATGCAAATTGTATTGTGTCTCATCTGTGATCCTCAAAACCCTTCTCTAGCATCAGAGAAGGGTTTTTTATTATTTTTACAAAAAGGACGGAATTTCCAGTGTATCAGTGTTTTCGTTCCTGAATTTATTCTCTCAATTTGTATATCTCCCGAGCCATTGATTCAAGTATGTACATAGCGGGGATTTGGGTGGTGACATTCGCATTTTCAACCCATTCTTCCGTCACGTAATATGAAATATTCACATCGGACATTTTGGCAATGGTTGAATGTTTATGATTTGTAATACTGATGACCCGGCTGCCTTCTTGTTTCAGCTGATTCAGATGAGTCACCGTAGAATCTCCTTCACCTGAAACCGATAATGCGATTGTGATGCTGTTATGACGGAAATGGGAATGGGCCGGAAAGTAAGGATCTTTAATATACATTGAAAGTTTCCCTAAGCACGAAAAATATCTGGCCCCGTATTCGGCGAGAATTCCTGAACTTCCCACTCCGATAAAAATGACGCTTTCTGCATCGGCCGCAAGGGCTGCTGCTTCCTTCAGCTTTTCTTCCATCTCTCCGCTTACTGTTCTTTCAAAAAACTCGGCAACGGAATGATGGGGACTCTTTAAAATCGTTTTTTTATTTGCCTCCGTATACATTTTCAGCTTCACCTTAAACTCCGAAAACCCTTCACAGTTTATTTTTTTGCAGAAACGTAAAATAGAAGCCGTAGATACATGGGTTTCATTTGCCAATTCACGGATTCGCATATAGACGACTTTCTCGCTATTTTGGGAGATGTAGTTGTATAAAGAAGTTTCAAGCTCGTTAAATGAAGCAATCATTTCGTGTGTGAACATGCAGGGGGATTCTCCTTTTTATGAGAATGGTGAATGTACATCTAATCGTAACATATCATTTTTAAAAGAAACATAGTGTTATATTTATGTGACAAATCACTTTTTGTGTCATTCAAAACAAGACGTCAGCCAATGATTTACGGCGCAAAACAACTGCGGATATAATTCGTTCATACGCTTTATGCATGATCTCTTCAAGGGTCTCTGACAAAAGCGGCCGAAAAAAGGAGGACAATATGAGTATCAAACTGATAGCGGTTGATATGGACGGAACGTTTTTGAATGATGAAATGGCATATAATAAAGAGCGTTTTATGAATCAGTATCGTGAATTAAAATCGCGGGGGATTAAATTTGCCGTAGCAAGCGGAAACCAATATGCGCAGCTTACATCCTTCTTTCCGGAAATCAAAAGTGAAATCGCTTTCGTTGCTGAGAATGGCGCTTTCGTCGTGAATGCCGGAGAAGAATTATTCGCGGGTAGCATGTCTGAAAACACTATAAAAGCAGTGATCCTTGCTTTAGAGCAGTATGAGGTGAAAAACGTCATTGTCTGCGGAAAAAAAAGCGCGTATATTCATGAAAAGGCCGGTGAAGATGAATATCTGCATGCCAGTAAGTATTATTATGTGTTAAAAAGGGTGCCGCATTTTGAAAACATCGATGATGACATTTTAAAATTTTCCATCAGCTTTCCCGCCGAACATTGTTCCGCACTTCTGAGCCATTTGAAAAACGCCATCGGGTCTTTCGTCACGCCTGTATCAAGCGGGCACGGTGACATAGATCTGATCATACCGGGGCTTCATAAAGCAAGCGGGATTAAGCTTCTCCAGAAACAATGGGGGATGGGTGATGAAGAGTGTGCGGCCTTCGGAGACAGCGGCAATGATCTGGAGATGGTGTCCGCCGTGAAATACGGGGTCGCCATGGATAATGCGCAGGCAAGCATTAAACAGGCTGCGGCGCATATCACGCAATCAAACAATGAAGAAGGGGTCTTAAATGCGATTGATTCCATCCTCAAATGTGAAAAACCCTTTGTCTGAAAAAGACATTTTAACTGCGGAGGTGCTGAACGATGATTAAATTAGTGATTACGGATTTAGACGGCACATTTTTAAATAATCAAGGCGATTTTGACAGAACGTTATTTGAAAAGACAAAACGAGTAATGGAGGAACAGCATGTCGCTTTCGCCATCTGCACCGGGAAACAGTGTGAAAGGGTGGAAGCCTTATTCGGAGAAGACGCGAAAGATTTTTGGATTTTAGGAGACAGTGCCGCACGTATGAAAAAGAGCGGCAAGTTCGTATATGAATCTTTGATCAGCAATAAAGCCGGACTGTCAATTATAGGCGCTTTAGAAAAAATCAGCTGCGGGCACACCATTATCGCGTGCACAAAAAAAGGCGCGATCGTAAAAGAAAATCTGTCTGAAAGTGAAATGAAATATGTAAATGCCTCTTATGCACATGTAACGAAAATAACTGATTTTACTGAGATAAAAGACGATTTTATCAAGATTACGGTTCATGACCCCGACGCCAACTGTCCGGAAACGAGAGAAAAGCTGCATGAATTTTTTCACCAATTATATATCGTAGCATCAGAGGATACCTGGATGGACATATCAAATATCGGAATACATAAAGGATCAACAGTACAAGAACTGCAGCGATTATTAGGGGTTTCGGCTGATGAAACAATGGCGTTCGGAGACGGCCGCAATGACAAAGAATTGATGGAAGCGGCATCCTACAGCTTTGCGGTTAAGAATGCCATTGACGAAATAAAAGATGCGGCGCACTTTGTCATCAAATCAAATGAGGAAAGCAGCGTCATGCACACGATTATGAGAATATTAGCGCTGCAAAAACAATGATGGGCTAAAATCAATGCGGCATGACTTACTAGGGATAGAAAAAGCGGGCTATCCTCAGACTTTAATTCACTCCTGATTTTCCTAAAGTATGTTAAAAATGAATAAATATCTATATTTGACTCGATGGTATTGGTATAATATGTATAAAATGAATGAAGCGGTGTAATATCAAGATGAAAAAAATCACTTCATATCAGACAAAAAGTAGGAACTGCCTCGTTTTGAAATTGGGAGGTGTTTGTATTAGCCCGCTGTTGAGCCCCGCGTATATCATTCTTATTTTTCTTCCGGCAGCTTCTTTTCTGTTAGGGATTTTAGGATATTTCATCTTTAAAAAAGTATGGATGATGGTTGTTATTGTCTTCATTTTGTCCTTGATATTCATGTTTATTGTAATAGGTGCCGAACCGACATTTTTCATTTGGGTGGCTATGATGACGGGGAGCTGTTTTGTCTCCGGTTCAATCACTAAGACGATATGGACTTTTGCAAAGAGAAAATATTAGACAGAAGAATCCTGTTTGAACAGCTATCCTTTTTTTGTCGATTGAAGAAAAAGAAGTATAGAGGTATCCGTTATGTTCTTATATTTTGTCTGTTGTTGTCAGTTCGGGCTTTCTGTTAAAAATGTCTGTCTATCGTTTTGTTCTTTTTTAACTAAACGGAGCACTATAATTGAACTGCAGATACATAGAAAAACAAAAAAGGATAAGGAGGATTTTTATGTTTCAAACTTTAGACCATTTTTTGAAATCTTGGGAATTCGAAGCCGATGCGACACAAAAACTGCTGAATCATCTGACTGATGAATCACTTAAACAAGAAATCACTTCAGAACATTGGACTTTAGGCCGTATTGCTTGGCATACTGTCGCTGCCATTCACATCATTACCTCAAACACAGATTTAACGTTTCACGCTCCGGCCGAAGATTATCCTGTTCCTGCATCGGCGCGGTTTATTGCTGAGAGTTATCATCAAGCCAGTAATGCATTTGTACAGGCGTTAAAAACGCAATGGACTGACGATACACTTCAAGAATGTGTCAACTTTATTGGTCAGCAATTGCCAAATGGTTCACTTTTGATGTTTTTAATTCAACATCAAAACCATCATCGAGGACAAATGACTGTCCTTATGAGACAAGCAGGTTTACCTGTTCCGGGTATTTACGGTCCGGCAAAAGAGGAATGGATTAAATTCGGTTTGGAAGCTCCGAAATAGGATATTGTTGTAAGGGCTCGAAAGAATAGATGATACCAATCGATGTTGGTATCTTTTTTGTTTTAGTCTTAGAGTGATTAAACCGGTATCCATGACATGCAGACGAATCAACAGTTCAATAGATGTAAATTAAGGTCAATAAATGCAGAAAGGTGATTATGATGATAACTAAAATGACGCGATTCAATATGAAAGACTTCAATAAACCAAACGAACCTTTCGTAGTTTCAGGGAGAATCATCCCTTCATTTGAGGACAATGTTTGGACATATACAGAGGAGAAATTTGCTGAGCCTTATGTCAAAAAATATGACGATGAAGACATTGATGTCAGTTATATTGAAGAAGAGGATAAAGTTGTCTTTTTTTATTACGCAGAGAACGACTGTGTCGGCCGGAGTAAGCTTCGTTCTAATTGGAATGGATACGCACTGATTGAAGACATTGCCGTTGCAAAAGATTATAGAAAAAATGGTGTCGGGACGGCTTTATTGCATAAAGTGATTGAGTGGGCAAAGGAGAATCATTTATGCGGTCTTATGCTTGAAACACAAGATATTAATGTTTCAGCTTGTCATTTTTATGCCAAAAATAACTTTGTCATAGGAGCGGTCGATACAATGCTTTATTCCAATTTTTCAACAGCAAATGAAATTGCGGTTTTTTGGTACTGTAAATTTTAAATATAACAGTATTTGATGTTTCGTCATTTGCGGGTGTGTGTCGCAAAGCATTCAAAACATCGGCTTGAGGATTTATAATAAGGTATATCAATCAATGCAGGGGGAGTTATGTATGAAGTGCAAAAAAATGAACAGGGTCCAATTAAAAGAGGGAAGCGTATCAATGGCCCTATAAACTGCGTCTGCCCTCATTAATGGAGGGAAATTTGTGAATACGCCTTATTCACAGTCAGCTTTACGGCACAACCAAGTGTTCATTTGGCTTTGTGTTCTGTCATTTTTCAGCGCATTAAATGAAATGGTTTTGAACGTATCATTACCTGATATCGCCAACGATTTTCATAAACTGCCAGCGAGTGCAAACTGGGTGAACACGGCCTTTATGTTAACCTTTTCCATCGGAACTGCTCTGTATGGAAAGTTATCAGATCAGCTGGGGATCAAAAAGCTGCTCCTATTTGGAATTATGGTAAATGGCTTCGGGTCGATCATCGGATTTGTCGGACACTCTGTCTTTCCTGTACTCATTCTGGCCCGATTTATTCAAGGGGCTGGTGCAGCCGCATTCCCGGCTCTTGTGATGGTTGCAGTAGTACGCTATATTCCGAAAGAAAACAGGGGTAAAGCATTTGGTCTGATCGGGTCGCTGGTGGCAATGGGGGAAGGTGCCGGACCAGCTATTGGCGGAATGATCGCTCATTATATTCACTGGTCATATTTGCTGCTTATTCCGACAGCAACAGTTATCACCGTTCCATTCCTGATGAAACTGCTGGAAAAGGAAGAAAGAATCAGCGGGCGCTTTGATATGGCGGGGATTATATTAATGTCTGCAGGCATCGTATTTTTTCTGCTGTTTACAACGTCATATAGAATGTCTTTTCTGATCATCAGTATTCTAGCTTTCCTGATATTTGTGAAACATATTAGGAAAACTCAAGATCCCTTTGTTGACCCTGCGCTGGGGAAAAATGCCTTGTTTATGATGGGCGCCCTTTGCGGAGGCCTGATATTCGGCACTGCAGCAGGATTTGTGTCTATGGTTCCTTATATGATGAAAGATGTTCACCATTTAAGTACTGCGGCAATTGGAAGCGGGATTATGTTTCCCGGGACGATGAGCGTCATCATCTTCGGTTACATTGGAGGATGGCTTGTTGATCGGAAAGGTTCTTTATATGTGCTGACCATTGGGATTGTATTAATGTCTTCCAGCTTTTTAATCGATGCCTTTTTCATAGATGCGGCACCTTGGCTCATGACCGTTATCATCGTTTTTGTTTTTGGGGGGCTCTCCTTCACAAAAACGGTTATATCTACAATTGTGTCTGGCAGTTTGAAACAAAAGGAAGCCGGCGCCGGAATGAGTCTGCTTAATTTTACGAGCTTTTTATCAGAGGGAACAGGCATTGCAATTGCAGGCGGTTTATTATCGATCCGCTTGCTGGATCAAAGGCTGCTGCCTGTTAATGCTGATCATTCCGCTTATTTGTACAGTAATATGCTCATTCTTTTTGCAGGAATCGTTGTTATGAGCTGGCTGGTAACCATGAATGTCTATAAACGTTCGCAAAGAAATGACTAAAAAGGGAAAAGGATCAAACTTGATAAAAGTTTTGATCCTTTTTTGAGGAGATTCCTTATTCCGGAAGCTTTTGTCGATCAATGAAAGGGGAGTTCACTGCCAATCGGGACTTTTGAGAAAGTGTTTGAGGATATTAAAATAGGCCGGAGAGAAAGTTAATCATTCTGTTTGAAAATGACCATGAAGTTCGTAAGCAGTATGGTTTTAACACGCATCTGGATTCCCCTGACAAAGTAAAGGTTTTTGGGGATTTATGTTAAAATAATAGTAAGAACCTTGTGCAGCGGACAGGGAGTTTCGTTGCTTCATAAGGAGAGGGATCTATGAAAAATAAGATTCACATACTGGGAGCCTCCGGAGTCGGAACTTCAACATTGGGAGTTGCATTATCAAAGCATTTGCCTCATACGCATCTTGATACTGATGATTACTATTGGACAGATAAATTCACTAAAAAAAGAGAAATTTCTGAAAGGAGAGAGTTGCTTGAAAAAGACTTGACAATAAATGAGAAATGGATTCTTTCTGGCGCAGTGTGCGGCTGGGGCGATGATCTAAAAAGTTATTTTGACCTTGTCATCTTCTTATGGATTCCGCAGGATATACGGCTTGAGAGGTTAAGGCATAGGGAATTTCAGCGTTATGGAAACGAAGTGTTAGCCGGCGGCAGTAAATATGAACAATCAAAAACATTTTTAGAGTGGGCTTCTTTATATGATAATGCCGGAATGGAAGTTAGAAGCAAAGCTTTACACGAATATTGGATGGCAGATTTATCTTGTCCATTGCTAAAAATTGAAGGAGATTACTCAGTAAATGAAAGAGTTGATCGTGTCTTGGATTATCTGAATTTTAATTAAACTAACGGATGGAGATAACTGCAAAATCCAAAATTCAAAGACAGTTCCGGCCATTTTAACGGAGCTGTTTTTTTATACCGCTTTCTGTTTCTCTGTTGTGAAGTGATTTATTTTCGGCAGCATCCTACAATAGAGAAGTGATTTGTTCTTCGTGAGGAAGTTTTTGGTTAAGTTGCAAGAAACGGAACTCCAATGAATAGATACACCCTGAAACCTGTCCAGCCAGCGTTTAAGCTGGTTACCATTGAGTGAAAAGCAATTGCCGCCGGCAAAGACAATACCTGGAATGAAAAGTATTGCAGGGAAAGCTAATTTGGTCATTTACCGTGAAAATACGGAAGGCTTTTACGCTGGCCGAAATATGTATGGCAGGTAACCCTGGAAGTGGCTGTATTGACTGGAGTTTTCACTAAAAAGGCGATTACACGTATTGCGCATGCAGCCTTTCAAAGTGCGATGGAACGCCGTAAGAAGGTTACATGGCTCGGGACTCTTTTTGAATACGTGCCGAGAAATGCCGGAACAATACCCTGAAGTGGATGATTATCATATTGATGCAATGACGGTACATTTAGTTCGTCGGCAGCTTGGGGCTTGCACTGTCAATTAATACAAATGGGAAAGCAGGCAATGGCCTAGGCTGCTCACGGTTCGGCACCTGACATTGCAGGGAAAATATTGCGAATCCTATCGGTATTATACTTTCAACTGCTATGTTGTTTGAATGCTCAGTACACAGTATCGTGATAAAAAACTGAAAGAAGCAGCGGAATTAATAGAAAACTCACTTCGGGAAACCGTGAAGGCAGGAATCAAAATGGGAGATCTTAGCGGTCAATCATCAACGTCAGACTTTGCAGAAGCAATTGCAGAAAGGATCGGATGTTAAGGCGGAAAATAAGAGGTGAGAAGCAGATCATCAAAACGCAATAGGACACCTCAATTTAGATTTTCAGTAAGAACGGCTCTGCTCATTAAAAAACTCAATTCGTAGATTAATGGCATCAATAATGCTGCAGATCGGGTTAGTAACTTAAAGAGGAAGGGATGAGACCCCTTCCTTAACACCTTCAATTCCTCTAATTTCATTGTAAGATATATTACTTTTTTGAAATGGGTATCCAAATTTCACTTTTAAAAGATGGCGATGTTACATCTTTATGCTCATTCCACAGGATTTCTGGGCCTTCAATTTGTTCATAATGTGACGATGGAAACCATTCAGAATAAATCCGCCCCCATACTTCCTGCAGTGCATCCGGAAATGATCCGGCTGCTTCGAATACAGCCCACGTTGAGGCAGGGACTTCAAGCTGTGATAGGTGATTTGGGCAATGTTTCGTTGTGGCTGCGCCAATATAGTGATCAAGCTCACCGTTTTCCTCTGTCCGGCCTTCAGAAAAGTTCGTGGATGCACTGATGAGTCCTACAGGCGCTACATTAGAAAGCTCTTTTAGTTGTTTGATTGCTGTTTCATCTAAACTTTCCCACATCGATGCAATGTCAGGATTCACGCCTTTGAATAAAATAGGGACTCTTTTTTTAATGCCGACGATGCGAAATGCCTTTTTTTCTTCAATGCGATAGTTCATTTCATTTCCTCCTTTGATTGATAACTGGAAGGTCATTCGCGGATAAGCTTTAAGTGAATGGCCATTATGTTTAGCTGCTGATGGGCTTATGCCATGCAGATTTTGAAATGCTCGTGCAAAAGAATCTGGTGAGTGATAACCGTATTTTATTGCAAGATCAATCACCTTTACGCTGCTGTCTTTAAGTTCAAAAGCTGCAAGAGTAAGACGTCGTCGACGAATATATTCCGATAATGAAATACCTGTAAGGAAGGAAAACATCCTTTTAAAATGATATTCAGAGCAGAAAGCAAGCCTTGCTGCTTCTTTGAAATCAATATCGTTCGTGAGGTTTTCTTCAATATACGTTAATGCGCTATTCATCCTTTTAAGCGAATCCATTTATTTGACCTCCTTTAACAAAAGAATAACAGGAGCGAAATGTATCTGCCCGACATTTCGTGCACAGTTTTGCAGGATAACTTATATGTAATAAATTAAGTGATTCACCTGTATTTGTACAGATAAAGAAAACCACCTAATAACTGCTTGGGTTTCATAAGATGAAAGAAGTTATCATTGTTTTATATTGAAAAGAAAACAGAAAAAGACGGAGTTTTCTTGTTGGAGGGGTTTACTATCAATCAATTGAAAGTTGCTTACGCAGAGGTAGATAAAATGTCGAGAACGGTGTTCACCTTCACTGCTTGTTCAATTAGAGGAAGTGATTCTTCCTTAAGGGAGATCACTTTTTCTTATTCGACGAAAGCAGCAGTTTAGCGGAAGATGGAGAAAAATCAGTTGACTTACTTGAATACTAAATAGGTGTAAAAAGTGGTTATTCATACGGATTGAAAAAGAAGAACACGCAGCAGATTCACTTGCTCTTGTTTGGGGCAAGTGTTGACAACCCCATTACTGGTTTAATTAAAAGAAGGGGTATAAAACCTGTATCAATGGTGTTACTCGATATCTGCGACACAGGTTTTATATGCAGGTAACTAATATTCCTATATATGTAACATTGCATTTTTTATTATGCAATAGTTCACTCTATTTCTGCTTTCAATTTTTCGAACCACTCTAAATTAACCAAGTGATGTGAACGGGAATTTTCATTCATGCGGCGAAAGTAATTGATTGTGCCGGGAATTTCTTGAGTGATGGACAGGTATTCGTCAAGGAGCTCGATTCGAGTTTTAGTCTGATCGATTTGTGATTGGATCAGATCCAGTAATTTATTTTTGTCGAATTCATCGGCAAAGAGTAACGCCCCATAAAATTGCAGGTTCACATATTCCGATTTAGTGCCGTATTTGATCATTAATTTCTCGAATTCTGCCCTTCCCGATTCTGTGACGTTAAAGTTACGGATTTCACGCCCGCTGGTTGAGGGTTTCTGCTGAATCTGTTCAATCAAACACTTTTCTTCAAGTTGCTGCAGATTGTAATAAAATGAACCTTTCGTGAAGTTAACGATGTACTTGTAATGACGTTTTTCCATTAAGGCCAGAAGTTCATAGCCGTGAGCTCCGGGGTTTTGGATGAGCAAGCCAAGGATAAGTAAGGGAATCATGGTTTCATCACCTTCGCCATCCGCGCCTCAAATTCCGCGTACGTGATTTTACCCGAAGCCAAATCCATACTATGAAGGTAAATCTGTTCTGTTTTAGAATAGTCACCATTCACTTTCAGTGATTGCTCCTCTCCCGAAATGGGTTTCAGGATATGGTGCTTTTTCGAAAAAGCCTCGAAATAGCGATAACCGAATTTGCGTTGTGAAGCTGCGTCTAAATGAATGCCATCAGGATTCGCAGTCAAACCTGCCGCAGTAACAAAATAACAATTCTGTTGTTCATTAGCAAAACGCAGCAATTGTTCATTAACCTGTCGAAATTCAGTCGCGTGCTGTCCAAAACCAGTCTTCCCAAGAAAGTCACCAAGCCCTCCAATAATCAACGGTAGCTCATCTAATTCCAACTCGTTTCTTAGCGTCTCGATGATAAGAGTTAATTTCTCGTAATAAGTTTCATGCAGCGAACGATAACTGTCACTCTCACCTTGATGCCAAAGGATTCCACAAATTTGACTGGATCGGAGGGCGAAGCGGGCTTCGGACAAAGCATGCTGAAAAAGGATGCCTTCCGGATGCCAGTCATTCAATGAACTGCCGCCTTCCGCACACGGGATCAAGCCAATTTCTTCATCGGGATGAGCTTTCGACCATGCATCTGCAAAAGATGCGGCCAGGCCAACGCCTGAAACCGGACGGTCGTAATTAATCGGCTCTGTCATCATCTGCCACTGTCCATTGCGCAGCATTTTAATTTTTTCATTATAGATAGGGTCTACTTCATTCAAAAATCCACGGCCCGCCATATTCGACTGCCCCAACATTAAAAAAGACTTTATCATCTAATTTTTCACTTCTTTACATCAATATTTTAGTCTAATTAGACTATAGTCCATTCAGCTTGTCTTGTAAAGTTTCAACTAGGTTTTATTTTTATTATTAGTATGTATGAAAAACAAACTAACATTGAAAATTTGGTGGATGTATTTGAGAATTAGCAAGTTCTTTTGCTTTAGGTCTTGATAAACAATGAAAAAACAACAAAAACCCTGTCATGTAAGGGTTCCTATGAGGTTCAAAATCATTTTTCATAGGAAATACATTCAATGATGGGGGTGTAGCCCAAATGAAATGGATTGTTAAAAAGAGAGGGCTATGTTGAAGGGGTTAAATATCAATAAAAAATTATTAAAAAGGTTAACGATTGTACCAATTCTATTCATTTGTTATGTTTTATTTTTAAATCCTGAAGTTATACTTGAAGAGCAATGTCCTAAAATGCAGAAAAAGCCGGGATGTCAGATCCGGCTTTTCGCTCACTTTCCCTTCTTCTTCCGCTTCTCCTTCTCCGCCCGATAAAACTCATGAAACATCTTCATCAATGCGCGTTTTTCAATCCGCGACACATAACTCCTTGAAATGCCGAGCTCCTTTGCGATCTCGCGCTGCGTTTTTTCTTTTTTTAAATCAAGCCCGAAGCGGCCGACGATGACTTCTTTTTCGCGGTCGTCTAAAATATCGATATATTTTTTGACCTTTTCAAGTTCCATGTTGAGCTGAATGGTGTCGATCACATCTTCGCTTTCCGACTTGAGGACATCGATCAGGCTTATTTCATTCCCTTCTTTATCCTGGCCGATCGGATCATGAAGGGAGACGTCTTTTTTCGTTTTTTTCAATGCGCGCAGATGCATTAAAATCTCATTCTCAATACATCGTGCGGCATATGTGGCAAGCTTCGTGCCTTTTCCGGCTGAGTAGCTTTCAATTCCTTTAATCAGCCCGATTGTACCGATGGAGATCAGATCTTCCGCGTCCTCTCCCGTGTTTTCGAATTTTTTCACAATATGGGCGACTAAACGGAGATTATGTTCGATCAGCATGTTGCGGGCGTGTTCATCTCCTTCAGCCATAAGGTCTAAGTATTTTTTCTCCTCATTATTTGAGAGCGGTTGTGGAAAGGCATTATTTTTCACGTATGATACTAAGAACACAAGTTCTTTCACAATAAACCCGAGCGCTGCAAAAACACCTGTCACCGTCCTCACCTCCACAAAGTTATGTAGGCAATCGCCTATATGTAACTGTATGTGGAGGTAGGGCTGTTTGTGTCTGTACAGGGAAATTAATCAAAATCGGGTTTTATTTCTTACAGCCTCTTGATTTTTGATGATTGAGCCTGTATATTTTTTAAAAAAGTAAGGGTGAAAACAATATAACCGAAAAGCGCTGAAGAGACGAGTAGACAGATATCATTCATGACAGAGAGCTCCGGGAGCTGTGAAGGAGTATGAATGGATGTGTTGAAACAAACCTCTTAGCTTCGCATCGGAATCATGCAACCCGACGATGATGCGGCGGATACTCCTGTTACCGAGTAAGCTTTGTACCCGGCAAGGCCGGCACCAAACCGAATTGAGGTGGCATAGCGGGCTGTTTCCCGTCCTCAAGACTTTATTGTCTTGAGGGCGTTTTTTATTTCTAAGGGAGGGATAAGATGAAAAACCTGAAGTCTTGGCGGTACCCGTTGCTTCTGTTAACCGGAATCGGGATAGCAAATATTGGTGAATGGATCTATTTTTTGTCTCTTAATCTTATTGTCTTAAAAGAAACGGGGTCTGCTTTTGCGGTTTCCATCCTTTATTTAATCAGGCCTGCGGCTGTTTTGATGACAAATGGCTGGGCGGGCAGCATCATCGACCGGTGTAACAAACGGAATATGATGATGTCGCTTGATTTCACCCGGGCTGCATTCATTGCCGTTCTGCCGCTGATGGTTACTGCACGGTCTTTATTTTCCGTTTATTGTATCGTGTTTTTGATTCATATGGCCAATGCGATGTTTCGTCCGTGTTCCATGGCGTATGTGACGATGCTTATCCCGGCTGAAAGGAGAAAACGATTCAATTCACTAAGGGCTTTGTCGGAATCAGGGGCTTTTCTCCTCGGGCCGGCTGCGGCCGGACTGCTTTTTATCGCCGGCACGCCGATTTTTGCGATTTGGGTGAATGCGGCGGCTTTAGTGCTGTCCGGTTTCATCACGATGATGCTGCCGAACCTTGAAAATGAGCCTCACGTACATTCTCCCAGACAGAAGCTTTCTTTGGCAGTGTGCAAAGAAGATTGGAAGCTCGTCTATCGCTTCAGCCGAACGGCGCGAAACGTCATGATCATTTATTTTTTATTCAGTCTGGTCATGACCGTTATGCCATCCGCGCTTGATTCGCTTGAAGCCGCTTTTGCAAAAGAAGTTCTTCAGCTGACTGATGCCGATTATGGTTTTCTCGTCAGTGTCTCAGGGGCAGGCATTATTGCGGGAGCGCTTGTCAATGTGTTCTTTAATAAAAAAATGCCGGCTTCTTTATTGATGGGAATGGGCTCTTTATTCACAGCGGCCGGATATATGATTTATGCGTTTTCTGACGTTTTTTGGACGGCTGCTTTCGGATTTTTCCTTCTCGCTTTTTTTCTGGCGTTTGCCAATACAGGCTTTCTGACGTTTTATCAAAAGAATGTTCCGGTGGACATCATGGGGAGAGTGGGGAGCTTTTATTCATTAGTCGAAGCCGTCTTCATTATAGTAGTAACGGCGGTTTTCGGAGCGGCTTCTGTCAGTTCTTCCGTCCGCGGCATCGTCATCGCAGGCGCTGCTGTTATGCTGGCGTTGGCAGCCGTTTTATGCTCGTTCTTATTTGCGGCCGCAAGAAGGAGGACTCCTGATGTATTTCAAGCGGATCAATTTAAACAAACATAAAGAGACGGCCGTTTCGTTTGGTGAGGATTCGTTTTTCGTCAGCTTTGGCACGGCGGATCATTTTAATAGGGATGAATATCTCAGGTGGCTGTCATCCCAAATCAAATGCTTTCCCGACGGTTTTATGCTGCTTTTTCATAACGGACAGCCGATCGGACAGCTAGAAGCTTCCATCAAATTTTACCGCAGCCAAAAAATCGGTTATGTGCACCTTTACTATATGACTGAGAAGCAGAGGGGAAGGGGGTGCGGAACGAAACCGCATCAATACGCGAATCAGTTTTTCAGAGCGAACGGTGTTTCGGAATATCACCTGAGAGTTTCGCCGAGCAATGAAGCGGCTCTGTCATTTTACAGAAAGAAAAACATGGAAGTGATCGGTTCAGAATGTAACGGAAAAGTTCTCAGAATGAGAGGAGCCGTACCGCCGGAATAGGGGGCGGTACGCGCTTCATTTTTTCGTTGTTTTTAAAAGGCCGGGAAACTTCTTATAAATGACCGCCATTAAGACGAGCATATACATTCCGTAAATCCCGAAAGACAGCAGTTTGTTGCTTGTAAATGAAGCGCCTGCGACGGTCACGATCACAATGTTCGGAATTTTGCCGAGCACCGACGCAGAAAAAAAGATCGGCCATCGGATATTACTCAGCCCGCAGACGGTATTCATGGCAAGCGACGGTATAATCGGAATCAGCCGCCCGAAAAGCACCGCCGTAAACGCGTGCTGATGAAATGAATCTTCATATTGGGCCGCTGCCGGGTAAGCCAGCAGCTTTTTTCTGGCCCAGTCTCTGAATCCGTACCGAACGAGAAAAAACAACGCCATTGTTCCGAGCATCGCGCCTGACAATGTAATCCACACCCCGTTTACAATCCCGAAAACCGCTCCGTTTAAGGCCGCGATAATGGCGAATGGAACAATCGGAAAAAATACGTCAGCTGCGACCAGAAGGATACTCATAAGCACGGCGTACATGCCGCCCGCGCGAATCATGCTGAGCCAGACGTCTTTTTGCAAAAAGCCGATCATCACGACAGCAATGATGACGGCAAGACTGAATCCCTTTTTTATCATCTGCACGTTCACCTCTTTTCAATTAGTATACAGCACAAATCTATCTCCTTCTATTAAAATAAGCTGTCCGATAAGCGTATTTGATTTATCAGCATTTGCCGTTTGATGAGAAACGGCTGCACCCGGATTTGGACAAAAACAAGCGGGTGATGTGCATCATTTGATGCAGAGAATGATTTTTTATAAAAGGGGACACGTTAACAGTAGTGTTTACTGGAGGTGTAAACGTTGAGATGCTTTCATCTGATCATCATGATATGCGTCCTCACGAGTCTCACTGCCGTGTCCGCCGATGCGAAATCTTTAAAAAGAAGTGACATGGAGAAAACGGGAAACGTGTACTGGGATAAAAGGTCTGAAAAAAAGAAACTATCTTTAACCTTCGATGACGGCCCCCATCCTGTCTATACGGAGGCTGTGTTAGACGTGCTGAAACAGCACAATGTTAAAGCAACCTTTTTTTGTGTCGGGAGCCGTATAGACAAATACCCCATAACGGCAAAACGCATCGTTGAAGAAGGGCATGAAATCGGCAACCATACGATGAACCATGTTTATTTTCACCGACTGAAACGCAAAGACATTTTACAAGAGCTTCACAGCTCAGCGCATCATATCACATCGCTACAGCCGGAAGGGGACAAGTTATTCCGCCCGCCGGGAGGGTCGCTGAATCATACGGCTTTCAAAAGCATCTTAAAAGAGGGCTATCATATCATCATGTGGTCATGGAACCAAGATCCGAGGGACTGGAAAAGGCCAGGGAAAGGAAAAATCGTCAGGCACGTTGTTTCACATGCCAGAGATGGAGATATCGTTCTTCTGCATGACGGCGGAGGAAACCGGCGCCAGACGGTTGAGGCTTTGAAAGAAATCATTCCAAAGCTGAAAAAGCAGGGCTACACGTTTGTTAAGGTTTCGGATTTGATCGGACAGGATTCCGGTCCTTTTCATATCCAGTAAAGAGAGCGCCGCGTTGAAAGCCGCCAAAGAGATGTGTACCATAGGAGGTAAGGTTTGGGGGGAGAGAAAATGAAGTTTGCTGTTCTTTTTATTACGATAATCTGTCTGTTATCAGGATGCGCCGCGGGCAAAGAAAAAAGTGTTGTCGCGTTCGGCGACAGCAATACGCGCGGTTCCAACTGGGATTATCGTGATTATCCGAAGGCGCAGCAGTGGGTAAACATTTTAAAAACAGCGGAACGCGGCCGTCTTACGGTTATAAATGCGGGAATAGGCGGCCAGACGACTGAGGATGCGCGCCTGCGTTTTCAAAGCGACGTGCTGGACCGTAAGCCCCAATATTTATTTATCATGTTCGGAACAAATGATGCGGGCATTTTGACGGGCGATCAGCCGCGGGTATCAAAGAAACGGTTTAAAGAAAACCTGACTTATTTCATAAACGAAAGCAGAAATCACGGCATAAAGCCGATTTTAATGACGTGCATCCCGGTTATAGAAGGAAACGGAACGCATCATCTCTATTACTATTCGAGATATAAAGCCTCAGCCTTTAAAGAAAAAGGCGGCGCGAGAAAATGGCATAATTCCTATAACGGCGTTACGAGGCAGGTTGCAGCTGAGTTGAAAGTGCCGCTGGTGGATAACTGGAAACACTTTATACGCGCGGACGGCGGCAAAGATACAGACCGGGCGCTGATTCAATCCGGACTGATAGATCCCTCCGGAAATCATATGACGCCAAAAGGCGCCAGAATCTTAATTGAAGGCATAAAAAATGGGCGGGTTTTGGAACGCTGACGCCGTCAGCTGCCTAAACCGTTTTGCTTCTGCTTCATAGGCTGTAGAAAAAACATCTTTTTGGAGGCGATTGCTATGAACCGCGGTTTCCCTCCGCAATATCCTGTATGCCCGCCTCCTCGGGTGAATGCGGGGTACTGGTACGCATTTTTTGTTGTGCTGCTCGTCGTCATTCTCGTCCTGGGCGGTCTGTATTGGTTCAATATATAGCAGCTGTCCTCTTAAACACCTCTATTTTAGGGGTGTTTTTTGTTGAAAGTGGTAGTAATGCGCATAACCGAAGTGATATAATATCAGTCATCTGAGTAAAAAAAGGAAATTCGCCCGGGAACTTTTTTCTGTTTAAGAAGAAACGGAAATAATGTGTCCGAGCGATCTTCTTTTAATTTCGCTTTCAATTAACTCGATAAATTCACGGCTCAAATTCATTTCATTGGCTTTGAAATAAGATTCTATTAGTAATTCATCAGAAAGCTTTCTCATGCCGGGGACCCAATTAATGGGAGTGGCACCTCCTTACAATTGTAATCAATCATCAGACGCAAGCATATGATGGAAGGTTGCGTTTCAATCATGGTGAGGTTATCTTTAATCTACCATGAAATACAAATAAGAACAATCGTTCTGTTATCCACACTCGTAAGTGGATAACCTGTTAGTATCTTGTTTATAATCTGGATAAATCCGGATGTAATAAGAGTGGATAATGTGTGTAATTTTATCCACAACTGGTGAAGAAACCCAATTTTTGTCGAAATTTTTTTACTGAGTCCGACTTTGTTTTTAAATCTGACAGGTTTCGACATATAGATGGTAGAAAGAAAAGGAAGGGTGCGGGTTTTGTTAAAAAAGTTTTTTTTACCTGACGAATTTGTGAAAAATATATTTCATATCACACCGGAAAAGCTCAAAGAACGCAATGTGAAAGGGATTATTACAGACCTTGACAACACGCTTGTGGAGTGGGACAGACCGAGTGCGACACCTCGATTAATCGAGTGGTTTGAAGAAATGAAGGAGCACGGCATTAAAGTCACGATCGTCTCCAATAATAATGAACGAAGAGTGAAATTATTCTCGGAGCCGCTTGGCATACCGTTTATTTATAAGGCAAGAAAACCGATGGGACGCGCCTTTAAAAGAGCCGTCAGCAGCATGGATCTGAAAAAAGAAGACTGTGTGGTCATCGGCGATCAGCTGCTTACTGATGTTCTCGGCGGAAACAGAAACGGGTATCATACGATCCTCGTCGTGCCTGTCGCTTCCTCTGACGGAGTCATGACGCGCTTTAACCGCCGGATTGAACGGAGAATATTGAGTTCTTTGAAACGTAAAGGCCATATTCAGTGGGAGGATTAGAAATGGAAAAGGTTGTTTGCATCGGCTGCGGAGTAACGATCCAGACCGAGGATAAACAAGGTCTCGGATACGCGCCAAAGGCATCGCTCACGAAAGAGAATGTCATCTGCCAGCGCTGCTTCAGACTGAAAAATTACAATGAAATTCAAGATGTTTCATTAACGGATGATGACTTTTTAAATATCTTGCACACAATCGGCGATACTGACTCTCTTATTGTCAAAGTCGTTGATATTTTTGATTTTAACGGAAGCTGGATAAACGGGCTGAACCGCTTTGTCGGCGGTAATCCGATCATTCTTGTCGGTAATAAGGCCGATATCCTGCCGAAATCCGTAAAACGGGAACGGCTCGTTCAATGGATGAAACGCGAAGCGAAAGAATACGGCTTAAAACCCCTTGATGTCTTTTTAATCAGCGCTTCCCGCGGACAAGGGATGAAGGAAGTCATTGACGCCATTGAACATTACCGCGAAGGGCGCGATGTGTATGTGGTGGGCTGTACCAATGTCGGCAAATCCACATTTATCAACCGGATTATTAAAGAGGTCTCAGGGGAAGAGAATATTATTACCACCTCTCAATTTCCGGGCACGACGCTTGACGCGATTGAAATCCCGCTCGATGACGGATCTGCGCTTTATGATACGCCGGGAATCATTAACCATCACCAGATGGCGCATTACGTGGACAAGCGTGACTTAAAGGTGCTGACACCGAAAAAAGAACTGAAGCCGCGCACTTTTCAGCTGAATGAAAAACAAACGCTTTATTTCGGCGGGCTTGCCCGGTTTGACTATGTATCAGGCGATAAAACGGCGTTTGTCTGCTATATGCCGAATGAATTGATGATTCACAGAACAAAGCTTGAAAATGCTGATGCCTTATACGAAAAGCATGCGGGAGAACTGCTTACCCCGCCCGGAAAAGATCATTTGGATGAATTTCCGGAGCTTACGCCCCACACGTTTACGATTAAAGAAGGAAAGACGGATATCGTTTTTTCCGGTCTCGGCTGGGTCACGGTGCAGCAAGAAGATAAAAAAATAACGGCATACGCTCCGAAAGGCGTACACGTATTTGTCCGCCGTTCATTAATATAGAGAGAAGGGGAGAGGGAGCATGAAACAATTGTACGGAGTAATCGGAAATCCGATCGGGCATTCAATGTCACCCGATATTCATAACGCGGCTTTGCAAGATAAGAACATCAACGGGCAGTATTTTGCGTTTCAGGTGGAACCTCATCATCTCAAGGACGCCGTTAACGGAATCAAGGCGCTTGGCATCTGCGGAGTGAACGTCACAGTCCCGCATAAAGTCGCGATCATGGAGCATCTGGATGAAATACATGAAAGCGCGAAAGTACTTGGGGCCGTAAATACCGTCAAAAGAGAGGGAGACAGGCTCATCGGGTATAATACTGACGGAGATGGGTTTTATAAATCCTTAGTCAAAGTATTGGACAAACCGATATCAGAGCTCTCTATCCTCATGATTGGGGCGGGAGGAGCGGCAAGAGCGATTTTTACGACGATCGTCCGCGGAGAGCCGAAACAATTTGACGTTTGCAACCGCACGCCGGAAAAAGCGGAAAGCCTGATTGCGGCTGCTCCCTCTTTTCAGCAGAAACGCGCCCTTACTTTAAAAGAAGCTGAAAATCAGCTTGAACAATATGACGTCATTATTCATACAACATCTGTCGGCATGTATCCGAAAACGGATGCCGTGCCGCTCTCATTGGAACGGGCCAAAACGGGCGCCATCGTTTGTGATATCGTATACAACCCGATTCAAACGGCGTTCTTAAAAGAAGCTGAAAAAAGAGGTTTAACAACCCTTGACGGTGTCGGCATGTTTGTGGAACAGGCCGCACTGTCTTTCAAGCTGTGGACGGAACAAGAGCCTGACAGCGGCTTAATGAGAGCGATTGTTGAAGGAAAACTAGGAGGAACACAATGTTAACAGGAAAACAAAAACGGTTTTTGCGTTCAAAAGCGCATCATTTAACGCCTATTTTTCAAGTGGGAAAAGGCGGAGTCAACGAAAACATGGTGAAACAGATTGCCGAGGCTTTAGAAGCAAGAGAGCTGATTAAAGTCAGCGTGCTTCAAAACTGCGAAGACGATAAAAATGATGTCGCAGAAGCCCTTGTGAAAGGCACCCGCTCACAATTGGTGCAGACGATCGGAAATACGATCGTATTGTATAAGGAATCAAAGGAAAATAAACAAATCGAGCTTCCGTAAGGTGGTTGACATGAAGAAAATCGGAATATTCGGGGGCACATTTGACCCTCCGCACAACGGACATCTTCTGATGGCTAATGAAGTCCTTCATCAGGCGGAGCTCGATGAGATTTGGTTTATGCCCAATAAAATCCCTCCGCATAAGCAGAATGAAGACTTTACAGACAGCCGGCACCGGGTGGAGATGCTGAAGCTTGCCATCAGCTCTAATTCCGGCTTTAAGCTTGAGCTTGCGGAAATGGACCGGAAAGGCCCTTCTTATACCTATGATACCGTCCGTTTACTGAAGGAGCGGCACCCGAACGACAAGCTTTTCTTTATTATCGGGGCGGATATGATTGAATATCTGCCGAAATGGTACAAACTGGACAAACTGCTCACGCTCATTCAATTTATCGGAGTGCGGCGCCCGGGGTATCATATTGAGACCCCGTACCCGCTGCTTTTTGCCGACGTTCCGGAATTTGACGTTTCGTCAACGATGCTGAGAGAACGTCTCAAAGCAAAAAAGCCGACGCAATACTTAATGCCGGATAAAGTGAGGCAGTATATAGAGGAGAATGATTTATATGAATCGTGAGGAAGCACTTGCCTGCGTCAAAGAGCAGCTGACCGAGCATCGCTACATCCACACAATCGGCGTGACAGATACGGCGGTTATTCTCGCAGGCCGGTTCGGAGCAGACCCGAAAAAAGCGGAAATGGCGGCTATTTTTCATGATTATGCGAAATTCCGGCCGAAAGAAGAAATGAAGCAGATCATCGTGCGGGAAAAAATGCCGGCTGAGCTCTTGGATTACAATGCCGAGCTGTGGCATGCCCCTGTGGGAGCGTATTTGGCTGAGAAAGAAGCGGGGATCACTGATCCTGAGATCTTGGATGCAATCCGTTATCACACGTCAGGGCGTCCCGGAATGACCCTTTTAGACAAAGTCATTTACGTTGCGGATTACATTGAACCCGGACGCCATTTCCCCGGAGTGGAAGAGGTGCGCCGTCTGGCGGAAACGGATCTGAACGAAGCGCTCATACAAGCGATGAAAAATACAATGATATTTCTGATGAAAAAAAACCAGCCGGTCTTTCCGGAGACGTTTGCAACCTATAACTGGCTGGTGTCTCAAAATTGACAGGAGGAATATGGAAATGAATCAAGCTTCCGTATTAAAAATCGCGGCAAAAGCATGCGACGATAAACGTGCAGAAGATATTTTAGCGCTGGACATGGAAGGAATCTCACTTATAGCGGATTACTTTTTAATCTGCCACGGGAATTCTGATAAGCAGGTTCAGGCAATTGCGCGTGAAATTAAAGATCAGGCAGAAGAAAACGGCATTGATGTCAAAAAGATGGAAGGGTTTGATGAGGCCCGCTGGATTTTAGTTGATCTCGGCGACGTCATTGTCCACGTTTTCCATAAAGATGAAAGAAGCTACTACAATCTTGAAAAGCTATGGGGCGACGCGCCGCTCGCAGAGCTTGAACTCGGCTTGAACTCATGATTTACCAAGGCTTCGCCGGCGTATATGACGAGTTAATGTCACATGCGCCGTATGATGAATGGGCGGGCTGGATCGAAGCGTCTCTTCCGGAAAAGGGAAGGGTGCTTGATCTTGCCTGCGGAACCGGAGAAATATCCATCAGGCTTGCTGAAAAAGGCTGCGAAGTCACGGGGATTGATTTGAGTGAAGATATGCTGAGCTGTGCCCAGCAGAAAAAAACGGGAAAGCCGATTCTTTTTCTCCAACAGGATATGAGAGAGCTTTCCGGTTTTGAAGAACAGTTTGATGCCGTTGTCATCTGCTGTGATTCCCTAAATTACTTAAAAACGAAAAGTGATGTCTTAAGCACCTTCAAAAGTGTTTTTCAAGTTTTGAAGGAGGGCGGCCTGCTTCTGTTTGACGTCCATTCTCCATTTAAAATGACGGAGCTTTTTCCGGACAGCACCCATGCGGATCAGGATGAGCAGATCAGCTATATCTGGCAAAGCTTTGCCGGCGATGAAGAGCTTTCTGTCATCCATGATATGTCCTTTTTCGTATGGAACGGACAATCTTATGACCGTTATGACGAGACGCATGAGCAAAAAACATTTTACATTGAAGAATATGAACAAATGCTTGCAGAGACCGGATTTGAACTGAAGAAGGTGACGGCTGATTTTACAGACCGGCCTCCTTCAACAGAGTCTGAACGTCTTTTCTTTACGGCAGGCAAACCAAAAACCATCGTTTAAACGGAACGATGGTTTTTAAAATGCATTTTTTGCGATTGGCGCGATAAAGCACTTTATGGCATACTCAGTTACACGTGAAATTGCTTCTTCACTAACGATATATCTTCATCGTATTTGTCATGTGTACGCTGAAAGACACGGTTGAACATATCCTGAACACCGCTTTCGAGAGCCTTCAGTCCTTCCCCGGTGACGCCGCCTTTTACGCATACTTTTTCCTGCAAGGCGGGAAGCGTGTAATGCCCTGTTTCCAGAAGCTTTCCGAGACCGACAAGCATCTCCGTCGACATAATCACGGCTTCTTCTTTGGTGATGTCCGTTTCTTCCACTGCCGCGTCAATAAAGCGCTGAACGAGATAACTCATAAAAGCGGGCCCGCAGCTGACAATGTCTGACGCCGCTCTTGTAATGCCGCTGCTGATTTCCACAGGTTTTGAAATATGAGTGAACAGCGTTTGAATATCCGCTTTTGCAGACTCGCTGCAGCTTTTGCCGAACGTAACAAGCGAGACGCCGGCCAAGGCGCGGTTCGTAATGCTCGGAATGACGCGGGCCGTCTGACACGGAACCGTATGTTCAATCTGATCCGTCTGAACGGGGCTGGTAATGGAGATTAAAATGTGATCTTTCCGTAAATGCGGTGTGAGTTTTTTCAGCAAAGGATATATATCCAGCGGTTTTACACAAATGAATATTATTTCATTATCCTGTACGAGCTTTTCCTGATCCTCGGTGACATGGATGCCGCTGAAACGTTCTTCTAGTTTTAATGCTTTTTCGATTGTTCTGTTTGTGATGGTGATATGTGAGGGATCGGCAGCGTTTGATTCGATAAACGATTCAATCAGGATCGTTCCCATGTTTCCGGTGCCGATAAAGCCTATTTTCAATGAATTCCCCTCCTTTTTCCCTTAATCCTCTAAACCTTATGCGGGGAGGCAATGCAATATGACGAAAGCGATGATGACGGAGCGGCTGCGGCGGAACCTGAAAATTCTGGGCGCTTGTCTTGCGGCAGGGGCGGTTTTTATCTGTATTTGGCTGTTTCGTTCTGAAAAGGAAGAGCCGGTCAAACAGCAGTCCGTGCTCGGCCAAACAGCCTCAGCATCCGTCGCGGACAAAAAAGACACCGCAGCCGATAAGATTATGATTGATGTGAAAGGTGCGGTCCGAAATCCCGGCGTGTATGAAATGAAAGCGGGAGACAGGGTGACGCAAGCCATTGAAAAAGCCGGCGGCCTGAAGAAAAAGGCGGATGAATTGAATGTTAATTTAGCAGAGCAGCTGCAGGACGGGACGATTGTTTATATTCCGAGTGAAGGCGAAGAGGAGAATCGCCCGAAAACAGCGGCGGGTGAAAAGGAGAATGCAGCTGTCAATATCAATACGGCATCTCTGGACGAACTTCAGGCGATTTCTGGGGTGGGGCAGAAAAAAGCGGAAGCGATTATCGCCTACCGAGAAGAAAACGGACAGTTTCAGACTGCTGAAGATTTGATGAATGTATCAGGCTTTGGAGAGAAGTCATTTGAGCGGATAAAAACTTCCATTACGGTAAAGTGAATTGACGGTTTTGCTTAAATCTATGTAAACTTAGAAAAGCAACAAGACTTTTTGGAGGGAACACTTGTGGAACGAATCTCATGGAATCAATATTTTATGGCGCAAAGCCATTTGCTGGCGCTGAGAAGCACATGTCCGAGACTGTCAGTCGGGGCAACCGTAGTCAGAGACAAGCGGATGATTGCCGGCGGATACAACGGCTCAATTGCCGGCGGCGTCCATTGCGCTGATGAAGGATGCCTTTTAATAGATAATCATTGCCAGAGGACCATACATGCAGAGATGAATGCGATTCTGCAATGTTCTAAGTTCGGTGTTCCGACGGAGGGCGCCGAAATTTATGTGACGCATTATCCTTGTATTCAATGCTGCAAATCAATTATCCAGGCAGGCATCAAAACGGTCTATTATGCCGAAGATTACAAAACACAGCCTTATGCAAAAGAGCTGTTCAGCCAAGCCGGAGTCAAGGTGGAGCAGGTCGAACTTGATGAGATGATCATCGATCTGAAAAACCGTGAAAAATTGTCTTTTGTAGCAGGTCTGATTCAGCAATTATCTGATGCGGGGGTTAAGGCAGATGAACTGAAAAAAATTCATGAACAGGCCAATGAGCTGTTTACCAGTTACGTATAAATGAAATATAAATACCTTCTTCTGCCTCTGGCGGCGGTTTCTGCAACTGCGGGAATTGCCGCCGCTCATGTCTTCTGGGTTCTGCTCCTTTTTCTTCTGTATCTTCTCTTTATTATTGTAAAAACAAAGCAGTATGCTCCGGTTATCGTCTGCCTCGTTTCTTTTTGTCTTTATTTCTTTCTTTATACGGTTTGTGACGCTGCGAATGTAACGCGCTATCAGGCCGGCAGTTATACTGAACAGGCCGTCATCACTAATATTCCGAAGGTTGACGGAGCGAAAATGTCAGCTGTTATCCGTACACATGACAAGGAAAAATGGGCGGCTTCGTACAAAATCCGTTCTCTTGAGGAAAAAAGACTCATTGAACAGCTTGAACCGGGGATGCGCTGCACGTTTACAGGCTCTCTGGAACAGCCTGCACATGCGACGGTTCCCGGAGGTTTTGATTATAAGGAATATCTTTACTCTCAGCAGATTCACTGGTTATTTTCCGTGACTTCCATTGAGCAGTGTGAAAAATCCAAACAGCCGCTGTTTAAACTGCTGAACATCAGAAAAAATTTGATTTCGATCATTCGGAATCACGTGCCTGAATCTTCCGCCGGAATTGTTGAAGCGCTGACCTTAGGTGAAAGATTTTCTATAGAGGACGATATACTGAGTGCGTATCAAAATTTGGGAGTCGTTCATTTAATGGCGATTTCCGGAATGCATGTCGGTCTTATTACGGCGGGATTATTTTATGCTCTGATCAGAATCGGGCTGACAAGAGAAAAGGCGGGAATTTTGCTGCTGCTGTTTTTGCCGGTGTATACGCTGCTGAGCGGTGCCGCCCCATCCGTATTGCGCGCATCCCTCATGCTGGGGTTTTATATCGCCGGAACTCTTGTTAAACGCGGCATTCATTCCTCTGCTGCATTGTCCCTGTCTTATCTGCTGCTTCTGCTGTTTAATCCTTACTTCCTTTGGCAGGCGGGCTTCCAGCTTTCCTTTGCGGTAAGCGCCTCTTTAATTCTGTCATCCTCCATTTTAAAGAAAGCAGGGAAAAGCAGACTTGCCGGGCTTGCGATGGCTTCATTGATTGCAGAGCTCAGCTCACTTCCGTTTCTTCTCTATCATTTTCAGCAGATTTCACTTGTCAGTTTTCCGATGAATATGGTGATGGTGCCATTTTATACGTTATTTGTCATTCCGGTTTCTGTCATCGGTTTCCTTCTTCTTTTACTCTCAAGGCAGGTGGGAGAATGTTTGTTTGATATGTTTGACCTTGTGATGAAGCCTGTGCATGATTTCATTACATATGCGGCATCCGTTGATTTATTTACTATGATTGTGTCAAAGCCTGACTTTCTTTCCCTTCTGCTGCTTGCGGTTTCCGTTTTTACGCTTTTTGCGGCTTTGGAAAAGGGAGGTTTTTTAAAACTCAGGAAGTCGGCTCTTTTTTTCTGCGCGGTTTTGGCTTATTTAATATGCCGTCCGTATTTCAGTCCATGGGGAGAAGCGGATATGCTTGATATCGGGCAGGGAGACTCACTGTTTATAAGCGCGCCGCACCGCAAAGGGACCGTAATGGTTGATACAGGGGGAGTGATTGCTTATCCCGGAGAATCATGGAAAGAAAAACGTCACCCGTATTCTATCGGCGAGAAGGTTTTGATTCCATTTTTAAACGGAAAAGGGGTGAAAAAGCTGGATGCACTGATTTTAACCCATGCGGATCAAGATCACATCGGGGAAGCCGGAGTGTTAATCAAAAATCATAGAGTCAAACGGTTAATTGTCCCCGTAGGATTCGTAAAAGAACCGAAAGATCAGAACATATTAAATATGGCGAAAGAAAATAACATTCCCGTTGCCGAAGCAAAGCGGGGCGACACCATTACAGCCGGTGATCTTCAGTTTCAGGTGCTGTCTCCGGAGTCGTCTGACAGAAGGAGTAAAAATGATTCGTCACTGGTGCTTTGGACGGTTTTTGGCGGAGTGAGCTGGCTTTTGACGGGAGATTTAGAATCGGACGGCGAAACAGAAGTGCTGAAAACGTATCCGAATCTGAAGGCTGATATATTGAAGGCGGGTCATCACGGCAGCAAAAGCTCAACGAGTGAAGCCTTTTTGAAGCAGCTTCAGCCGGAAGCAGCGCTGATTTCAGCAGGAAAAGAGAATCGATACCATCATCCGCATGAAGAAGTGCTGGATCGTTTGAAGGCGTACTCTGTAAATGTGCTTCGCACCGATATCAGCGGAACGATTCAATACAGATTTAAAAAAGGCGCCGGAACGTTTTCCGTCTTCCCTCCATATGATATAGAAGAAACCAGGGCGCAAGAAGTAAAAAAGACTGCCGATTGACAGCAGCCCGGAATGCGGCTAAGAGCCGATAAGATGGATGGCTGTTGCCATCACGAACAAAAAGGCGAAAAATCCGAAGGACACGACAAAACCGACAGCTGAGTCAACAGCATCATTTCGTTTGCTTTGAACGTTTTTTTCAAAATCATTCAATTTCATCCCTCCTGACTTCCCTAAGTATACTGGAATTGTTTTGAAAAATCTAGAAGTGATGGTAACGTTTTCTGTTCTTGTGATTATCGCCTTTTTACAAGCAGACCCGGGAGCTTGTGAATCAGGCGTTTATTATAAATGAGGAAGCTGTCCTTAAAGCTTCCTCTTTACTAATTGCCGAACTCAATTTAGGATAGAAGGGGATCAAGAAAGAGAGGAAGTCATACGATCATGGTATTTGATGTTTGGAAAGCCCTGAAAAAAGGGGATGTCCGCTCCGTTTATTGTTTATACGGAAAAGAAACGTATCTGCTCCAAGAAACTGTCAGCCGGATCAGACAAGCTGTCGTTGATGAGGAGACAAAGGATTTTAACCTGTCTGTTTTTGATCTTGAAGAAGATCCGCTTGACCAGGCCGTAACCGATGCGGAAACGTTTCCGTTTATGGGGGAGAAGCGGCTGGTCATCGTAAAAAATCCGTCTTTTTTAACAGGGGAAAAAAAGAAAGAAAAAATAGAGCATAATACAGCCGCTCTGGAGACTTATCTGAAGGAGCCTGCACCTTATACGGTCTTTGTGATTGTGGCTCCGTACGAGAAGCTGGACGAACGGAAAAAGCTGACGAAAGCGCTGAAGCAAAAAGCCCTTATGATTGAAGCTAAGGAGCTGAATGCAAAGGAGACGACTGATTTTACGATTAATCTGGCGAAATCCGAAAATAAAACGATGGATACAGAAGCTGCCGAGCATTTGGTTCTGCTTGCAAACGGTCATCTGTCTTCCATATATCAGGAAATACAAAAACTCTCCGCCTACACCGGTGACAGACATGAGATCACGCTTGAAGATGTCCGGGAGCTTGTCGCAAGAAGTTTGGAGCAGAATATTTTTGAGCTGATCAACAAAATCGTGAACCGAAAACGGACGGAAAGTCTTCAAATATTTTATGATCTTTTAAAACAAAACGAAGAACCGATCAAAATTATGGCGCTGATCGCCAACCAATTCCGTCTGATTATGCAGACGAAGTATTTTGCGGGACAAGGATACGGCCAAAAGCAAATCGCTTCCAACTTAAAGGTGCACCCCTTCCGGGTAAAGTTGGCGATGGATCAGGCGAGGCTTTTTTCAGAAGAAGAGCTGCGGCGTATTATAGAAAGACTCGCAGTGATGGACTATGAAATGAAAACGGGGAAAAAGGACAAGCAGCTCTTGCTGGAGCTCTTTCTCCTTGAGCTTCTCCGCACTGAATGAAAAAAACGATCCCCGTTAAAGGGATCGTTTTTGTATTATGCAGAAAGTCCGTTCACTTGTTTCGCAAGTCTAGATTTGTATCGAGCTGCGGCATTTTTGTGTACAAGACCTGTTTTCACTGCTTTATCAATGCGTTTCGCTGCTTCAGAAAGAGCAGTTTTCGCTTTATCCGCTTCGTTGTTAGCAACAGAAGCTTCAACTTGTTTGATTGCAGTACGCATAGCAGATTTGATTGTCGCGTTATGAGCGCGGCGTTCGTTGTTTGTTTTTGTACGTTTAATCGCTGATTTAATGTTTGGCATGTGTTTCACCTCCTAAGATACAACCTGTAGCACAGTGTCTTAAGGTTAAATCTTCTTCACAATAGAACAAATTGTATTCTATCAAACAGAACTTTAGATTGCAATATAAATGTAAAGTATTTTTCGTTGATGGGTAAATTCGCATGATTCGTTTTGTAAATGGCCACACTATGTACCACGATGATTGAAGGAGGTCTTCCCTGTGAAAAACAACGAACTGGATGTCAATCAATTTCTGATACGGACGGATTTAGCGGTAGAAACGAAACAGGCGGTAAAAGACGGACAAGCCGGTCAGAAAAAAGAAATAAACGGGTTTATTGAAAAAGAACGCGACAAGGGCGGCATTAAAGTCAGAACCGTCGATATTACCAAAGAAGGCGCCGAGCTATCGGGGAAAAAGCAGGGACGCTATGTCACGATCGAGGCTCAAGGGGTCCGGGAACACGACTCTGACATGCAGGAAAAAGTAACGGAAGTGTTTGCCGAGGAATTTTCCGCCTATCTGTCGGCATTAAAGATTCCAAAGGATGCAAGCTGTTTGATCGTCGGTCTGGGCAACTGGAATGTGACGCCGGATGCGCTCGGCCCTCTCGTGACCGAAAACCTTCTTGTGACAAGGCATCTGTTCAGGCTTCAGCCGGAAAACGTGCAGGAAGGGTACAGGCCGGTCAGCGCGCTTGCTCCCGGTGTGATGGGATTAACGGGAATTGAAACGAGCGATATTATTCAAGGTGTGATCAAAGAATCAAAGCCGGATTTTGTGATCGCGGTAGACGCTCTTGCGGCAAGAGCCGTTGAAAGGGTGAACACGACCATCCAATTTTCTGATACTGGCATTCACCCGGGATCAGGCGTCGGCAATAAGAGAAAAGAATTAAGCAAGGAAACGCTCGGCATTCCCGTCATCGCAATCGGGGTACCGACTGTTGTTGACGCGGTTACGATCGCAAGCGATACGGTGGATTATATATTAAAACATTTCGGAAGAGAGATGAAAGATGACAGCCCGTCAAGATCTCTGGTGCCCGCCGGAATGAACTTCGGCAAAAAGAAGGTGCTGACAGACGAAGACCTTCCGGGAGAAAAAGAACGCCAATCCTTTCTCGGTATTGTCGGCACGCTGGACGAAAACGAAAAACGCCAGCTGATTCACGAAGTGCTTTCTCCGCTCGGCCATAATCTGATGGTCACGCCGAAGGAGATTGACACCTTTATTGATGATATGGCGAACGTACTTGCAAACGGGTTAAACACCGCCCTTCATGAAAAAGTGTCACAAGATAACAAAGGTTCTTATAATCATTAAAATGAGTTCTACCTCCTCTAGCTTGTTCATAGAGTAATTACTAGACAAGCGCTGGAGGGATTCAAATCATGAGAAAAAAACGCAGAAACCGTCAAATTGTCGTTGCAGTAAACGGTGGAAATGCGCTCAAGGGCATGTTTTTGTTTATGACAAGCCTTATCGTTATTTTCGTATTATCGGGTGTGCTCACATCGCTTCGCCCTGAACTGAGGCTTTCTTCGGATTCTCTTCACGGGATTGCCGGAGAACTTCCGGGTGACGCGTTTGCACACCTCCTCGGCATGGAAAATCATTATTTCGCCTCAGAGCTTCCTGAAAAAGACTCTTTTCAGCTGTCCCGGCTTTCCTTAAAACTGGCGACAAGCATTAATATGGAAGACCCGCGGAGTTTCTTGGGACGTGAGCTGCCGGGATTTGCCCAATACGATACGGAGATCCTTCTGGCGGGGCAGGGGACGGATTATACGAATATGCCGGCTGAATCTCCGCCGCCGTCAAAGGTGATGGAAAAAGAAAAAGAAGTGAACCTGGCAGAAATCGAAAACAAAACGAAAAAAGAAGAAACGGCGCCGCCGAAACATTCAACAGGCAGCAAAAAAGTCGTTTTTATTTACCACACTCATAATACTGAATCCTATCTTCCTCTGTTAAAGGGGGAAACAAATCCGGATAACGCCCGCCATTCGAAGGCCAATGTCACACTTGTCGGAGATATGTTCGGAAAAGCGCTTGAAGCGCAAGGTGTAGGAGCGACCGTAGATAAAACCGACATTCAGGCCCGTCTGAACAAAGACGGTTTAAATTATGCGCGAAGCTACGACGAATCAAGGCCGGTCGTAAAAAGCGCGCTCGCCAAAAATAAAAACCTGCAATATACCATAGACATTCACCGGGATTCCCGCCGCAAGAAAAATACGACAGCCGACATCAAAGGAAAAAGCTATGCCAGAGTCGCCATCGTCGTCGGCAAAAAAAGCGCTAATTTTGAAGAAAACTATAAACTCGCAAGTGAACTTCATAAGCTCATGGAGAAAAAATACCCCGGCTTAAGCGTCGGTGTTTTATCAAAAGGCTCTCCGGGAGATAATGGAGTATACAACCAGGATTTAAACGACCGGTCGCTTCTGCTGGAATTCGGGGGCGTGGATAACAATCTTGAAGAACTGAGGCGTGCATCAGATGCCGTGGCCGATGTGTTCAGCGAACTGTACTGGGATGCAGAAAAGGTCAGCTCGCAATCAGGAGA
Organism: Bacillus sp. L75; assembly: GCF_003676355.1. Taxonomy (NCBI): domain Bacteria; kingdom Bacillati; phylum Bacillota; class Bacilli; order Caryophanales; family Bacillaceae; genus Bacillus; species Bacillus sp. L75. The sequence goes on from NZ_ML064903.1 coordinate 290,071, forward strand.
GAAGAAAAAACAATAGAAATCAGGTGATTCGAATGATCCGTTTTACCGGCAAATGCCTGCTGATCGCCATTGTCATGTTTTTCGGCGTTTTGTTCGGCATGCAGCAGGCAAACAGCGGAATGCTTGATATGAAAGGATACAAAGATCCCTCCTTAAAAGGAGCATTCACGCTCGGCGGCGGAGAAGGACAGGAAAAAGAAGCTTCCATTTTGGGGCAAACCGTTACGGCGAAAGATCTGGAAGAAAAACAAAAACAGCTGGAACAGGCGGAAACCTTCAACCTGTTTTCAAAAGCCGGAGAAACCCTTTCAAATACCGTGACGGACTCGGCGCAGGCGATGTATGAGTGGGTTTCGAAACTGAACCGTTAGCATTGATGAAGAGAAAAGCGGATGATTCCTTAAAGGAAGCTTTTCTCTTTCTTGTTTTAATTGAATGTTTACAATCCTATTGATATAATCTAAGCTAGTGTATTTTGCGTTTAATAGTAGGAGTGATAGATTGTGACAGATAAAGAAAAGCGTTTAGAGAGGCAGTCAAGAATCCGGAATTTCTCCATCATCGCCCACATAGACCACGGCAAATCGACCTTGGCGGATCGGATTTTAGAAAAAACATCGGCGATCACCCAGCGGGAAATGAAAGAACAATTGCTTGATTCAATGGACCTTGAACGCGAACGGGGAATTACCATCAAATTAAATTCCGTTCAGCTGAAATACAAAGCAAAAGACGGAGAAGAATATATATTTCATCTCATCGACACGCCCGGACACGTCGACTTTACATATGAAGTTTCGCGAAGCCTGGCTGCCTGTGAAGGCGCGATTCTCGTTGTTGATGCGGCTCAGGGAATAGAAGCGCAGACATTGGCGAACGTCTATCTGGCGCTTGATAATGATCTTGAGATTCTTCCTGTCATTAATAAAATCGATCTCCCGAGCGCAGAGCCAGAACGTGTGCGTCAAGAGGTTGAGGACGTTATCGGCCTTGACGCTTCAGACGCCGTCCTCGCTTCAGCGAAAGCGGGCATCGGCATCGAAGACATTTTAGAACAGATCGTAGAAAAAGTGCCGGCTCCCGCGGGAGATCCGGAAGCTCCGCTGAAAGCGCTCATCTTTGACTCGCTTTATGACGCGTACCGCGGAGTCGTCGCGTATATCAGAGTCGTAGAAGGAACGGTCAAACCGGGCCAGAAAATTAAAATGATGGCAACCGGAAAAGAGTTTGAAGTCATCGAAGTCGGCGTCTTCACGCCGAAAGCGCAGCCGGCTGACGAATTGACAGTCGGTGACGTAGGCTATTTGACAGCCGCAATCAAAAACGTCGGCGACACCCGTGTCGGTGATACGATCACGAGCGCGGTTAAGCCTGCGGCAGAAGCGCTTCCGGGCTACCGCAAACTCAATCCGATGGTATACTGCGGACTTTATCCGATTGACACAGCCAAATATAATGATTTGCGCGAGGCTCTGGAAAAACTTGAATTGAACGATTCATCTCTTCAATACGAGGCGGAGACGTCACAAGCCCTCGGCTTCGGCTTCCGCTGCGGTTTTTTAGGAATGCTTCACATGGAAATCATTCAAGAGCGGATTGAACGGGAATTTAAAATTGACCTTATCACGACCGCACCGAGCGTTATTTATGACGTTTATATGACGGACGGCGAAAAGATCATCGTGGATAACCCGTCAAACATGCCTGACCCGCAAAAAATAGAGCGGGTGGAAGAACCTTATGTCAAAGCGACGATGATGGTTCCGAACGATTACGTCGGAGCGGTTATGGAGCTTTGTCAGGGGAAACGGGGCAACTTTATCGATATGCAGTACTTAGACGCCAACCGGGTCAGCATTGTATATGAGATGCCTCTTGCGGAAATCGTATATGAATTTTTTGATCAGCTGAAATCCAGCACGAAAGGATACGCCTCTTTCGATTACGAGCTGATCGGCTACAAACCGTCTAAACTTGTCAAGATGGACATTATGCTGAACGGAGAAAAAATCGACGCCCTTTCATTTATTGTGCATCGCGATTACGCGTACGAACGCGGAAAAGTAATTGTGGAAAAACTGAAAGAGCTTATTCCGCGTCAGCACTTTGAAGTACCGATTCAAGCGGCGATCGGACAGAAAATCGTGGCCCGCTCAACCATTAAGGCCATGCGGAAAAACGTCCTTGCAAAATGTTACGGAGGAGACATCTCGCGGAAACGGAAGCTTCTTGAAAAACAAAAAGAAGGAAAACGCCGGATGAAGCAGGTCGGCTCAGTAGAAGTGCCGCAGGAAGCGTTTATGGCCGTTCTTAAAATGGATGACAGCCCGAAAAAATAACGGAAGCCGCCGCAGTCCCGCGCTGCGGCTTCTTTCTGTAAAGAAGAAGGTGTTTCAAAATGAAATCAGCTTATATTCATATTCCGTTTTGTGAGCATATCTGCCACTATTGCGATTTCAATAAATATTTTATTCAGAGCCAGCCTGTCGATGAGTACTTAAACTCACTCGAAAAGGAAATGATAAATACAATAGAACGGACGGGACGCCCTGATCTCCGCACGATTTTTATCGGGGGAGGCACGCCGACATCGCTCTCACCCGTCCAGCTGGAAAAATTGATGGATTCCATTCACCGCGTGCTGAAGCCTTCTGACGGACTCATAGAATTTGCCGCGGAAGCGAATCCGGATGATTTGTCTCCGGAAAAATTAAAAATCCTGAAAAATGCCGGTGTCAACCGGCTGAGCTTCGGTGTTCAAACCTTTGAAGATGAGCTTTTACAAAAAATCGGCAGAGTGCATAAACAAAAGGACGTATTCACTTCCTTTGAACGTGCGAGGGCTCTCGGCTTCGACAACATCAGTCTCGATTTGATGTTCGGCCTGCCGGGTCAGACGCTGGCCGATCTTGACAATTCCGTCAAAACGGCTTTGTCTCTTGATGCAGAGCACTATTCCGTTTACTCGCTGATCGTAGAGCCGAAAACGGTGTTTTATAATTTAATGCAAAAAGGCCGCCTGCATCTCCCGGCGCAAGAACAAGAGGCCGAGATGTATGAAACGGTCATGAGGCAGATGAGTGAAGCGGGCATCCTTCAATACGAGATCAGTAACTTTGCAAAGCCCGGATACGAGTCGCGGCATAATCTGACGTATTGGAGCAATGAAGAGTATTTCGGTTTTGGCGCAGGCGCTCACGGATATATCAGCGGCACGCGCACCGTCAACGCCGGGCCTGTGAAACATTACATGCAGCTCATCGAAGAAAAGGGGCTGCCTTACCGTGACACGCACGAGGTGACACGTGAGGAGCAGATTGAAGAAGAAATGTTCCTCGGTCTCAGAAAAATGTCCGGCGTACAAAAGCAAGCTTTTCTCGATAAATTCGGACGCTCGGTCGACGAACTGTTTCCCGATGTTCTCAAAGATTTAACCGAAAAAGGCCTGATTTGTGACACGAAAGAATCGGTTGCATTAACGCATGAGGGCAAATTATTAGGAAATGAGGTTTTTGGCGCTTTTTTGGGTGAGTTATAATTGACATTTTTCTTTTGGTTTGTTACTTTTGATATAGAATTAGCACTCGCTGACCTTGAGTGCTAACAGGGGTGATGATGATGTTAACAAATCGTCAGCTGTTGATCCTGCAAGTGATTATTAATGATTTTATACAATCAGCGCAGCCTGTAGGATCAAGAACTCTTTCAAAAAAAGACGAGATTACATTCAGCTCTGCAACGATCAGAAACGAGATGGCTGACTTGGAGGAATTGGGCTTTATTGAAAAAACCCATTCATCCTCAGGACGGATTCCGTCGGAAAAAGGGTACAGGTATTATGTCGATCATTTGCTGTCACCCGTCAAGCTGACAAAAACCGATCTGGATTTAATTCACTCGATATTTAAAGAAAAAATCTTCGAGCTGGAAAAAACAGTCCAAAAATCAGCGCAAATCCTGTCCGACCTGACAAACTACACATCGATTGTCCTCGGGCCGACGCTGAGCGAGAACTATCTTAAACAGATTCAAATCGTACCGATCCAGCCGGATAAGGCGGTCGCCATTCTCGTCACGAACACGGGGCATGTCGAAAACCGCACCATCAATTTCCCGGCTAAAGTGGATTTGGCCGATATTGAAAAACTGGTCAATATACTAAACGATCGATTAGCGGGCGTGCCGATGGACGAACTGAATGAGCGCATTTTCAAAGAGGTTGTCACATATTTAAGGCAGCATATCGCCAACTATGACAGCATACTTGAATCGCTCCGCTCCACATTCCATCCGGCGGCCCACGTTGAGAAATTGTTTTTCGGCGGAAAGATCAACATGCTGAATCAGCCGGAGTTCCATGATATTGAAAGGGTCCGCTCGCTCTTATCTTTAATTGAAAAAGAGCAGGATGTTCTGAAGCTGTTTCAGTCATCAAAAGCCGGGATTTCAATCAAAATCGGGAAAGAAAACGACTACGAAGAAATGGAAAACTGCAGCTTAATCACGGCCACCTATACAGTTGATACGAAACAGATCGGATCAATCGCCATTATCGGGCCGACGCGCATGAATTATTCAAGAGTCGTCAGCCTGCTGCAGCACGTGACTTCGGACTTGTCAAAAGCATTCACAAGTTTGTATGATGAATAAGGGAATTTTGGCAATCATTTTCAGTCATCTTTTTACAGCATTTGAGGGAGGTGAACACAATGTCAGAAGAAAAACAAACCGCAGAACAGGTTGAAGCAGCAGAACAAGAAGAAGTGACAGAACAGGCAGAACAAGCCGCTTCACAAGAGCAGCATGAAGAAACGGCAGGTCAGGAAGAAGCCCTTCAGCACCAAATTGATGAATTGCAGGGTTTGCTTGATGAAAAAGAAAACAAGCTTTTGCGTGTTCAAGCAGACTTTGAAAACTATAAACGACGCAGCCGCCTTGAAATGGAAGCTGCTCAGAAATACCGTTCTCAAAACGTCGTAACGGAAATCCTTCCGGCGCTCGACAACTTTGAACGGGCGTTACAGGTAGAAGCTGAAAGCGAGCAGACAAAAAGCTTGCTGCAAGGTATGGAAATGGTCCGCCGCCAGCTGATGGACGCACTTGAAAAAGAAGGCGTTCAAGCCATCGAAGCTGTCGGCCAGGAATTTGATCCGAACCTTCACCAAGCCGTCATGCAGGTGGAAGATGAAAACTTCGGCAGCAATATTGTTATCGAAGAACTGCAAAAAGGCTACAAACTGAAGGATCGCGTCATTCGTCCTTCAATGGTAAAAGTGAATCAATAACTACATAGCAGGAGGTAATTCAAAGTGAGTAAAGTAATCGGAATTGACTTGGGTACGACAAACTCATGTGTGGCAGTGCTTGAAGGCGGAGAGCCTACAGTTATCGCCAACGCTGAAGGAAACCGTACGACTCCGTCAGTCGTTGCATTTAAAAACGGCGAGCGCCAAGTAGGGGAAGTGGCAAAACGCCAATCCATCACAAACCCTAACACAATCATGTCTGTCAAACGCCATATGGGTACTGACTATAAAGTGGAAATCGAAGGAAAAGACTACACGCCTCAAGAAGTGTCAGCTATTATCCTTCAGCATCTGAAAGCATATGCTGAAAGCTACCTCGGCGAAACAGTTTCAAAAGCCGTTATCACGGTTCCTGCATACTTCAACGATGCAGAGCGCCAAGCGACAAAAGATGCCGGTAAAATCGCCGGTCTTGAAGTAGAGCGTATTATCAACGAGCCGACTGCAGCAGCGCTTGCATACGGACTTGATAAAACGGACGAAGACCAAACAATTCTTGTTTACGACCTTGGCGGCGGTACGTTTGACGTATCTGTTCTTGAACTTGGCGACGGCGTGTTTGAAGTCCGTTCAACTGCCGGTGACAACCGTCTTGGCGGGGACGACTTTGACCAAGTCATCATCGATCATCTCGTAGCAGAATTCAAAAAAGAAAACGGCATTGATCTTTCAAAAGACAAAATGGCGCTTCAGCGTTTGAAAGATGCGGCTGAGAAAGCGAAAAAAGATCTTTCCGGCGTTTCATCTACACAAATTTCTTTACCATTTATCACAGCGGGAGAAGCAGGTCCTCTTCACCTTGAGCTGACACTGACCCGCGCTAAATTCGAAGAGCTTTCCGCTCACCTTGTTGAGCGCACAATGGCTCCTGTCCGTCAGGCTCTTCAAGATGCGGATCTTTCTGCGAGCGAAATCGACAAAGTTATCCTTGTCGGCGGTTCAACACGTATTCCTGCCGTACAGGAAGCAATCAAAAAAGAAACGGGTAAAGAAGCGCATAAAGGCGTAAACCCTGATGAAGTTGTAGCGCTGGGTGCAGCGATTCAAGGCGGCGTCATCACGGGAGACGTAAAAGACGTTGTTCTTCTTGACGTTACACCGCTTTCTCTTGGTATTGAAACAATGGGCGGCGTGTTCACAAAACTGATCGATCGCAACACGACAATTCCGACGAGCAAGTCTCAAGTATTCTCAACTGCAGCTGACAACCAAACGGCTGTTGACATTCACGTGCTTCAAGGTGAGCGCCCGATGTCTGCCGACAACAAAACGCTCGGCCGCTTCCAGCTTACTGATATCCCGCCTGCACCGCGCGGCGTACCGCAAATCGAAGTTTCTTTCGATATTGACAAAAACGGTATCGTAAACGTAAGAGCGAAAGATTTAGGCACAGGAAAAGAACAAAACATTACTATCAAATCTTCTTCAGGTCTTTCTGATGATGAGATCGAACGCATGGTAAAAGAAGCGGAAGAAAACGCTGACGCTGATGCGAAGAGAAAAGAAGAAATCGAAGTCCGCAACGAAGCTGACCAGCTTGTGTTCCAAACGGAAAAAACATTAAAAGATCTGGAAGGCAAAGTGGACGAAGAGCAAGTGAAAAAAGCAAACGACGCGAAAGACGCGCTGAAAGCCGCTATCGAGAAAAACGAAATTGAAGACATCAAAGCGAAAAAAGATGAGCTTCAAACAATCGTTCAAGAGCTTTCTATGAAGCTTTACGAAGAAGCGGCGAAAGCGCAGCAGGCTGAAGGCGGAGCAAACGCTGAAGGCAAAAAAGCGGATGACAACGTTGTCGATGCGGAATACGAAGAAGTAAAAGACGACGAAACGAAAAAATAAGTTCTGTCCCGCATGGCTATAGGCGGAAGAACACACATCATATTCTGATTCAACAGACAGAAAGTCAAAGTCAGGCATCTCTTGGCTTTGACTTTTTTTCTTGCCCGGGATAAAAGGAATTGAAAAAACATAATTCAAAATGATACAATCTAATTTATGTGAGAAATTCGGGAGAGTGAAGCGAGATGAGTAAGCGTGATTACTATGAAGTGCTTGGGGTAAGTAAGAGCGCTTCAAAGGATGAAATCAAAAAAGCCTATCGGAAGCTTTCAAAAAAATATCATCCTGATATCAATAAAGAATCCGGAGCAGATGAAAAATTCAAAGAGGTAAAAGAAGCGTACGAAGCGCTCTCAGACGACCAAAAACGCGCTCAATATGACCAATTCGGCCATACAGACCCTAACCAGGGATTCGGCGGCGGTTTCGGAGGCGGCGGAGACTTCGGCGGCTTCGGTTTCGATGACATCTTCTCAAGCATCTTCGGAGGCGGCACGAGACGCCGTGACCCGAATGCGCCGCGGCAAGGCGCGGATCTGCAGTATACAATGACCCTGTCATTTGAAGACGCGGCTTTCGGGAAAGAAACGATCATTGAAATTCCGCGCGAAGAGAATTGCGAAACATGTAAAGGGTCTGGCGCGAAGCCGGGAACAAAGCCGGATACGTGCTCGCACTGCGGAGGTTCTGGCCAGCTGAACGTCGAACAGAACACGCCGTTTGGCAAAGTGGTTAACCGAAGAGTCTGCCACCACTGTGAAGGAACAGGAAAAATCATCAAAAACAAGTGTTCTGACTGCGGCGGCACGGGCAAAGTGAAAAAACGGAAAAAAATCAATGTCACGATTCCTGCCGGTGTGGATGACGGACAGCAGCTGCGCGTTCCGGGCCAAGGTGAACCGGGCGTAAACGGAGGGCCGGCGGGAGATCTGTTTGTCGTATTCCATGTGCGCGCCCACGAGTTCTTTGAGCGCGACGGAGACGATATTTATTGCGAAATGCCGTTAACGTTTGCCCAAGCGGCACTCGGAGACGAAGTGGAAGTGCCGACGCTTCACGGAAAAGTGAAATTGAAAATACCTGCCGGCACACAAACAGGCACGAAATTCAGATTAAGAGGCAAAGGCGTTCAGAACGTCCGGGGCTACGGACAAGGCGACCAGCACATTGTCGTCCGCGTCGTCACACCGACGAATCTGACAGACAAACAAAAAGACATCATCCGCGAGTTCGCTGAAGTCAGCGGAAACCTGCCGGATGAACAAGAAATGAGTTTCTTTGACAAAGTAAAACGCGCATTTAAAGGCGAGTAATGATTGGATAGGAGTTGGTAGTTTTGAAATGGTCCGAAATCAGCATTCACACAACACATGAAGCGGTCGAACCCATCTCAAATATTTTGCATGAAGCTGGTGCGAGCGGGGTTGTCATCGAAGATCCGCTTGATTTAATGAAAGAGCGTGAGAATGTTTACGGGGAAATCTACCAGCTCGACCCCAATGATTACCCCGATGAGGGTGTCATTGTCAAAGCGTATCTGCCGATCAACAGTTTCCTCGGCGAAACGGTGGACGGCATTAAAGAGACGATTAATAATCTGCTTTTGTACGACATTGATTTGGGCAGAAACACAATCACCATTTCTGAAGTTAATGAAGAAGAATGGGCGACAGCTTGGAAAAAGTATTATCATCCTGTGAAAATTTCTGAAAAGTTCACGATCGTTCCCACTTGGGAAACGTACACACCTGTTCATACAGATGAACTGATTATCGAAATGGATCCGGGTATGGCATTCGGTACGGGAACGCATCCGACAACGGTTCTGTGCATTCAGGCGCTTGAGCGTATCGTTCAAAAAGGCGACCGTATAATTGATGTCGGCACCGGTTCAGGAATTTTAAGCATCGCGGCCGCCATGCTTGAGGCCGAGTCGGTTCATGCGTATGACCTTGATCCGGTCGCTGTTGAAAGTGCGCGTCTGAATGTGAAATTGAACAAAGTGAGTGATACGGCCGAAGTGAAGCAGAACAATTTGTTAGACGGCATCACGGGCGAACATGATGTCATTGTCGCAAATATTTTGGCGGAAGTGATTCTCCGCTTTACATCACAGGCGTACGACCTGCTCAAAGACGGAGGCCATTTTATTACTTCAGGCATTATCGGCCAGAAAAAACAGGAAGTAAAAGAAGCGTTGGAAAAAGCCGGCTTTACCATCATAGAAATTCTGTCTATGGAAGATTGGGTCAGCATCATCGCGAAAAAATAACAGTTAGTAGGTGTCACAGCGTATGCAACGATATTTTATCGAGCTCACGAAGCAGGAGATGGACGAAACTCCCGATTTTCAAATCACGGGGGAAGACGTCCACCATATAGCGAACGTCATGAGAATGAGTGCGGGCGGCCGGATTATCTGCTGTTCGAAAGACGGCCATGAAGCGTTATGCCTGCTAAAAGAGGTTTCTAAAGATCATATATCATGCAGCATTGCTGAATGGACGGGTGAAAACCGTGAACTGCCTTTGAAGATCAGGATCGCAAGCGGCCTCCCGAAAGGCGATAAGCTTGAATGGATTATCCAAAAAGGGACCGAGCTGGGGGCAAGTATGTTCATCCCTTTTCAAGGCGCCAGATCCGTCGTTAAGCTAGACGACAAAAAGGCAAAGAAAAAGCGGGAGAGATGGGCGAAAATCGCGAAGGAAGCGGCGGAGCAATCGTACCGCAATGAAATTCCCGAAGTGAAAACCGTTCATACGTTCCGGCAGCTGCTTGAAATGGCGGAGAATGTCGATAAATGTGTCGTTGCATACGAGGAGTCATCAAAGCAGGGAGAAACGGGCGCTTTCGCTGCGGAGCTCAAAAGCCTTCCGCAAGGTTCGTCTCTTTTAATCGTATTCGGCCCTGAAGGCGGTCTGACTGAGTCTGAAGTTCATCAGCTTTCAGAAAAAGGCGCCGTCTTATGCGGCCTCGGACCGAGAATTTTACGGACTGAAACTGCGCCTCTTTACGCGTTAAGCGCAGTTTCCTATCATACAGAGTTATTAAGAGGTGATCAGTAATGGCAACTGTTGCTTTTCATACCCTTGGCTGCAAGGTCAACCATTATGAAACAGAAGCAATCTGGCAGCTGTTTAAAGATGCGGGTTATGAACGAAAAGAATTCGAACAGACAGCAGATGTATATGTCATTAATACATGTACGGTAACAAACACGGGAGATAAAAAAAGCCGTCAAGTCATCAGACGGGCGATCCGCCAAAATCCTGACGGCGTCATCTGCGTAACAGGGTGCTATGCGCAAACCTCTCCGGCAGAAATTATGGCCATCCCGGGTGTTGACATCGTCGTCGGCACGCAGGATCGTGAAAAAATGCTCGGTTACATTGAGCAGTACAGGGAAGAGCGCCAGCCGATCAACGGCGTCGGCAATATTATGAAAGCACGCGTGTTTGAAGAGCTGGATGTTCCCGCTTTTACTGACCGCACAAGAGCGTCGTTAAAAATCCAAGAGGGCTGCAACAACTTCTGTACGTTCTGCATTATCCCTTGGGCGCGCGGCCTGCTTCGTTCCCGCGATCCGGAAGAAGTCATTAAACAGGCGCAGCAGCTGGTGGATGCCGGCTATAAAGAAATCGTCCTGACGGGGATTCATACGGGCGGCTACGGCGAAGATATGAAAGATTATAATTTCGCCAAGCTTCTCCGCGAGCTTGATACACGTGTAGAAGGATTGAAGCGGATCAGAATTTCATCTATTGAAGCAAGCCAAATCACTGATGAAGTGATTGAAGTGCTGGATGCGTCTGATAAAATCGTCCGTCACCTTCATATCCCGATTCAGTCAGGATCAAACACCGTTCTGAAACGGATGAGACGCAAATATACGATGGAATTTTTCGCGGACCGTTTAAATAAGCTGAAAGAAGCGCTGCCGGGTCTGGCCGTCACATCTGATGTCATCGTCGGTTTCCCGGGAGAAACGGAAGAAGAATTTATGGAAACATACCGGTTCATTAAAGAACATAAGTTTTCAGAGCTTCACGTATTCCCTTACAGCAAACGCACCGGAACACCTGCAGCCAGAATGGAAGACCAGGTTGACGAGAACGTGAAAAACGAACGGGTGCATAAGCTGATCGCGCTGTCTGACCAGCTTGCAAAAGAATACGCCTCCGATTATGAAGGAGAGGTTCTGGAAATCATTCCGGAAGAGGCGTTTAAAGAGTCTGATGAGGAGGGCATGTTCGTCGGCTATACGGACAATTACATGAAAGTCGTCTTCAAAGGCACGGAAGATGTAATCGGCAAACTTGTCAAAGTCAAAATTCAAAAAGCGGGCTATCCGTATAACGAAGGACAATTCGTCCGCGTCGTTGAGGATGAAATGACCCGAAACATGCGCATGTCTTCATAACTGATAAAAAAACCGGTGCCTTCCCGCATCGGTTTTTTTACGGTTTCGGAGGAATCAGCCTGTCAATCAGCCGGTAAAACAAATGTGTGAACGGCAGAAACAATAAGGCGGTGACTACGTTAAATAACAGGCTGAAATGCGCAATCATCTGCGCGGGATCATCAGACAGGCGCTCCGTAAAACCTGCTGATGCGGACAGGAAGGGAAATACGAGCAGCACGCCGAGAATATTAAACACAACGTGAGCACCGGCGGTCTGTCTGGCGGCATAACCGCCTGAAACAGCAGCCATGACGGCCGTGACGCATGTCCCGATATTAGATCCCAGAACGACGCTGACCGCTTGTTCAATGCCGATCACCCCTTCGTTCATAAAACTCATCAAAATGCCGATGCAGACGGAGCTTGAATGAATGATTGCCGTCAATATCATACCGATAAAAAGAGCGGACCAGCTCGAATCATTCACATGTCGCAATACCTCCGCCCCCGCCTTCATTTCTGTCAGCGGAACGGCGAGCCGGCTGAAGCATGTGATGCAAAAAAAGATGATGCCGAGACCGAGGAAGCTTATGCCGATCTGCCTGAACGGATATTTACGGAGGAGGATAAACACAAGGCCTCCGATAAAAAGCACCCAAATGAGCACATCCATCTTTATGGCTAAAAACTCCGTCGTAAACGTGGAGCCGACATTCGTGCCGAGAATCATCGGAATGGTCCGTTTAAAAGATAAAGCGCCTGCGCTGACAAAGCCGATGACAATGACCATGAAGGCTGAGCTGCTCTGAAGAAAACCGGTGAATACGATGCTTATGAGAAAAGCTTTCAAAGGGTGGTCGGTAAATAAGAGCAGGCTCTTCTCAATTTTTGAATACGTTAAGGCGATCAGGCCCTGCCTGAGCAGGCTCATTCCGAGTAAAAAAACCAGGATAAGTGCGGTAAAGAGAATCAGTATCATCAAACGAAACACCCCTTTCCATCATTATATAGACAAGCAGCCTTATTCATGACGGAAAAGTGAGCTCGCTTAGTTGACCTGACTGATGGCTTATATTATAATGTCAAAGTACATGTTTATATATGTATCTTTTTAAAGGTAGTCGATTGGTGTATTCGGAGGGAGGGAAAGAGAATGTCAAAAACGGTCGTTAGAAAAAACGAATCGCTTGAAGATGCTCTTCGTCGCTTCAAACGCAGTGTATCAAAGACAGGTACTTTGCAAGAAGCAAGAAAGCGCGAATTTTATGAAAAACCTAGCGTAAAGCGCAAGAAAAAGTCAGAAGCTGCTAGAAAACGCAAATTCTAAAAGAGGGTGGATTTATGAGTCTTCTTGAGCGACTTAACCAAGATATGAAGCTGTATATGAAAAGCCGTGAGAAAGACAAACTGACTGTCGTTCGAATGGTGAAAGCTTCACTTCAAAACGAAGCAATTAAGCTTAAGAAAGACAGTTTGACCGAGGATGAGGAACTTACTGTCCTATCTCGTGAACTTAAGCAACGTAAAGACTCCCTCCATGAATTTTCAAACGCTAATCGTTTAGATTTAGTAGATAAAGTTCAAAAAGAGCTGGACATTTTAGAAGTTTATTTACCGAAGCAGCTTTCTGAAGAAGAGCTGCAGACAATCGTAAATGAAACCATCGCTGAAGTCGGTGCGAGCTCCAAAGCGGACATGGGCAAAGTGATGAGTGCTATTATGCCTAAAGTAAAAGGTAAAGCTGACGGCAGCGTAATTAACAGACTTGTCAGCAGTCAATTATCTTAATTGACAAAAAAGACATCTTTCCTTGAGAGATGTCTTTTTTTATACATAAAAAAATGAAACTAAAGTACATTTGTTACGTATATAAAGAAGAACGAAATGGGAAGGAGGGTATATTTGCCTTGTTCCGAAAAAAAAACGGAATTGCTGTTGCTCTATTGGGCTTATTTGTATTATCTTTATTAGGGGTTCAATTGAACGCGAAAGCTGATCACCCATCGGTTTATGTCATCCCGGTTGAGAAAAATGTCGAACAGGGGCTCGCCTCGTTTTTATCGCGTTCTTTCAAAGAAGCGAAGGAGTCCGGCGCGTCACACATTATTCTTGACATCAATACACCGGGAGGCGCCGTTCAATCAGCCTTGGATATTGCGGATATCATCGGCCGCGCGGATGTGCCTGTTACCGCTTACGTTAATAAACGGGCGCTTTCTGCCGGAGCGTATATAGCGCTTCAGGCAGATGAAATCTATATGGCGCCGGGCGGAAAAATGGGTGCCGCAGCCATCATCGACGGAAAGGGAAACGCGGCAGACAAAAAGGCCCAATCACTGTGGCATGCAGAAATGGAGGACGCAGCGGTTAAAAACAACCGAAATCCGAAATACGCCCTAGCCATGGCAGATCCCGCCATTAATGCAAAGGAAGCGGGCGCCCCAAAGGGAAAACTGCTGACACTGACAGCTGAAAAAGCCAAGGAAGTCGGATATTCGGAGGGCACGGTTTCAGACCTTGATGCTTTATATACAAAGCTCGGTTTTGACAAAGCGGATGTTCACCATGCAAAAGAAGGTTTCATCGGCAAACTGGGCAGATGGCTGACAAATCCGTTTGTTGTCCCCGTCTTATTAACGCTTGCTTTGCTTGGTTTGACCATTGAATTGTTCTCGCCGGGCCTCGGGATACCGGGTGCCGTCGGACTGACGGCCATGCTGCTGTTTTTCACGGGGCATATCGCTGCCGGATTCGCCGGCTATGACAGCGTATTCTTATTTTGCGCGGGCTTGGTTTTTATCCTTTTAGAGATATTTCTGCCCGGAGGCATAATCGGTCTTATCGGTATTGCAGGCGTCATCGCGAGCCTCTTTCTCGCTGCGGGCAGCTTTACCGTCATGGCGGTTTCTCTCTTGATCGCCATTGCTGTGTCTATTACAGCCTTTATCATATTAACAAGGGTGTTGGGGAAACGAATGAAATTCTTTAAAAAATTAATATTAACTGATTCAACAAGCACGGAGAGCGGTTATGTTTCAAATCAGAACCGGACGGAGCTGTTGGGAAAAGTCGGCGTTACCGCTACAGCCCTCAGACCGTCAGGCACCGTCATTATTGATGATGAACGTCTGGATGTCGTCTCGGAAGGATCATTCACTGAAAAAGACAGACAGGTGAAAGTAGTGAAAGCGGAAGGCTCACGCATTGTCGTGAGAGAAATATAGATGATAACCTTGAGGAGGAATTAGATGGAACTGTCAAGTTTGGCGATTTTAGCATTAGTTGCTGCTGCCATTATTGTGTTAGCCATATTCTTCACCTTTGTACCGGTGATGCTATGGATTTCGGCGCTTGCGGCAGGAGTCAGAATCAGCATTTTCACTTTGGTCGGGATGAGGCTGCGGCGCGTCATACCAAGCCGCGTTGTCAATCCGTTAATTAAAGCGCACAAAGCCGGCCTATCCGCAACAACAAATCAGCTCGAAAGCCATTATCTGGCCGGAGGTAATGTCGACAGGGTGGTCAATGCCCTGATTGCGGCACAGCGCGCCAATATTGAGCTGTCATTTGAACGCTGCGCAGCCATTGACCTGGCCGGGCGTGACGTATTGGAAGCCGTACAGATGAGCGTTAATCCGAAGGTCATTGAAACACCGTTTATCGCGGGTGTCGCCATGGACGGAATTGAAGTAAAAGCAAAAGCCAGAATCACGGTTAGAGCCAATATTGAGCGCCTTGTCGGAGGAGCGGGAGAAGAGACGGTTGTCGCCCGTGTCGGAGAAGGGATTGTCTCGACAATCGGTTCTTCACACAATCATAAAAAAGTGCTTGAAAACCCTGATATGATTTCGCAGACCGTACTTGGCAAAGGGCTGGATTCAGGCACCGCATTTGAAATTCTTTCGATTGACATCGCCGACGTGGATATCGGCAAAAACATCGGAGCGATTCTTCAGACGGATCAGGCAGAAGCAGACAAAAACATTGCGCAGGCCAAAGCCGAAGAGCGCCGCGCCATGGCGGTCGCCCAAGAGCAGGAAATGCGCGCTCGCGTAGAAGAAATGCGTGCAAAAGTCGTGGAAGCAGAAGCCGAAGTGCCGCTTGCGATGGCAGAAGCGTTGCGTGAAGGAAACATCGGCGTCATGGACTATATGAACATAAAAAATATCGACGCGGATACGGACATGAGGGATTCTATCGGCAAGCTGACGAATGACCAGCAAGATGAAGACCAACAATAACCTCTCTATTAAGGAGGGAGCCGCTATATGCACGAGATTCTGACAAATCCGCTCGTCATTGCCGCCGTCATCGGCATTATATCGGCAATATTCGGCAAGAAAAACAAAGATGAAAAACGTCCGCCGGGTACACGTCCCGGAAATCAGGCAAAAAAGCAGGATCAAAAACAGCCGCAGAAAGAGCATAAGCCGGAAGCGGAAGAATTGCCTGCCGTTTCAGAAGAGAACCCTTTTGAGCAAAAAAGAAGGGAAGCTGAAAAGCGCCTAGCGGAGACGGAGCAGATGTTTAACGGGCTCGAACATAAGCTGACATCCGCACGCGCACGAAACGCGTCTCTGAAGAAATCAGCCCTCAAAATAAATAAAGAAACTGCGGTCCAAGGCATTATATTCAGTGAGGTTTTGGGTCCGCCCCGTGCAAAAAAACCGCACCGGACCATGCGGAACATCGGTAAAAAATAAAGTGTTAGAACCCCTTTTCAAATCATACATATGAGATGAAAGGGGGTTCTTTTTTTATGGGGCAAAGAAAGAATCGTGTAAAGGCATGGCTGACAAGAGCATTGGAAATTCCCCCGGACGTTATGATGGATCTGCCTCGTATTACGATGGTCGGCAGACTTCATATCTACATAGAGAATCACAGAGGCCTCCTGCTGTTCAGTGAAGAAGAAGTCAGGCTGATGCTCAAGCAGGGGCAGTGTATCATATCAGGAAAAAACTTGGTCATTAAGGCAATCCTTCCTGAGGAAATCCTTTTGGAAGGCACGATAGATCACGTACGATATGTCGATTCATAAAGCCGGGGGGGAATAATGTGAAAAACAAATGGCTGTCATTTTTTTCGGGTAAAGTCCAAATGGAAGTCAAAGGAAAAGGGATTGAACGGCTGCTGAATGAATGCACGAGAAACGGAATCGCCATCTTTGCGGTGAAAAAAAAGCAAGACTGTGTTCTGCTGATGATTCAGCTTCAAGATGTACATGCTTTCAGAAGAGTCATCAGAAAACATGAATGCAAAGCAAGCTTTACAAAAAGAAAGGGTCTTCCCTTTCTGCTTCTCAAATCAAAATTAAATCTGGGCTTCACTGCGGGATTTGTGATATTTTTTGTTATATTGTTTCTTTTGTCCAACATGATTTGGGAAATTGATATTAAAGGGGCCAAGCCAGAAACCGAGCATCAGATGGTAAAGCACCTTGAAGAAATCGGTGTGAAAAAAGGCCGTTTGCAATTTTTAATGATGACGCCGGAAAAAATTCAAAAATCATTAACAAACGGCATCGATAATATTACGTGGGTCGGTGTGGAATTGAACGGGACAGCCCTTCATATGAAAGTGGTCGAAAAGAACGAACCGACAAAAGAAAAGTACGTGAGCCCCCGCCATATCGTTGCCAAAAAGAAGGCGGTCATCAAAAGGATGTTCGTGCAAAAGGGGCAGCCGATGGCTTTTGTGAACGATCATGTTGACAAAGGACAGCTCCTCGTCTCAGGACTGATCGGAAATGAAGACCGGAAAGTCGCCTCAAAAGCGGAAATTTACGGAGAAACATGGTACAAGTCAGAAGTAACCGTGCCCCTTGAAACATCATTTACGCTATATACGGGTAAAGTAAGGACGAAGCACAAGCTGTCTTTCGGATCATGGGGCGTGCCTTTTTGGGGCTTCGGGTTTAATGAGGAGCCGCTGAAACATCCGAAAACAGAGGAAGAAAAGCATCCGTTTCAATTTCTGGGGATGAAGCTTCCGGTTTCTTACGTTTCAGAACAGACAAGAGAAAGTGAAACATCCGTGCGGACTTATACGAAAGGCGAAGCGGTTCAGGCCGGTATCAAAATGGGAAGACAAGATGTAGAAAAGCGATTAAACGGCAGCGGAGAGGTGGAAAGTGAAAAAGTTTTGCACCAATCCGTTGAGAATGGTAAAGTAAAGTTGATTATTCTCTACCAAGTTATAGAAGATATCGTTCAAACCACACCTATTGTTCAGGGAGACTAAAGAATGGCAGAACATTTACTTGCGATTAATCACAAACTGAAAAGCCCGGACGAAGCACTTTCTTTGTTCGGCAGCCAAGATGCTTTTTTACATTTAATGGAGAGGGATCTGGGCATTAGCCTCATCACACGCGGTGAAACCATTTACGTTTCCGGGAATGATGAAACATTTGAGATCGCTGACAGATTATTGGGCTCGCTCCTTACTTTAATTCGCAAGGGGATCGAGATTTCGGAACGTGATGTGCTGTATGCCGTGAAAATGGCAAAAAAAGATGAACTGGACTATTTTGAAAGCATGTATGAAGAGGAAATAACGAAAACGGCAAAAGGCAAACCGATCCGTGTCAAAACCATCGGCCAAAGAGAATATGTGGCGGCGATGAAGAAAAACGACATGGTGTTCGGCATCGGGCCGGCGGGAACCGGCAAAACTTATTTGGCGGTCGTAAAAGCGGTGCATGCTTTAAAAAACGGCCACATTAAAAAAATCATTTTAACAAGACCCGCTGTGGAAGCCGGCGAGAGCCTCGGTTTTCTGCCCGGAGATTTAAAGGAAAAAGTAGATCCTTATCTGCGCCCGCTGTATGATGCGCTCCATGATGTGCTCGGAAGCGACCATACGGAGCGTCTTATGGAAAGAGGGGTTATCGAAATCGCCCCGCTTGCCTATATGAGAGGGCGGACGCTTGACGACGCGTATGTGATTCTTGATGAAGCCCAGAATACCACTCCCGCTCAAATGAAAATGTTTTTGACGAGATTGGGTTTTGGCTCTAAAATGATCATTACGGGCGACGTAAGCCAAATTGACCTGCCGAAAGGCGTCACATCGGGACTTGCAGTAGCGAAGGACATGCTGAAGGACGTAAACGGCATCTCCGTGATTGAACTTGACCAGACAGATGTGGTCAGGCATCCGCTTGTTGCAAAAATTATTGAAGCTTATGATAAGCAAAAGTAATGCAAAAATGACCCGATCTCCCGTTATCGGGTCATTTTTATATGATGTGTTCCTGATGTTTCAGGGAGGAGGTTCTTGTTTTGAAAAAGAAGGGAAAGGGCAAAAGCGCCCGGGAACGGTTCCGCAGTTTCAGACATGCCCGCTCAGCCCATGTGCTGCTGTACCTGCTGCTTTCAGCGATCATGTTTGGTTTGCTCTTTATTCATGTAAAACCTGAATCACTTAATTTGGATTTGTTTGCAGTCAGTGATAAGACGATTTACGCGCCCGCCACAGTGGAAGATCAGCAGGCGACGGAATCGAAAAAACAGGCGGCCGAAGATGCGGTGGAAGATCAATACACTCTGAAAAAAGGCTATACCGACAATCGGCTTGACCTGATTACTTCCATTTTTGACAGCATCGGCGAAGTGAAAAAAGATGCGGAAAAAGACAAAAAGTCACCTTCGGAAAAATCACTGGTAAAATCGGTGAAAAACAAGCTGACACAGGATGTCAATGAATCTGTCTCGGAAGATGCCATTAAATCGCTTCTCCATGCAAACAATGAAGATTTCTCATTTGTGAGGGATTCCGTCATTACCGCGGTGAATACGGTGATGAGCAGTGAAATTCCTTCTGAAAAGCTTGCTGAAGCGAAGGATAAGGTCGCAAAAGAGCTGAAAAGCGCTTCTGTGCCGTCAAAATATTTAGCGGCTGCGACTGAAATCGGAAAATACGCGGTCATCCCGAATTACGTTTTTGATCCGAAAGCGACCGATGAAAAACGCCAGGAAGCGTCAGACAGCGTCCAGCCGGTACAGATCAAACAGGGACAGGTTCTCGTGGAAGAGAATGACCTGATTGACCGGGAAGTATACAGGAAGCTTGAACTGACGGGTCTTTTGAATAATTCCAACCTGTTAAAACCGATCAGCGGTCTCCTTCTGATGATCGGCCTGTTTATTGCCACGCTTGTCTACTATTTTGAGAAACAGCAGCAGGAGCTTAAGCTGAAAAATAAATCTCTTTTGCTGTTTTCTATCATTACAACGCTTATTCTCGTCATTATGGAAGTCGTCAGTCTCTTTCAGAAGATTGAATACACCAATATCGGCTATCTTGTGCCGATCGCCGCCGGCGCGATTTTAATCAGGCTGCTGCTCAATGAAAGGCTCGCCATTTTAGGAAGCATCATTCTGGCGATCTGCGGCAGTATGATGTTTAATCAGGGTGTGACGGGAACATTTAATTACGTCATCGGCATTTACTATTTAATCAGCAGCATTTCAGGCATTCTGTTTTTGGGAAAACATAATGCGAGATCAAAAATATTGCAGACGGGACTGTTCGTCTCATTTATTAATATGATTATCGTGCTGTCGCTTTTATTAATACAAAATACGGCGCTGTCACCGGTTGAAATCGGAACGCTGATGCTGATGGGGGTCGTCTCGGGACTTGCTTCATCCGTTTTGATTATCGGTCTGATGCCGTTTTTTGAGACGGGATTCGGCATTCTTTCAACAATGAGGCTGATTGAACTGTCTAATCCGAATCATCCCCTGCTTCGAAAGATTTTAACGGAAACACCCGGTACATATCATCACAGCGTCATGGTGGCAAATCTGTCGGAAGCGGCTTGTGAAGCCGTAGGGGCAAACGGTCTTTTAGCACGGGTCGGAGCGTATTATCACGATCTCGGCAAAACGAAACGTCCGCAATATTTTATTGAAAATCAGATGAATATGGATAATCCGCATGACAAGCTGTCTCCTCAGCTCAGCAAAAATATCATTATTGCACATACGACAGACGGTGCGAATATGCTCAGAAGCTATAAGTTTCCGAAAGAGCTTGTGGATATCGCGGAGCAGCATCACGGAACGTCCCTTTTAAAATTCTTTTATTATAAAGCGAAAGAAAAGGGCGACCAGATTACAGAGAAAGAGTTCCGCTACCCGGGGCCGAAGCCGCAATCGAAAGAAGCGGCTATTATCTCAGTGGCCGACAGCGTTGAAGCCGCCGTCCGTTCCATGCATAATCCCAATCCCGAGCGGATCGAAAAACTGGTGCGGGGAATTATATCCGATAAGCTTCAGGACGGACAATTCTCAGAATGTGATCTCACGTTCCGAGAACTGGATACGATCGCAAAAACACTATGTGCGACTTTAAAAGGAATTTTCCACTCCCGGATTGAATATCCGGAGGCTACGAAGAAGGTGAAATAAATGAGTTTACTCATAGATATTGTTGATGAAACGAACAGCGTCTCAGCTGATGCGCTCCAAGAAGTGGAGAAGCTGCTCCAATTCGCGGCGGAAAAAGAAGGCATTCAGGACCAGGCTGAAGTATCGGTCACGATTGTGACAAATGAGGAAATCAGAGAAATCAACAGAGACTACCGGGGAAAAGACACTCCGACTGACGTCATTTCGTTTGCGCTTGAAGAAGAAGGCGAAGACGAGGTTGAAATCATAGGCGCCGACATGCCGCCTGTTTTAGGAGATATTATCATCAGCGCAGACAGAACGAAAGAGCAGGCGGAAGAGTACGGCCATTCGTTTATGAGAGAGCTCGGTTTTCTGGCCGTGCACGGCTTTTTGCATTTGCTTGGCTATGATCACATGACAAAAGAAGAAGAGGAAGAAATGTTTTCAAAGCAAAAGGATTTGCTGGATGAGTATGGACTCACGAGATCATAAAAACGAGTGGAGCAGGTTCCTGAAGAGCTTTGTCCATGCATGGAGGGGAATCTGGAAAACGGCGCGGTCAGAGCGGAATTTTCAATTTCATATTACCGCGGCCTGCGCCGTTATCGTTTGCGGTTTTCTCACCGGGCTGAGCACAGCCGAATGGGCCGTTGTTTTGGTGCTGATCGGAGGGATGCTTGCTTTGGAGCTTTTAAATACGGCGATAGAGCATGTTGTGGATTTAGTTACCGATCAGTATCACCCGCTCGCAAAAGCGGCAAAGGACGCGGCCGCCGGAGCCGTTTGCGTCTTTGCCGTGATATCGTGTATCATTGGTTTACTCATCTTCTTGCCGAAGATATGTTAGCAGAAGATTCTTACAATTATTTTACATTGCCAAAAATGGGCGTGAAAAACCAATCATAATTATGTAAAATAAAAGTGACAGCGGTATCATACAGGATAAAGGTAAGAGAGGAATTAAGTACACATGAACAGACAAGAATTGATTGCAGAAGCATTAAAAGCGCGGGACACAGCGTATGTGCCGTATTCAAATTTCAGAGTGGGAGCCGCTCTTCTTACCAAAGACGGAAAAGTGTACAGAGGCTGCAACATCGAAAATGCGGCATACAGCATGTGCAACTGTGCTGAACGCACGGCGATATTCAAAGCTGTTTCCGAGGGGGATACGGAATTTGCGATGCTCGCCGTGGCTGCGGATACTCCGGGACCGGTTTCGCCGTGCGGAGCCTGCAGACAAGTAATTTCCGAGCTGTGCTCAAAGGATATGCTTGTTATTCTGACCAACTTACAAGGACAAATAAAAGAAATGACTGCGGAAGAATTATTACCGGGCGCATTTTCATCGGAGGATTTACATGACGAACGAAAGCTTTAAATCAGGATTTGTATCTATCATCGGAAGGCCGAATGTAGGAAAGTCTACCTTTTTAAACAGGGTCATCGGTCAAAAGATCGCCATCATGAGCGACAAACCCCAGACGACAAGAAATAAAGTCCAAGGGGTGCTGACAACCGGCACGTCGCAGACCATTTTTATTGATACACCGGGCATTCACAAACCAAAGCACAAGCTTGGCGACTTTATGATGAAAGTGGCGCAGAATACGCTGAAAGAAGTTGACTTGGTGTTATTTATGATTAACGCCGAAGAAGGGTACGGAAAAGGAGACGAGTTTATCATTGAAAAGCTCGGACAGACGTCTACACCGGTCTTTCTGATCGTAAACAAAATTGATAAGATCCACCCTGACCAGCTGCTTCTTTTAATTGATGAGTACCGTACGCGCTATCCGTTTAAAGAAATCGTGCCGATCTCAGCTTTGGAAGGGAACAACGTCGAAACCCTTCTCGCGCAGATTGAAGCGTATTTACCGGAAGGGCCTCAGTTCTATCCGAGCGATCAGGTGACTGACCACCCCGAGCGGTTCATTATTTCTGAACTGATCAGAGAAAAGGTGCTCCATCTGACAAGGGAAGAAGTGCCGCACAGCATCGCTGTCGCTATCGAGTCCATTAAAGGGCAGGAAAACGGCTCCGTCCATGTCGCTGCCACCATTGTGGTCGAGCGGGATTCTCAAAAAGGCATCGTCATCGGCAAAAAAGGAGCGCTTCTGAAAGAAGTCGGCAAAAGAGCGCGGGCTGATATTGAAGCTCTTTTGGGCTCACGCGTTTACCTGGAATTATGGGTGAAGGTGCAGAAGGACTGGCGGAATAAAATGTCTCAGCTGCGTGATTTCGGCTTCAAAGAGGATGAATATTAATTCATCTAAGGCGCATGCCTGAGGTGTGAGATTACCTCACAGAAGCAGGGATTCGTTAGCAAAATTTGTTTAACATGAAAAGGAGGACATCAGGTCAAGATAAGGGTAAGAATTTGGATTTGCAAGCTAGTTTAATGATGAAAGGTGGGTTTTTTGTGTTGAATTTTACCTGGAACGTATTTTCTCAAACAGGAAGTGTTGATACGTACCTTCTTTTTAAAGAACTGGAAAAAGAGAACCTGGAAAGACCCGAAGAACCGGAAGATGAGCTAGCCCGAATTGATTTTCCAATTTTGTAAACCTCTTGGCCCCTCCCATTGTTGGAAGGTGCGGAAATGCTGACTAAATGTGAAGGAATCGTGCTCCGTACGAATGACTACGGGGAGACGAATAAAATCGTGACATTGCTGACGAGGGAACACGGCAAAATCGGCGTCATGGCAAGGGGCGCCAGGAAGTCAGCCAGCCGGCTGTCAGCAGTCAGCCAGCCGTTTTTGTACGGGTCATTTTTAATGCAAAGAACATCCGGACTCGGCACGCTCCAGCAGGGTGAAATGATTCTCAGCATGAGAACGATCAGAGAAGATTTATTTTTGACGGCGTATGCCGCTTTTATCGCTGAACTCACTGACAAAGGAACGGAAGAGAAGAAACCGAACCCCTATTTATTCGAATTGATTCTCGAATCCTTTAAGAGGCTGAATGACGGGACTGACCCGGACGTGATCACCTTCATCGTGCAGATGAAAATGCTCGGCGTCATGGGGCTGTATCCGGAGCTGAATCATTGTGTCCACTGCAAAAGCGGGGAAGGAACGTTTCATTTTTCGATAAGAGATAACGGGTTTATCTGCCACCGCTGCTTTGAAAAGGATCCGTACAGAGTTCCGATTTCGCCGCAAACGGCAAGGCTGCTAAGGCTTTTTTATTACTTTGATATCGGAAGGCTCGGCAGCGTCTCGTTAAAACAGGAAACCAAAAACGAAATTAAACGGGTCATTGATCTGTATTACGAGGAATATTCAGGACTTTATTTAAAGTCAAAACGGTTTTTAGATCAGATGGAAAGCATGAAGAACCTTTTGGATGAAAACAAAAGTTGACATTCTGCCCATCTTTTTATATGATCATTTATTATAAAATATGTTGCAGTGACAGAAAGAAGTACTTGCGTCCAACTCATACAAGCGACCTTAGGGCAGTGTAAGCTAAGGATGAGCGCGCAACGAAAGGCATTCTCGAGCAACCCTTTAAAAAGAGGCTGAGTGATTCACATCCTCAGCAACTAGGGTGGAACCGCGGGAGAACTCTCGTCCCTATGTTTGCGGCCGGCAAGCATAGAGACGGGAGTTTTTTGGTTGCCGCCGCACTTGTAAAAGAATGGAGAAAGTGGAGGTGCTTGAAATGAACATTCAAGATATGATTTTAACCTTGCAGAAGCACTGGTCGAATGAAGGCTGTGTGCTCATGCAGTCGTATGATGTGGAGAAAGGCGCAGGCACAATGAGCCCGTATACATTTTTACGAAGCATCGGGCCGGAACCGTGGAGAGTGGCTTACGTTGAGCCGTCCAGACGGCCTGCGGACGGACGGTACGGTGAAAACCCGAACAGGCTCTATCAGCATCATCAATTCCAAGTCATTATCAAGCCGTCGCCTGATAACATTCAAGAGCTTTACCTTGATTCATTGCGTGCGCTCGGCATTGACCCGCTTGAACATGATATCCGTTTCGTAGAAGACAACTGGGAAAACCCGTCTTTAGGCTGTGCAGGTCTCGGCTGGGAAGTATGGCTTGACGGGATGGAAATTACTCAGTTTACATACTTCCAGCAGGTGGGCGGAATTGAATGTAAACCGGTATCCGTTGAGATCACGTATGGTATTGAACGTCTCGCGTCATATATTCAGGATAAAGAAAACGTCTTTGATCTTGAATGGACGTCAGGATTTACTGTGAAAGATTTATTTATGATGGCTGAATATGAGCATTCCGTTTATACTTTTGAAACATCTGACGTGGATATGCTTTTCCATTTGTTCAGCACCTATGAAAAAGAAGCGATCAGACAAATGGATAACGGGCTCGTGCATCCGGCCTATGATTATGTGCTGAAATGCTCTCACACATTTAATCTGCTCGATGCAAAAGGCGCGATCTCGGTGACGGAGCGGACGGGTTATATCGGCCGTGTCCGCAACTTAGCGAGAAAAGTGGCAAAAACGTATTATGAAGAACGGGAAAAATTAGGGTTCCCAATGCTTAAAGAGGAGGGCTCTTCCCATGAGTAAACAAGACTTGCTTTTAGAGATCGGACTCGAGGAAATGCCGGCGCGGTTTTTACATGACAGCATGGTGCAGCTCGGTGAAAAGCTGACCGACTGGCTGGCTGAAAAAAATATCGCCCATGGCGAAGTGAAACTTTTTAATACGCCGAGACGTCTGGCAGTATATATAAAAGACGTAGCAGAAAAACAGGCTGATATTCAGGAAGAAGCAAAAGGCCCTGCGAAAAAAATCGCTCTGGATGCTGACGGAAACTGGACAAAAGCCGCTATCGGATTTTCAAAAGGCCAAGGCGCCGGAGTGGATGATCTGTATATAAAAGATGTAAACGGCACGGAATATGTCTTCGTTCAAAAATTCCAGGCGGGACAAGAGACGAAGACACTTTTACCGCAGCTGGAAAATTTGATTGCCGGAATGCATTTTCCGAAAAACATGCGCTGGGGCACGCAGGATCTGCGCTATATCCGTCCGATCAAATGGATTATCGCTCTCTTTGGGAAAGACGTCATTCCGTTTGAAATCACAAATGTCGAGACGGGCCGGAACACGCAGGGACACCGCTTTCTCGGCCAAGAAGTATCTGTTGATGCACCGTCATCATACGAAAAGCTGCTGAAAGAACAAAGCGTCATTGCTGACCCGAAAGAACGCAAACAAATGATCCAAAGCCAGCTGGACGCGCTTGCGGCCGAGAAGAAATGGAACATTCCGATCGATGAGGACCTGCTGAACGAAGTCAACCATCTGGTGGAATACCCGACGGCGCTTTACGGATCTTTTGAATCCGAGTTTCTTTCTATCCCTGAAGAAGTACTTGTAACAACAATGAAAGAGCATCAGCGCTACTTCCCGGTAAAAGATGAAAACGGGAATCTGCTGCCTCATTTTATTACGGTAAGAAACGGGAACAGCCATGCAATTGAAAATGTTGCCCGCGGAAACGAGAAAGTGCTGAGAGCAAGGCTTTCAGATGCTGCGTTCTTCTACAAAGAAGACCAAAAGCTGAACATTGATGAAAACGTGAAGAAACTGGAAAATATCGTTTTCCATGAAGAGCTCGGCTCCCTTGAAGATAAAGTAAGAAGAGCGGCCGCCATTGCGGGCAAACTTGCCGTCCGCCTGAAAGCGGATGAACAGACGCAAAACCTTGTGAAGCGCGCCGCAGAGATTTCTAAATTTGACCTGGTTACACATATGATCTATGAGTTCCCTGAGCTTCAGGGCGTAATGGGAGAAAAATATGCGCGCATGCTCGGTGAAGATGATGCCGTCGCTGCCGCTGTCAATGAGCACTATATGCCGAGAGCGGCCGGGGGAGAAGTGCCTTCAACCTTTACCGGCGCGGTCGTGGCGTTAGCTGATAAACTGGACACGATTGCTTCCTTCTTCAGCATTGACGTAATTCCGACAGGTTCTCAGGATCCGTACGGATTGCGCCGTCAGGCAAGCGGCATCGTTTCCATTCTGATCGACCGCAATTGGGGCATTTCGTTTAAAGAGCTGCTGTCATTGACAGAAACGGAAAAAGAAAATGAGCTCCTCGATTTCTTTACACAGCGTCTGAAATACGTCTTAAACGCTGAAGACATCCGTCATGACGTTATTGAAGCCGTTCTGGACAGCACAGAGCTTGAGCCGTATGCAGCCGTTCATAAGGCAAGAGTGCTTGAGAAGCACCTCGGCACACCCGGCTTTAAAGAAACGGCTGAATCACTCGGCCGGGTCATCTCCATCAGCAAAAAAGGCGAGAGCCGCGATGTCAAGCCGGATCTGTTTGAAAATGAACAGGAGAAAAAGCTGTATGACGCTTATCAAAAAACAAAAGACAGTGTCGCGGAAAGCTTTGCCTCCAAAAACTATGAACAGGCGCTTGCCGTGCTCAGCGGATTAAAGGAGCCGATTGAAGACTACTTTAATCACACGATGGTAAATGCGGACGATGAAGCATTAAAAACCAACCGTTTAGCGCAAATGACCGCTCTTGCAGATGTGATCAAGTCTTTTGCTAATATGAATCATCTTATTGTAAAATAAAGAAAAAGACGGTTGCTGTGTGATCGGCAATCGTCTTTTCCCCTTTTACATAAACATCACAGAATGAAAACATAGATAAAGAAACCCTTCCATAAAGGTGGTGAGTACGATCGAATTAAATAAACGGCAAGAACAAATTTTACAGATTGTAAAGGAAAACGGCCCGATTACCGGAGAGCATATCGCAGAACAGCTCAATTTAACGAGGGCCACGCTGCGGCCGGACTTGGCCATACTCACCATGTCAGGCTTCTTAGAGGCCCGTCCGCGGGTCGGTTATTTTTATACGGGGAAAACGGGAAATCAGCTGCTTGCGGATAAATTGAAAAAGCTGCAAGTGAAAGATTTTCAATCGATCCCTGTTGTCATCAATGAGAATGTCTCGGTATACGATGCCATCTGCACCATGTTTTTAGAAGATGTCGGCACGTTATTTGTCGTAGATCGTGATGCTGTCTTAGTCGGTGTGCTGTCACGCAAAGATTTGCTGCGGGCGAGCATCGGCCAGCAGGAACTTGCCTCAATACCGGTTCATATTATCATGACAAGAATGCCGAATATCGCCGTCTGCCGGCGTGACGATTATGTGATGGACATCGCCAAGTATTTAATTGAAAAACAGATCGATGCCCTGCCCGTTATTAAAGATACGGATAAAGGCTTTGAGGTCATCGGCCGGTTTACCAAAACGAATATGACTAAGATACTTGTCAGTTTATCAGAAAATGAAATCATATAAGCTTGAAAACTAACGGGGGGATAACATGGACAATCGCATCATTTATGTAGTATCAGACTCAGTCGGAGAAACCGCCGAACTCGTTGTAAAAGCCTCGCTCAGCCAGTTTAACGGCTCAGCCGATGATACGCATATCAGAAGAATACCTTATGTGGAAGATATCGGCACCATTAATGAAGTCGTGTCTCTCGCCAAAGCGGACGGCGGCATTATTTGTTTTACGCTCGTTGTTCCTGAAATGCGCAAATACCTGGTTGAACAAGCGGAAAAAGCGAATGTGCTGTATTACGATATTATCGGTCCGCTCATCGATAAAATGGAATCGGCTTACGGTCTGACCGCTAAATATGAACCGGGCCGCGTCCGCCAGCTTGATGAAGATTATTTCAAAAAGGTCGAGGCGATCGAGTTTGCCGTCAAATATGACGATGGCAGAGATCCAAGAGGCATTTTAAAAGCCGATATCATCCTGCTCGGAGTATCCAGAACGTCTAAAACCCCATTATCACAATATCTTGCCCATAAGCGTCTGAAAGTGGCCAATGTGCCGATCGTTCCTGAGGTCGATCCGCCGGAAGAACTGTTCAGCGTTGATCCGAAAAAATGCATCGGCTTAAAAATCAGCCCTGATAAACTGAACCATATACGAAAAGAACGGTTAAAATCTCTCGGCTTAAATGACAAAGCCATTTACGCCAATATCAACAGAATTAAAGAAGAGCTGGAGTATTTTGAGAAAATCGTGGACCGGATCGGCTGCCAAGTCGTTGACGTTTCGAATAAAGCGGTCGAGGAAACAGCGAACATCATTCATCATCTCAAAACAAAGGGCCGATAACTCAGGACGCTTTATCCTGGGTTTTTGGGTATGCAAATAGGGAATAAACAAAAAGGATGGCATCTTTGCGAAGTTTGTATTATAATAAAAAATTGTGATAAAATGTTTATTTTTAGGTTTAAGCTTCGTGTGATACGAATAAACTATTATGGGTAAGATGTCAAGAATAACTCCCGGAAATTTTTCGACAAAGCTCAAAATAGATCCGCAGTCATGGAGCATATGCGATTTCGCTTGTTTTTATGCAGGAGATTGATGGAGGGATGGAGAATTAGTCTTCTAAATGAAAAAGAAAAGACGATTTTTGTCGATGCAGACGCATGCCCCGTAAAAGAGGAAATAATGCTCATTGCATCGCAATACAGCGTTCGGGTTATTTTCGTCGCATCATTTGAACACTACCAGCTTTCCAGAAGCAAAGACGAGAACTGGGTATACGTTGATCCTCATAAAGAAGCGGCAGACTTATATATCGCAAACTATGTGAGATCGGGAGACGTCGTAGTCACGCAGGATATCGGTTTAGCCTCTCTTTTGCTGAACAGAAATATTGCCGTCTTATCGGAAAGGGGCCGTTCTTATACTGAAGACACGATTGACTTCGCTCTGATGAGCCGTCATATGTCAGGCAAAATGAGAAGAAGCGGCATTCATTCCAAAGGACCTAAAAAATTAAATAAAGAAGATCGGAATCGATTTGTTACCCTGCTTAAAAAAATCCTGTCGAATGATGAAGGGATTTCAAATCAAAACATCGAATAATGTACGACGGAGTGTTATAAGATGGGAAACCGCATACCAGATGAAGTAGTTAATCAGGTGCAGCAGTCAGCAGACATTGTTGAAGTCATAGGTGATTATGTCCAATTGAAAAAGCAAGGCCGCAACTACTTTGGGCTCTGTCCGTTTCACGGGGAAAACACGCCCTCGTTTTCCGTCTCCAGCGATAAGCAGATCTTTCATTGCTTCGGATGCGGTGCGGGCGGGAACGTTTTCTCTTTCTTACGGCAGATGGAAGGTTATTCATTTACGGAAGCTGTTTCTCACCTTGCGGATAAATATCAGATTGATTTCCCTGATGATATAACGATTCACTCTGCATCCAGGCCGGAATCTTCCGGAGAGCAGAAGATGGCGGAAGCCCACGAGCTTCTGAAGAAATTTTACCATCATTTGCTAATAAATACAAAGGAAGGCCAGGAAGCGTTAGATTACCTTTTATCAAGGGGTTTTACGAAAGAGCTCATAGATGAGTTTGAAATCGGCTACGCGCTGGATTCCTGGGATTTCATGACGAAATTCTTGAAAAAGCGCGGTTTTGAGGAAGAACTGATGGAAAAAGCGGGTCTGCTGATCAGAAGGGAAGACGGCAGCGGGTATTTTGACCGTTTCAGAAACAGAATTATGTTTCCCATTCATGATCACCACGGAGCCGTGGCGGCTTTTTCAGGAAGGGCGCTCGGAAGCCAGCAGCCGAAATATATGAACAGCCCGGAAACGCCGCTGTTTCATAAATCTAAGCTGCTGTATAACTTTCATAAGGCGCGCCTGCCGATCAGGAAAGAGGAGAGAGCCGTTCTGTTTGAAGGCTTCGCTGACGTCATATCCGCCGTCAGCTCAGGCGTAAAAGAAAGTATCGCCACAATGGGGACGTCGCTCACCGAAGAACATGTGAAAATCCTCAGGAGAAATGTTCAGGAGGTCATTCTCTGCTACGATTCGGATAAAGCCGGGTACGAAGCTACGCTGAAAGCGGCCGGCCTGCTCCAGAAAGCCGATTGTAAGGTAAGAGTAAGCATGCTGCCTGACGGGCTTGATCCTGATGATTATATCAGAACCCGGGGCGGAGAAAAATTCCGGACCGATATCATTGATGCAAGCGTTACGGTCATGGCTTTTAAAATGCAGTATTTCCGCAAAGGGAAAAACTTATCTGACGAAGGAGACCGGCTCGCTTACATGAAAGAAGTGCTGAAAGAAATCAGCGCTCTTTCCGGGTCGCTTGAGCAGGAAATGTATGTGAAGCAGCTCGCCTCAGAATTTTCTCTTTCGGTAGAATCTTTGACTGAACAGCTTTCCATCTACGCCAGACAAAACGCCCCCGGCGACAAAAACGCCGAACCGCAGACAAGACGGGCCCGGGTGACGACAAAAGCGAAACGGCGCCGTCTCCGTCCCGCCTATGAGAACGCGGAAAGACTTCTGCTCGCTCATATGCTGAGAGACCGAAACGTCATAAAGAAAGTGATTGAGCGTGTCGGCTTTGAATTTAACATTGACGGACATCGTGCGCTGGCAGCATACCTGTACGCTGTTTATGAAGAGGGCGCTGACATGACGCCGCAGCATCTTATGGCGAGAATGCAGGATGAGGAAATCAGCCAGCTGCTTTCAGATATAGGGATGCTCCAAGTAAACGAGGAGCTCTCAGAGGCCGAGTTATCCGATTACGTAAAAAAAGTGTTGGATCACCGAAAATGGTCAATGATAAAGGAAAAAGAAGCAGAAAGAGCGGATGCGGAGAGGCAGAAAGACTTCGTGAAAGCTGCGTCTCTGGCTCAAGAAATTGTTGCATTGAACCGATCATTAAAGTAACACCACAAAGAGGCTTGCGTTCTGATTGGCAATGATTCCTTGCGGAGGAGCAAATAGATCGCTTAACCTCATCATGAATTGTCATTTATTATCCGCAGCCCTGCATGCTGAAAAAGAGAGAAGGCTTCCGGGTCGGATAAGAAACATACCGCTTTTAGAATTCGTTGCAAGCTTTGGAAGGAGGGATCCATAATGGCTGATAAACAAACCCACGAAACAGAAACAGAACTTACATTAGACCAGGTAAAAGAGCAGCTTACTGAAACTGGAAAAAAACGTGGCGTTTTAACATATGAAGAAATTGCTGAACGCATGTCCAGCTTTGAAATTGAATCAGACCAAATGGATGAGTATTATGAATTTTTAGGAGAACAAGGTGTTGAATTAATTAGTGAAAATGAAGAAACGGAAGATCCTAATATTCAACAGCTTGCCAAAGCCGAAGAAGAATTTGACCTTAATGACCTCAGCGTACCGCCTGGCGTAAAGATCAATGATCCAGTCCGCATGTACCTTAAGGAAATCGGACGGGTAAATCTTCTTTCTGCTAAAGAAGAAATCACCTACGCTCAAAAAATTGAAGAGGGTGACGAGGAATCTAAACGCAGACTGGCTGAAGCAAACCTTCGTTTAGTTGTCAGCATTGCTAAACGGTATGTCGGCCGCGGCATGCTTTTCTTAGACTTGATCCAAGAAGGAAACATGGGTCTCATGAAAGCCGTCGAGAAGTTTGACTACCGTAAAGGATATAAATTCAGTACGTATGCGACTTGGTGGATCAGACAGGCGATTACACGCGCCATCGCTGACCAGGCGAGAACAATCCGTATCCCGGTTCACATGGTGGAAACCATCAACAAATTAATCCGGGTGCAGCGTCAGCTTCTTCAGGATCTTGGCAGAGAGCCGACACCGGAAGAGATTGCTGAAGACATGGATCTTACGCCTGAAAAAGTCCGTGAAATATTAAAAATTGCTCAAGAGCCTGTTTCTTTAGAAACGCCGATCGGTGAAGAGGACGACTCACATCTCGGTGATTTCATCGAAGACCAGGAAGCGACATCTCCGTCGGATCATGCGGCATATGAGCTTTTAAAAGAACAGCTGGAAGATGTGCTGGATACGTTGACAGATCGTGAAGAAAACGTGCTGCGTCTCCGTTTCGGTCTGGATGACGGACGCACAAGAACTTTGGAAGAAGTAGGCAAAGTGTTTGGAGTAACGAGAGAGCGTATTCGCCAAATTGAAGCAAAAGCGCTTCGCAAATTGAGACATCCGAGCAGAAGCAAACGTCTGAAGGATTTTCTCGAATAGAATGGAACGGGTCTTTTTGATCCGTTCTTTTTTATGTATAAGATATATGGATAATATACCTTTATTTTACTGGATAAGCATATGTTTTGCAAATGAGTTTGGAAAAAATGCGGCATGTCCTGAAAGGGGGAAAATGAGATAAGTTTATTTATATTCTTTATTGTAAGCGTATACAATTCATTATACAATAGAATAAAGATAATTTTGTGATAAACAAAACAGTTATTTTTGCTTTTTGTATAAATTGTGAAATCAATGAAATTGCTGAGCAAGACCATTTACTTTTTGTAAAAATAAGTTAGAATTAGAAGTGTTTACATAGGGGGAGAATGAAAAAGGGGGATGGAGATATGAAGTGGAATCCGCTGATTCCTTTTTTGCTCATTGCAGTGCTGGGAATAGGGCTGACTTTCTTTTTAGCTGTAAAAGGCAATGGAGATGCGCATCAGATCGCAAGCGGCGGTGAAAGCAAAAATGCCGAGAAGGAAACTGCAAACGCTTCACCTGAAGAGATTTATAAAGCGAACTGCATCACCTGTCACGGGGAAAACTATGAAGGTGTATCAGGGCCGAACTTAAAAGGCGTCGGCAAAAGAAAAGATGTCGCTGAGATTAAAACAAAAATTGAAAAAGGCGGCAACGGGATGCCCGCGGGCCTTGTGCCGGCCGAAAAGCTGGATGACATGGCAAAATGGGTTTCTGACATTAAATAAAGCTTTACCGGTCCCTATATAAAAGACATATGAAAAACTCTATCCGCCGCTTGGATTCCGGGCGGTTTTTTTATATGATAGTAAAGGAAAAAGAACCTGAGAAAAGTTGTGATATTGTGAATGAAATGAAGTTATCTAAAAGATTGCAGTCTGTGGCGGAATATATCCCTCCGGGTGCCCTGGTTGCTGATATCGGGTCGGACCACGCGTATCTTCCTTGCTATGCCGTTTTGAATCATTTGGCAAGCCGGGCAATCGCCGGTGAAATTACAGACGGACCGTTTCTATCCGCCAAACAGCAGGTGGAAAAACTGGACTTAAGCACTCTTATCTCCGTAAGGAAAGGTGACGGGCTGAGCGTCCTTGAAAAAGGAGAAGCCGGCGCCATTACAATCGCTGGCATGGGCGGAGCGCTGATCGCTCATATTTTGGAGTCCGGAAAAACGAAATTGACGGGGCGTGAACGGCTGATTCTGCAGCCGAATATTCATGCCGTTCATATAAGAGAGTGGCTGTATCAGGAAGGCTATGAACTGATTGATGAAGTGATTCTCGAAGAAGACGGAAAGTGTTATGAAATCCTCGTTGCGGAAACTGGCGACCGTGATGCGCCGTATCGGGACGTGCCGATGGCTGCCGGAATGCTTGCGGGTCCGTTTTTATTAAAAGAGAGGAATGAAGTGTTTCTTCGGAAATGGAGCCAGGAACTTAAGCATACTGAACAAATTTATGAACAGATCAGCCGCAGCGCAAAGCATGAAAGTCATGAAAAATTAGCTGAATTGAAAGAGCGGATTTCTCTGCTGAAGGAGGTAATCGGACATGCCTAAACATGTAAACGGACAGGAAATCATCCAGCTGTTTGAACAATTTTCACCGAAGGCTTTTGCGGTGGAAGGAGATAAAATCGGCCTGCAGATCGGTACATTGAATAAGCCGGTGAAAAATGTCATGGTGACACTGGATGTTCTGGAACAAACGGTAGATGAAGCCATTGAGAAAAAAGTTGACTTAATTATCGCCCACCATCCGCCGATTTTTCGGCCGCTTAAACAGATCACCACTGATCAGCCTGGCGGAAGACTGATTGAGAAATGTATAAAGCATGATATTGCCGTATATGCGGCTCATACGAATCTTGATGTGGCGGACGGCGGTGTGAATGATCTGCTTGCCGAAGCTCTCGGCCTGACAGACACAGAAGTGCTTGTCCCGACATATTCGGACCCGATGAAAAAGCTTGCCGTCTATGTTCCGAAAGACTATGAAGAAGCTGTAAGAACCGCACTTGGCAACGCCGGAGCGGGACATATCGGCAATTACAGCCATTGCGCGTTCTCCTCTGAGGGAATCGGCAGCTTTAAGCCGCTGGACGGGGCAGAACCGTTTATCGGACAGACGGGAGAACTGGAGCTCGTCCATGAAGTGAGACTTGAGACCGTTTTTCCGGCAAGTATGGAGAAAACCGTCGTAAAAGCGCTGAAAAAAAGCCATCCGTATGAAGAGGTGGCATATGATATTTATCCGGTGGAGCAGTCTCCGCTTGAAAAAGGACTCGGCCGCATCGGAAAACTTCAGCAAGACATGACGCTTGAAGAGTTTGCTCTGTTTGTGAAAGAAAAGTTTGACGTTAACGGAGTCCGGATGGTCGGAGAGCGAAACAGCAAGGTGAAAAAAGTCGCGGTTCTTGGCGGTGACGGAAATAAATATATTTATCAGGCAAAGCGGAAAGGTGCAGATGTTTACGTGACGGGCGATCTTTATTTCCATGTAGCGCATGATGCGATGATGATGGGATTAAACGTTGTGGATCCGGGGCATTATGCTGAAAAGATCATGAGAAAAGGCACGGCTGAGAAGCTTACGGCAATGGCAGGAGAGAAAAACTATGATGTGCGCATTTTCGCTTCCGAAACAGATACAAACCCATTTACCTTCTTATAAAAAAACTGAGGCCCCGGGCCTCAGTCTTTTATTTTTACTTTCGGAAGGATTTTTTTAAGCGGCACACTGTGTTCAAGCTGCCATGTCGATTCATCGTTGTGGTCAAACTGCTCTAAAAAGCGGATGACTTCCTTTGTAATCGGTGTCGGTGTTGATGCGCCTGCGGTAACGGCGACGGTATTGACGTCTTTCAGCCATTCGAGCTTCAGTTCACTGATGTCTCCGATTCGGTAGGCTTTTGTTCCGGCGATTTCTTCTGACACTTGCGCCAGTCTGTTGGAGTTATTGCTTTTCGGATCACCGACAACAATGGTTAAGTCCGCTTTTTTTGCCTGCTCTGATACAGCTTCTTGACGAACCTGTGTGGCCAGGCAGATTTCCTGATGGTATTCCACGTACGGGTACTTTTCTTTGACTGATTCCATAATATCGTGGACGTCCCACTGGGACATTGTCGTTTGGTTTGTAACGATTAATTTCTCAGCCTGAATATCGAGATTTCTCACGTCTTCCTCTGTTTCAACGAGATGAACGATTTCAGGAGCGACGCCGACAGCTCCTTCAGGCTCGGGGTGGCCTTTTTTACCGATGTATATGACGTGATAACCTTCAGCTTTTACTTTCCGGATTAAGTCATGTGTTTTCGTGACGTCCGGGCATGTGGCGTCAATCGTAACAAGCCCTTTTTCCTCAGCGGCTTTTCTTACTTCCGGAGATACCCCGTGAGCCGTGAAAATAACGGTTCCTTTTTCCACCTGCTTTAAAATCTCCAGACGGTTTGTGCCGTCAAGCGTGTAAATGCCGTCTTCCTCAAACGCATCTGTGACATGCTTATTATGAACAATCATTCCGAGTATATATATAGGTCTTGGCAGTGTTTTATCGAGTGACGCGTTTTTGGCTATGACCATGGCATCAACAACGCCGTAACAGTAGCCGCGCGGCGATATTTTGATAACGTCCAATGTAGATGTCCTCCTATCAAAAGTGAGTGTAGAGGCAATATAAAAAGCCGTAGTTAAACGGCTCAAATCTTGCATTCTTCTGATCTCATTATAGCTAATCTTTCGTGAGATATCAAAGAATGTTAAATATATAATTTCGGCTTTGATCTGCCCGATGTTCTTTTTGGACGCGGCTGTTCCGCTGAGTCTGCCTGTGCGGCGTCTTTTTCTTTTGAAGCGGATGCTTTTTCAGACGTCTTCTTTGATGTTTTGGATGAGGCGTCTGATTTGTTTTCATCTTCTGTTTCATCTGTTTTTTCAGCTTCATCCTTTTTGTCCTGTTCGTCTGTTTCTTTCGTCTCGTCAGATTCATTCTCGTCATCACTGCTGCTTAATTGGCTGTAAAGCTTCATCATGGCGGGCAGACTCCGTACTAAAGGACCGTACTGCTGGATCATCGGCGTAACCTGCTGCGCCACGCCGAGCACCTTCTGAACGTTGCCGAGCATGTTCGACAGGGATGCCGGACTTGCCAGGTTCTGTATTCCCTGCAGTCCTGCACCTGCTCCTCCGCTGGCCGCCGCCGGTGCCGACGCGGCAGCGCTTCCTCCTCCTGAACCGGGTAAAAAACGGGAAAGCATACCTTTTAAGCCCCCTCCGCCGCCCGTGCCTGCGTTTCTCAGGCCCGCTCCGGCAATCTGCTGCTGAGGGAAAAGCTGCCGGCCCTGCTGCATTAGCTGCCGTCCCGGCAATGACGGTCTTCCTCCCATCATCATACGCGGATTCATAAACGGCCGTCCCTGCTGCGCCATATTTCTCATCGGCTGCTGTGGAAACATACTTGTACCTCCTTTCTGTCTCTCTGCTATTACAATATGCATCGGAGGGGGCATTTGCTTTTCTGTCTCGAAAACAGGATTCCCCCAAGACATGGTGTTTTTAAGTAAAATCGGTTATAATGTGATGATGGACACAGAATGTGCCGCTTTAAGGAGCTGGGAAAAATGAAAGAAACTAAATTTGATGGATACAACTTAAAACCGTTTATTATAGATGCAGTTCACCGCCTTGGTTTTTATGAACCGACAGATATTCAAAAGCGTCTGATACCTGCCGTACTGAAAAACGAAAGCGTGATCGGGCAGTCCCAGACGGGGACGGGGAAAACCCACGCCTATTTATTGCCAATTTTGAATCGGATTGATCCGGGTTCTGATACGGTACAGGCTGTTATCACGGCGCCGACGAGAGAGCTTGCCAATCAGATTCATCAGGAAGCACTCAAAATCACACAGGGTGCGGAAGATGAGCCGATCCGGACAAAATGCTTCATCGGCGGGACGGACAAGCAAAAATCAATTGATAAGCTGAAAACACAGCCTCATCTCGTCGTCGGAACGCCGGGCCGGATCGCGGATCTGATTAAGGCGCAGGCATTGAACGTCTATAAAGCGCAGTCTCTCGTCATTGACGAAGCTGATCTGATGCTTGACATGGGCTTTTTAGAAGACGTTGATTACATCGGATCGCGTATGCCGGAAGAACTTCAGATGCTTGTGTTCTCAGCTACGATTCCGGAAAAGCTGAAGCCGTTTTTGAAAAAGTATATGGAAAATCCGAAGTACGCGCATGTTGAGCCGAAAAGAATCACAGCCGAAAAGATTGAACATGTTTTGGTTCCTTCTAAACAGCGTGATAAAGACAAACTGCTTTTTGATATGATGTCTCATCTGAACCCTTATCTGGGCATTGTGTTTGCAAATACGAAAAACACGGCTGACCATATTGCGAAATACCTGACTGAAAAGGGCATGAGGATCGGTCTTCTGCACGGGGGATTAACGCCGCGTGAGCGTAAGAAGGTAATGAAGCAGATTAATGATCTGGAATTCACTTATGTCATTGCGACAGACCTTGCGGCAAGAGGAATTGACATTAAAGGCGTAAGCCACGTCATCAACTATGAGCTTCCGGACGATCTGGATTTTTATGTTCACCGCGTCGGGAGAACCGCACGCGCGGGTTCATCAGGCCAAGCACTGACCATTTATGAGCTTTCTGACGAAGATGCGCTCGTAAGACTCGAAAAGATGGGTATTGTGTTTGACTATGCGGAGCTTGTAAACGGCGAATGGAAGAAAGGCGATGACCGCCACCGCCGCAAAAAACGCAAAAAATCGGAGAATGAGGCTGACCAAATGGCGAAGCGCCTCGTGAAAAAACCGAAAAAAGTGAAGCCGGGCTATAAAAAGAAAATGAGCTACGAAATGGAAAAGATAAAAAGAAAGCAGAGAAGAAACAAATCTAACAAAGGAAAGTAGGGGAATCGGGTTGCTGAAAATAGGTTCACACGTCTCAATGAGCGGAAAACATATGCTCCTTGCCGCAAGCAAGGAAGCTGTTTCGTACGGGGCGAATACATTTATGATCTATACAGGCGCTCCCCAAAACACGCGCCGCAAAAAAATTGAAGACTTGAATATCGAAGAGGGCCGCGCCCATATGAAGGAAAACGGCATCGATGAGATTGTCGTGCATGCGCCGTACATCATTAACATTGGAAATACGACAAATCCGGCAACATTTGAGCTGGGCGTTGATTTTCTGCGTTCTGAAATTGAAAGAACGGCAGCGATCGGCGCGAGACAGATCGTGCTTCATCCAGGGGCGCATGTCGGAGCCGGGGCTGAGACGGGCATCAAAAAAATCATTGAAGGTTTAAACGAAGTGATTGTTCCCGGGCAAAACGTGCAGATTGCGCTGGAGACAATGGCGGGCAAAGGATCAGAATGCGGGAGAAGCTTTGAAGAGCTGGCCGAGATCATTGCGGGAGTCACGCATAATGAACATCTATCCGTCTGCTTTGACACTTGCCACACCCATGACGCCGGGTATGATGTCGCTAATGATTTTGACGGTGTTCTTAACGAGTTTGATAAAATCGTCGGCATCGATCGGATAAAAGTCCTTCATGTTAACGACAGTAAAAATGTCAAAGGCGCCCGGAAAGACCGCCATGAAAATATCGGGTTCGGAGAGATCGGTTTTGACGCTCTGCAGTACATCGTTCATCACGAGCAGCTTGCCGATATCCCGAAAATCCTCGAAACACCGTATGTAGGCGAAGACAAGAAAAATAAGAAGCCGCCGTACCGTTTTGAAATCGAAATGCTGAAAGAAAAGCAGTTTGATAAGGAGCTTCTTGAAAAAATATCAGCTCAATAAGAAAGAAAGGAGGGGCGGGTGTCCCTCCTTTTTTACCCTGAGAATTGATTGAAAAGTTCGTCAACTTTCCGCGCCGTTTCTTTTGAAGTTATCGTTTCCACTTTTTTCAGCAGGCGCAGCCGCTCCTGTTCATCAAAAATATTGATGTTTTTTCCGTGCATCAGAGCCGCTACCTCAGCCGCTTGACTTCTTGTAATGCTGATCCCGTATTGCTTGGAATATTTCAGCAGATCGTCCGCAGTGACTTGATTGAGCCGCTGCAAAATAATTCTTTGTATTAAAATCATCGATACTTTCACCTCTTTAGACATAATGTATTGAGCAGATCATTAAAATGTTACAGCTTTTAATGGTAAAATAAAGTTGCTTACTGTTTAAAATAGTTATTATAGGAAAGGAGATTTTATGACCCCAAATAAACAGCATAAAAGAGAATCATTTTTACACTTTATCTTCAGGGTCATTATGATTCTGATCGGGGCGGGTTCAGCCGCCGTAAGTATTGAATTGTTTCTGGTCCCTAATAATTTTATCGACGGAGGCATTATCGGTGTTTCATTAATTTTAGACCAC
This sequence comes from Bacillus sp. L75, assembly GCF_003676355.1. Classification (NCBI taxonomy): domain Bacteria; kingdom Bacillati; phylum Bacillota; class Bacilli; order Caryophanales; family Bacillaceae; genus Bacillus; species Bacillus sp. L75. Next base: position 330,498 of record NZ_ML064903.1, read on the forward strand.
CTCTTTATGTCCAATCCCCTCCTCAATTTTGCCTTATTCGTTGTGTTACTCAACATTCCATTTATGATTTTCGGATATAAATATATCGGAAAAACATTTCTCATCTCTACTGTTATCGGAATCGTCGGTTTAGCGCTGATTGAATCCTCATTGCACCATGTGGAGGCCATTACGACCCAGCCTATTTTGGCGACGGTATTCGGGGGGCTTTTGCTCGGTTTCGGGGTAGGCCTTGTCATCCGAAACGGAGGCTCGATGGACGGTACTGAAATCCTCGGTATCCTTCTCACGAAAAAGCTGCCCTTTTCAGTCGGGGAATTCGTTATGCTCATCAATGTGTTTATTTTCATTTGGGCCGGTTTTGTGTTCGGTCCGGAGCAGGCAATGTATTCTTTCATGACTTATTATATTGCCATGAAAACGATTGACGCGGTCATCCAGGGGCTTGATGAAACAAAAGCGGTCATTATTGTTGCAGAGCAATATGCTGAGATCTCAGATGCAATATTGCACCGGCTTGGACGGGGAACCACTAAGCTTCAGGGAAAAGGCGGATATACGGATGAAACCAAAGAAGTCATTTACGCGGTCGTGACAAGGCTTGAAGTGACTAAATTGAAATCCATTGTGTTTGAAATTGATAAAAACGCCTTTATTACAATCATGAATACCCATGAAACGAGGGGCGGTAAGTTCAAAACCGCGATTCACTAGGCTTTCATTTACTTTTCATCATTTTATAGGTATAATTTGATACATCATAAGAAAATGGCCTGCTGTTCAGACAGCTGCCATTTTCTTTTTGGAGCGATACCGTGTTGTAAAGGGGAGGTCCTCATGAACGTACAAGAAGCGTTGAACCTGCTGAAAGAAAAAGGGTATAAATATACGAGTAAGCGAGAAGACATGCTGCAGCTTTTTGCTGATTCTGATAAATATCTGACCGCCAAAAACGTGCTTGCCGCATTAAATGACGACTATCCGGGTCTGAGCTTTGATACCATATACAGAAATCTTTCGTTATATGAAGAACTCGGCATTTTGGAAACGACGGAGCTTTCCGGAGAAAAACTGTTCCGTTTTACATGCTCTTATACCCATCATCATCACCATTTTATCTGTTTAACCTGCGGGAAAACGAAGGAAATTGAGTCCTGTCCGATGGATAAGCTGCACGATGATTTGGAAGGGTATGAAATCAGCGGCCATAAGTTTGAAATTTACGGCACCTGTCCGGCGTGCCGATAAAAAACCTCCTGCTTATACAGGAGGTTTTTTCAGCTTTTGACATGCTGAAAGCTATGTTTGTTTTTATTAATCCAGGCGACGGCTTCAAGCCAATTCTGCACCCTGATAATATTGGAATCGATGGGGAGCTGATTATATGGGGAGTTAAAAAGGATAACCGGAATGCCTGCTTCTTTTGCGATCATTGTCGCATTGCCGTGGTGATCTTCGAAAAATAAATCAATGCCGTGTTTTTTGACGGCTTCCACTTTGTGATGGCCTCCGACAAGCTCAATGTGATCGTAATGAATGTCCCGGTTTGCAAACCAGTCCAGCGTAACATCTTCTAAGTGGCCGCGTCTTGCCGTAATGTAGATCAGGCGGTGCTCTTCTTTCAGTCCGTCCAGTGCCTGCTTGGCAAATTCCGCGAGCTTCGCTTCTTTATATATGGCTGCTTCATGAACGTTCATCCATTCCCAAAATTCCTCGTCTGTAATGTTCAAAAGCTTCGTCAGATCATAATCAGTCATATCATCCAAGGTAATGGAAAGATGAAATGAGCGGTTTAAATAAGGGACAAATGTATCCTGTGCCGTAACTGTGCCGTCAATATCTATACCTAACCGTAACATGTCCACACTCCTATAAATTCATCCCTTCAAGTGTAACATAAACAATTAACAATACCAGAAAAGTTTAGCAAACATGAATTCGTAAAAAACGCGGAAACTAAAAAAGCTCCTTTCATAAAAGAAAAAGGGGGAATTGAAGGTGGCATACGATTACGAAAATCGAAAAGGCAACGACTACTACGTGGATCATGGATCGGAAGGAACCGATATCACGCGTGATGTTTATTCAGAAGAAACAGCGGCCGAAATTTCAGAGCCATATCGTGCTTCTGACCGGGCAGCAGACCGTGATGATAATCGGGACGGAGTAAGTGAAGGCCGGGGGATAGGGTATGCAGCATTGGCTATTTCTATCATTTCCCTGTTTGTGCTCCCTGTTTTATTAGGGGCATGCGGCATTATCGTCGGCTATATCGCCAGAAGAAGAGGAGCAGGCGCTTTAGGCGGATGGGCGATGGGAATCGGTATTGTTTCCCTTGTGCTCGGCATCTTCATTACACCGTTTTTTTAACACAACGCAAAAAAAGCTTGGCGGAATATCCGTCAAGCTTTTTGTGTTTCTTGTTCTGCTTTTGCTTTTTCCGCTTCAAGCTTTGCGTAGTGTTCTTCTGCCAGCTTGTCGATTTCTTTTTTCAGCTCTTCGACCATGGTTTCTTCAGGGACTTTGCGGACGATTTGGCCTTTGCGGAAAAGAAGTCCTTCGCCGCGCGCGCCGGCAATCCCGATATCAGCTTCTCTTGCTTCGCCCGGTCCGTTAACGGCACATCCGAGAACGGCTACTTTAATCGGCGCTTTGACTTTAGAAATGTATTCTTCCACTTCATTTGCGATGCTGATGAGATCAATTTCGATCCGTCCGCATGTCGGGCATGAAATAAGCGTAGCCGCGTTTGAAGCGAGACCGAATGATTTCAGCAGTTCTCTGGCTACTTTTACTTCTTCAACCGGGTCGGCGCTCAGAGAGATCCGGAGCGTGTTTCCGATTCCTTTGCTTAAAATCGCTCCGAGTCCGGCCGCGCTTTTTACCGTTCCGGCAAACAGCGTGCCCGATTCTGTAATTCCGAGGTGGAGCGGATAATCAAATGCTTTTGATGCTTTTTCGTATGCTTCTATGGCTAGATTGACGTCAGACGCTTTCATGCTGACGATGATGTCGTGAAAGTCAAGGTCTTCCAGGATTTTGATATGATGAAGCGCACTCTCAACCATTCCGTCAGCAGTCGGATAGCCGTATTTTTCTAAAATGCGTTTTTCCAAAGAACCCGCGTTTACGCCGATCCGGATCGGAATTCCTTTTTCTTTCGCTGCTTTTACGACGGCTTCCACTTTTTCGCGGCGGCCGATGTTTCCCGGGTTGATTCTGATTTTGTCGGCCCCGCCCTCAATTGCTTTTAATGCAAGCTTGTAGTCAAAATGAATATCGACAACGAGAGGGATGGAAATTTGTTTTTTGATGTCGGCAATCGCGTTAGCGGCGCGTTCGTCCGGACATGCCACCCGGACAATTTGGCAGCCGGCTTCGGCTAAACGGTTGATTTCCGCAACTGTTGCTTCTACGTCGTGTGTTTTGGTCGTCGTCATACTCTGAATGACGACTTCGTTATTTCCGCCTATTGTTAAAGGTCCCACTTTGACGGGACGCGTTTTTGTACGATGTGTGATTTCACTCACTTGTCAATCGCTCCTTAATTGTAGTTACCGCTTTTGCAGGCTGAGCCTTTTACATGTCAGGCAACTTCTATTTACATGTTATATTGTAACAGTGTATTTGCCGAACTGACAAGAAATTAACGTTTAATTGCGGTAGACGGGGAATTTATAAGCGGTGCCTGCCTGAATTGCGTTTGCTTTTACATTCGGATTCAGCGCTTCAAAATCTTGCGCAATATCATCTGGCGCTTTATGTGCGCCGACTATCGACATCACCGTATCGCCTTTTTTGACCGTAACCGTTCTGTATGAAGATTCCTGTCGGGCTGGCTGTGCTGCCGCTGCGTATGCTGGAAGGTCTTGAGAAGGGATCGTGCCGATTTTAAGATCGTAAAAGATAATGAATATCACAAATAAACTGCCGAATACAAAAGTAAGCCGCTTCATTCCAACCGCCTCCCGCATACATTTTTACTTCATTGTATGCTTGTCCCATTTTGTTCATGACAAAAAAGAAGACCGCCGGGGGCAGTCTTTGTTACACAGCTGTTTTTCTTGGCGGTATCTCTTTTAAGACGAGGAAAAGGATGATAAAGTTTACAAACCAATTCACTAAAAATTCACTCGGCACCGTAATAACAAGCGCGCGCATGATCGTAAAGAATATGGTCGAAAGTGTAATGGAATAAGCCGAAAGCTTCCAGAGCTGCTGGTAATTCAATGTCTTTCTTTGCGCATTTTTCAATATCAGGCCGATGACGGCGAGAAATGATACTTCAATGAATTTTCCGGCCGCTGTCATGATGAACAGCAAAATGGACAGGACAGTGACGATCATTGTTTTATTTTGGTTTAATGCTGATATGATTTCTTTTTTTGTGATATCAGCTGGCATCAGCGAATAATTCATTTCTGTCGCCTGTCCGTCTACAGCAAGCACCATTTTATTTTTCAAAATGCCGATCGCATTTTGTTTCGCCGCTATTTGTTTCGCGCCGTAAGCATCTGTCGGATCAAACACGATGACGAACCCGTTCGCTTCCGTTTCCTTAGAGGCGGATGCTTTCGTCTGCAATTCTCCGTTTGAAATGCTGAAATCAGGGAAATCTTTCTTTAACACGGTTTTGAAACCGTTCATTGAGTTTACGGTGCCTGAGGAAAGGTAATAAGCGCTTGGCAGCGTAAAAAGGACAGACAGCAAAAATACATAAAGGATCGCTTTTCCTATCCCCTGAAAACGTGTTTTTGCAATATCCGCCGGAGAGTATGTACTTTTCAATAAAGCCGTAAATATGTTCAACATCTTCACTTCCTAGCCTAAACTGGTATATGTTGCTTATTGTATCGTTCACAGGGGATGAACACAAGTGAGAGTATTTAAAGCGGTGATAAGGAATCATACATAATAAGATAAAGCGGGAAGCGGTGATCGCCCGCAAAACAAAGGAGGGTGTTTTTTTCATGAGTGTTTTGTATTGGCTGATTATCATTGCGGTCTTCGTCATTGCTTTTATCGGGCTTGTATATCCGGTGATTCCAAGCGTTATTTTTATTGTGGCCGGTTTTCTTCTCTACGGATTTTTGTTTTCCTTCAGTCCTTATTCTTACCTGTTTTGGCTCATTGAGGCGGTATTTGCGGCCGTTTTATTCGCAGCTGACTATGTGTCAAATTTACTTGGCGTTAAAAGGTACGGAGGAAGCAGGGCGGCAATCTGGGGAAGCACGATCGGATTATTGATCGGACCCTTCGTTATTCCCGTGGCAGGCATTATATTAGGCCCGTTTATCGGTGCTCTCTGCGCTGAGGTGTTTGTTCATCAAAAGGATATCAAGTCCGCGGCAAAAGTGGGGCTCGGCTCGTTAATCGGCTTTTTAACAAGCGTGGCGGCAAAAGGCGTCATTCAGCTCTTTATGATCGGGTATTTCTTATGGACGGTGCTTTAGAAAGGTTTAATTTCGGCCGTGAACGGATAAAGTGTAATATGTCTGCTGGAATCGCCGGATTGTGAGCTTTTTCATTGATTACCACGCTTTCTTTTGTTACATTGAGATTAGAAAAGTTCGCGTTAAGCGGCATTTCAGTACATATATTTAAAGGAGGAAAAAATTATGGCTTACAAACTTCCAGAATTGCCTTACGCTTATGATGCTTTAGAACCTCATATCGATAAGGAAACGATGACGATTCACCATACGAAGCACCATAACACATACGTGACAAACCTCAACAAAGCGATCGAAGGATCTGCGCTTGCAGAGAAATCTGTAGATGAGCTTGTTGCTGATTTGAACGCAGTGCCGGAGGACATCCGCACGGCAGTCCGCAACAATGGCGGCGGACATGCAAACCACTCTTTATTCTGGACTCTTTTATCTCCGAACGGCGGAGGCGAACCGACTGGTGAGCTTGCTGAAGAGATCAAAAGCACGTTCGGAAGCTTCGATCAATTTAAAGAAAAATTCGCCGCAGCAGCTGCAGGCCGTTTCGGTTCAGGCTGGGCTTGGCTCGTTGTAAACAACGGCAAACTTGAAATTACAAGCACGCCAAACCAAGATTCACCGCTTTCAGAAGGTAAAACACCTGTTCTCGGTCTTGATGTTTGGGAGCACGCGTACTACCTGAACTACCAAAACCGCCGTCCTGATTACATTTCAGCTTTCTGGAATGTTGTGAACTGGGATGAAGTTGCCCGTCTTTACAGCGAAGCAAAATAATTGAGTTGAATGATCACAAGGTCTCCCGCGGGAGGCCTTGTTTTTTTATTGACTTTGATTCCTTTTACATATCTCAGTTTGAGTGAGACAAACTAATGTGTAGTAAAGGGGAGTCAATGATGAGCAAAATAAAAAAAATTATCGGCGACATCGAAATAAATAAAGGGCTGCTGCTGTTATTGACGATTGGCGGCCTTTACTCATTGGGCATCGCGCTGTCAAATACATTTGTCAACGTGTATTTGTGGAAGCAGTCGGGAAAATTTATTGATTTGGCCATATACAATTTGTCGGTCGTAACGATGCAGCCGGTTACCTTTCTGCTGGCGGGCCGGCTGGCTAAAAAAATTGACAGGGTGTTTATTCTAAGGTTCGGCGTTATCTTTTTGGCCGCTTTTTATTTAAGTGTGCTGCTTGCCGGAGAAACTGCGGCTTCCCGTCTCGTTTTGATAGGGGCCGTGCTCGGAGTTGGATACGGCTTTTACTGGCTGGCTTTTAATGTGCTGACTTTCGAAATCACGGAACCGGAAACGAGAGATTTTTTTAACGGGTTTTTAGGCATTTTGTCTTCATCGGCGGGCATGATCGGTCCAATTGTGGCCGGATATGTCATTTCAAGACTTGAAAACAATACGGGTTATACAATCATTTTCAGCCTGTCGCTCGGCTTATTTGCCCTTGCCGTGGTCATGAGCTTTTTTCTGAAGCGGAGGGAGTCGAAAGGCCGGTTTATGCTGAAAAAAGTTTTTGATGAGCGCCACACGAATCTGAATTGGCGCCGGATTACCAACGCGCACTTTTTTCAAGGCTTGAGAGAAGGGATTTTTGTTTTTTTAATCAGCGTATTTGTATTCATTGCGACAAACAGTGAGCTGGCGCTCGGAACATTCGGTCTCGTCAATTCCGCGGTTTCTTTTTTTGCCTATTATTTTGCATCAAGGCTCATCAAAAAAAGAGCGCGGAAAAAGGCGATTCTTATCGGCGGATTGATCTTGTACGGCGCCCTGTTTCTCATCATTTTTAAAATGAGCTTCACGACGCTCCTTTTGTACGGAGTGTTTATTGCGATCGGCTATCCAGTTCTTCTCGTGCCGTATGTCTCGCTTACATACGATGTGATAGGCCGGGCGCGGCTTGCCAGAAAAGCCAGAATTGAATACATTGTGCTCAGGGAGTTATTTTTAAATGCGGGCCGGATCGTTTCCATCCTTTGTTTCCTTGTCATCGTTACATTGTTCAAGGAAAAAGTGGGAATACCGGCGGCGCTCGTGCTGCTCGGAGCCGGGCATCCGCTGATTTATTACTTTATAAAAGACATCAAACTGGACACGGAAACTTCTGATGAAACAGTGGAAGAAGACCGACAAAAACGGGCGGCGGAACCGAATTTTATAAAAGGAGAAAGATAAAAGGGTTATCTGTAGAAAAATATCGAAAAAACCTTTAGAATGAAAAATGGCACCTGAACAGAAGGTGTCATTTCTTTCTGTAAATAAGAAAAGGTGATGTCATGAGGAGAAATAAAAAGAAAATAGCTGTAAACAAAGAAAAGAAAAAATCACTGCCGATCCGGCTTAATTTTTTGTTTTTGGCTGCGTTTCTTATTTTCACTTGGATTATCGTCGAGCTTGGCATCAAGCAGATCGTTCAGGGTGATGATTATAAAAACGCCGCTAATAAGCAGGAGGAGTCTGATGTCAGCACGGCGGTTCCGAGAGGGAAAATTTACGACCGGAACCTAAATCCCATCGTAACGAATAAAGCATTAAATGCGATTACATATACACGTTCAGCCTCAACCACCCAGGCGCAGCGTTTGAAAATCGCAAAAAAACTGTCGGGTATGATTAAGGTAAGCACCAAAAAGGTGACTGAGCGGGATAAAAAAGACTATTGGATGTTAACGAGGCCTGATGAAGCGAAAAAACTGATTACGGCCGAAGAAAAGCAAAAAGCTGAAGACAAAAAACTGTCTGACGATGATTTATATCAGCTTCAGCTGAAACGTATCACAGACAAACAGCTGAATGAGCTCACTTCAAAAGATATGCAGATCCTTGCGATCAAAAGGCAGATGGATTCAGGCTACTCACTGACGCCTCAATACATCAAAAATGAAGGGGTGTCGGCAAAAGAAATGGCCGTCGTCAGCGAACATTTGGATGAACTGCCGGGAGTTGACGTGACGTCTGACTGGGAACGGTCTTATCCTTATAAAAGCCTGATCCGGACATTGCTCGGCAGTGTATCCAGTTCGAACGAAGGTCTTCCGTCCAACCTGCTGGATCACTATCTGTCACTTGGCTACAGCCGGAATGACAGGGTCGGAAAAAGCTATTTAGAATATCAATATGAAAGCCTGCTGCAGGGGCAAAAAGAGAAAGTGCAGAACTTAACCGACTCATCCGGAAATGTCACGGGCAGCAAAGTGATTTCAAAAGGACAGGCCGGCAAAGACCTTGTTTTATCCATTGATATGGACCTGCAGAAATCCGTTGAAAAAATCATTGAGAAAAATTTAAAATCGGCAAAAGCGAGACCGAGCACGAAGCTTCTTGATCGGGCCTTCGTCGTCATGATGAACCCGAAAAACGGAGAAGTGCTGACGATGGCCGGCAAACAGATTACGAATGACCATGGAAAGTACAAAATTAATGATTATGCCCTCGGCGCAATGACTTCCTCCTACGCAATGGGATCGGCGGTCAAAGGAGCGACGGTGTTGACCGGACTGCAGACGGGCGCGATTAATTTGAACACCGTTTTCCAGGATGAACCTATGTATTTCAAGGGAAGTAAAAACCCGAAAAAATCATGGACGAATTTAGGTCCCGTAGATATCCAAAAAGCGCTTCAGGAATCATCAAACGTGTTCATGTTCAAAACGGCGATTGCCGTCGGTAAAGGGGAGTACAAAAAAGGCCAGTCCCTGCCGCTTGATATGAAGGCATTCGATACTTTCAGATACTACTTCAATCAGTTCGGACTCGGAGTTAAGACGGGGATTGATCTTCCGAATGAAGCGACCGGGTACCAAGGGTCACAGCGAATTTCCGGTCTTCTGTTAGACTTTGCCATCGGACAGTATGATACGTTTACACCGCTGCAAATGGCGCAGTATGTATCTACAATCGCCAATGGAGGCTATCGTTTGAAGCCTCAGCTTGTAAAAGAGGTCAGGCAGCCTGATTCGAAAAAAGGAATCGGAGCCGTTGTAGAGTCTGTTCAGCCCCAAGTGCTGAACAAGATTGATATGAATAATGCAGACATTAAAGAAGTGCAGGCAGGTTTCAGACGCGTCATGACAAAAGGGACAGCCGCAACTGATTTTGCGACTGCGACTTACAGTCCTGCCGGTAAAACGGGTACCGCGCAATCTTTCTATGACGGTCCTGACAAATCAGAGACGGGTGAAGCAACATATAACACGACTCTTGTCGCGTATGCACCTGCTGATAATCCGGAAGTGGCTATTTCTGTAGTCGTTCCTTGGGCCTATATTAATTACAGCGATCGATATTCGATTACGGATGATATAGGAAGAGCAGCTCTGGACAAATACTTTGAGCTGAAAAAGAAGCAAGAAGATAATAATACGAAGCAGAAAAACGAAGATAAAATTCAGGAAGACGCTGAAAACGGCAATACAAACAACTAATAGAAAAACGCTCACAATCTGTGAGCGTTTTTTTTATACAAAAAAACATCCGGATTTACAAAACCTTAACACTTGATTTATACGCATTTTACAAGAACCCTTTACTCTAGACCTGTAGGACAAATTACACATTAAATGCAGGGGGAATTCAGGAAATGAAAAAAAACAAATGGATGCTTATGCTTCTGATGGCTGCTGTTATGATTGTTGCTGCAGCATGCGGAAATGCAAAGGAAAGCGGCAAGACAGACAGTCAATCTGCAAGTGCGGATAAAAAAGCATCAGGTTCTTTAACCATTTCTGGTTCATCAGCCATGCAGCCGTTAGTACTGGCAGCGGCGGAAAAGTTTATGGAAAAACATCCGGATGCTGATGTGCAGGTGCAAGCGGGAGGTTCAGGAACAGGTCTTTCGCAAGTGTCTGAAGGGGCAGTGCAAATCGGCAACTCAGATGTCTTTGCTGAAGAAAAAGAAGGCATTGATGCAAAAGCCCTAAAAGACCACCGAGTAGCGGTAGTGGCGATGGCGGCTGCGGTCAACCCCGGTGCGGGCGTAAAGGATATAACCAAAAAACAGCTGACAGACGTCTTTACAGGAAAAATTAAAAACTGGAAAGAGCTTGGCGGTAAAGATCAAAAAATTACACTCGTGAACCGTCCTGATTCATCAGGAACACGCGCTACGTTCGTCAAATACGCGCTTGACGGAGCAGATCCTGCTGAGGGCATTACAGAGGATTCCTCCAATACAGTCAAAAAAATCATTGCGGAAACGCCGGGAGCAATCGGTTATCTGGCATTCTCTTATATAAACGATGACAAAGTAACGCCTTTATCGATCGGAGGCATCAAACCGGAAGAGAAAAACGTCGTCACAGGCGAGTATCCGATTTGGGCTTACGAGCACTCTTATACGAAAGGTGAAGCGTCAGGCCTTACAAAAACGTTTCTTGACTATATGAACAGCGATGAAGTACAGAAAAGTATCGTAAAAGATCAAGGTTACATTCCGATCTCTGATATGAAAGTCACACGTGACGCAAACGGCAAGCAAAGCTGAGGGGAGGGCGGGCTCCCCGCCTCTTCTTCCTTATAGGAGTGTAAACAAATGATAAATCACAGAGAAAAAGAGTCTGTAAGCGAACGCTTAATAAGCTCAAAACAAAACAGGCAAATGGATGAAGTCCGCGGAAGGGTGATTGTGTCTGTGTGTGCCGCGATTATCATTGCGGCATCAGCGGCGATCACAATTTTTCTCGGCATAAAGGGGCTGCAATCTTTTTTTGTAAATGGTGTAAGCCCGATTGAGTTCTTAACAAGTCTGAATTGGAATCCAACCCAGGCAAAACCTGAGTTCGGCGCGCTGCCTTTTATTTTCGGATCATTTGCGGTCACGGTTCTGTCCGCTCTGATCGCAGCGCCCCTCGGTATTGCGGGTGCCGTGTTTATGACGGAAATTGCGCCGACTTGGGGAAAAAAGGTGCTGCAGCCGGTAATTGAGCTGCTTGTCGGCATTCCGTCCGTCGTTTATGGATTCATAGGTCTTACAGTATTGGTTCCGTTTATCGGCTCTTTTAAATCAAGCGGAACGGGTCACAGCCTTCTGGCGGGGACGATCGTACTCTCGGTAATGATTCTGCCGACTGTTACATCGATTTCCGCTGATGCGCTTGCGTCACTTCCGAAACACCTTCGCGACGGTTCATATGCGCTTGGTGCGACGAGGTGGCAGACAATCAGAAAGGTGCTTATCCCGGCGGCGTTTCCGACATTGCTGACCGCTGTCGTGCTCGGGATGGCAAGAGCGTTCGGAGAAGCACTCGCCGTACAGATGGTTATCGGAAATACAAAGCTTCTGCCGGAAAGCCTGCTTGATACGGCGGGAACATTAACGACGATTATTACGTTAAACATGGGCCATACCACATACGGCAGTATTGAAAATAATACGTTATGGTCTATGGGGCTTGTTCTTCTCATCATGTCGTTTCTGTTTATATTGCTCATACGCTACTTGTCGTCTAGGAGGAAAGTGTAATGAACCGGAAAATAACGGATAAATTGGCCACCGGTGTATTCGGGTTATGCGCCGCTGTAATTGCGGCGATTTTGGCAGGATTGTTTTTGTACATTCTTATTCACGGCGTCTCTGAAATCTCCTTGCATTTTCTTACGTCAAAATCGAGCGCCATTGCGTCAGGCGGCGGAATACGGGATCAGCTTTTTAATTCCTTTTACATTCTGTTTATCACCATGCTGATCACGATACCGCTTGGTGTGGGGGGCGGCGTCTTTATGGCTGAATATGCGCCCCAAAATAAAATCACTGATTTTATCAGAACGTGTATTGAGGTTCTGTCTTCGCTTCCGTCCATTGTCATCGGGATGTTCGGCATGCTGATGTTTGTAAACCTGACCGGATGGGGCTACACGATTATCGGAGGCGCGCTCGCATTAACGGTCTTTAACCTTCCCGTTATGGTCCGGGTGACAGAAGGCGCGCTCACTGCAGTTCCTAAGGAGCTGAAAGAAGCTTCTCTCGCTTTAGGCGTATCGAGATGGCATACCGTCAAAACGGTGCTGATTCCGAGTGCGATTCCTTCGATTTTAACCGGAGCCATTCTCGCATCAGGAAGAGTATTCGGAGAAGCGGCCGCATTGTTATTTACAGCGGGACTGACAACGCCGCGGCTGAATTTTACGGATTTGAACCCGTTTTCTGAATCATCTCCTTTCAACATTTTCAGGCCGGCTGAGACGCTGGCGGTTCATATATGGAGTGTCAATACGCAGGGAATCATCCCTGACGCCGAAGCGATTGCAAACGGCGGCTCCGCGGTGCTGGTGATTTCGGTGCTCTTGTTTAACCTTTGTGCAAGATGGCTCGGATCTGTCATTTATAAAAAGCTTACGGCAAATTAATCGGAAAGAGGCGAAAACATGATTGATCACATCATCAGGGAACAAGCGGAACAGACAAAGCGTTCGCCGGAGTCTTCAATTTTGGAAGTGAAGCATTTATCAATTTATTACGGTGACAAACAAGCGGTTAAAGATGTAAACATGGATATTGAAAAACATGCGGTGACGGCTCTGATCGGTCCGTCCGGCTGCGGGAAATCAACATTTTTGAGACAGATTAACAGAATGAACGATGCCATCCCTTTTGCAAGAAGCGAGGGAGAGATCCTTTATGAGGGGCTGAATATTTTGGGGGAAGCGATTAATGTCGTGTCTCTCAGACGGGAGATCGGTATGGTGTTTCAAAAACCGAATCTGTTCCCGAAATCCATTTACAATAACATCACACATGCGCTGAAGTATGCGGGGGAACGCAGGAAAGCCGTTTTGGATGATGCGGTCGAGGAAAGCTTAACGAAGGCGGCGCTTTGGGATGAAGTTAAAGACCGGCTTCATTCATCGGCTCTTTCGTTATCAGGCGGCCAGCAGCAGCGTCTTTGTATCGCCCGTACGCTTGCGATGAAACCTGCCGTACTTCTTTTAGATGAACCGGCCTCAGCTCTGGACCCTATTTCAAACGCCAGAATCGAGACGCTTTTGACAGAACTGAAAAAAGATTATTCGATTATTATCGTTACGCATAACATGCAGCAGGCGCTGAGGGTGTCTGACCGAACGGCTTTCTTTTTAAACGGGGAAGTGGTGGAATACGGGCAGACAGAACAAATTTTCACGAGTCCTAAAGCGCAAAAGACAGATGACTACATTAACGGAAAGTTCGGATAGGGGGAAGGACTGTGAGCCTTGTGAAGGAAGCGGTGCACACACAGAATTTATTTGATATTCACGGCATGAACGTATGGTACGGAGCCCACCAGGCTTTAAAAGACATTACGATCGGTTTTGAGGAGCGGAAGGTAACTGCGATCATCGGTCCGTCCGGCTGCGGGAAATCCACTTTTATTAAAACATTAAACTTAATGCTGCAAATGGCCCCGAATGTCAAAGTGACAGGCGACATGATCTATAACGGACGCAATCTGCTGAAAGAAAAGACGGATGCGGCAGAATTAAGAAAACAGATCGGTATGGTGTTTCAAAAAGGCAATCCGTTTCCGCAGTCGATATTTGAGAATGTCGTGTACGGTCCGAGAATTCACGGCGAAAAAAATAAAAAGAAACTGCTTGAAATCGCCGAGGAATCTTTAAAGGCCGCCGCGCTCTGGGATGAAGTGAAAGATCGCCTTCACCAGCAGGCGCTTTCACTGTCAGGCGGTCAGCAGCAGCGGCTGTGCATCGCAAGGGCGCTCGCCACAAAACCGGACGTCCTTCTGATGGATGAACCGACGTCCGCTCTTGATCCCGTGTCCACGCGGAAAATAGAAGAGCTGATTTTGACATTGAAAGAAAAGTATACAATCGTCATTGTGACGCACAACATGCAGCAGGCTGCGAGGGTCTCTGATCAAACCGCGTTTTTCTATATGGGCGAACTGGTAGAGTGGGGGGATACGGGCAAAATATTTTCTCAACCGGATCATCAAAAAACACATGATTATATCACCGGAAAATTCGGATGAAAAAAACGGGCCCGGCCATTGACCGGGTCCGTTTTATACTGCCTATTAAAAAAGCCTGCCGGCCATATCCATCTGAATGGACGATGCCTGCAAGCTTTTTTAGCGGGTTAATGTTTTGACGATTTTTTTAAAGCTCATATCTGAGTCGACTTTGAAATGGCCGGCGCGGATTTCTTTATGGTAACCTGCGTCAATGACGTAATCATTAAAGTCCTTCGCTGAAGGAATAATCCCTTCTTTTTCAAGAATGGATGACACATCAGCAGTGCTCATTCCGTCTTTAATCGTCAGTTTGTATGTTACTTTTTTCTTTTTGGCGTCTGTGTTTTGGTCGTTGTTTAACGATTTTTCTTTAGAATCAAGCAGTTTTTGATAGTCATCCCGGTTGACGGAGACTTTTTGCTGATCGTCGAGGTAGCTGTTTACTTCTTTCTCTGTCAATGCTGTTTTTTCGGTTTTAACGGCGGCTGCCTGGTCATGGTCAGTCAAATAGAAGACAGCAGCGAGAACGGCCGTCGCTAAAATCATGCCTGCTGCAAAAGCCTGAATGCCCCGTTTTGTCATACGAGCACCTTCTCATTATCTTTAATAATGGTATTGACGTCCTCGACAGACACGTGCTCCGCTTTTGCGATGGCTTCCGCAGACATTCCGTTGTTATATTTTGAAATGATTTGTTTGGCGATTTTTTGGTTAATGCCGCTGCTTTTGGCTTTGCGGATCACGAGGTTGGTTTCCAGCAATTCTTCTTCAAGCACCGTCATTTTCTTTTTCAACTTGTAAATTTCCTGCATGGCGGAAAGCTGAAGCGTTTCAAGCTCCTGTTCCACGTCTTTCATCGGATCTCTTTGAGAATATGAGAATGCAATAAGCGCTATACTGACGATAAACAACGCAATAATAGCAATTTCCACGTTTCATCACCTTCTATTATTAATTTGCCCTTCTTTTTTATACCATAAAACGCCGCCATTCTAAAGGAAATAGAGAAAAAAACGGAATTTTGTCGGGAAATCTTTTTTATTCGGGGAGCAAACGGTTATTTCTCTATAGATTTCGTATCAGAAAGTCCTTTTTTGTCCTGTTTCGTCATATTTTCCCTTCATCTGACGCAAGCTCATTCAGAGGATCAGAAGCATAAAC
Source organism: Bacillus sp. L75 (assembly GCF_003676355.1). Lineage (NCBI taxonomy): Bacteria > Bacillati > Bacillota > Bacilli > Caryophanales > Bacillaceae > Bacillus > Bacillus sp. L75. The sequence goes on from NZ_ML064903.1 coordinate 346,062, forward strand.
TGATGTTTTCTGTACTTAAACAACATTTCATGTAAATCACTCTAGCATTCCGTCCATTATAGTGGTATTATATATAAGTCTGAATAAGTAAATGATATTTAGTTTGGAGGGAAAATAATGCGCGTTAATATTACTTTGGCTTGCACTGAATGTGGTGAGCGTAACTATATTTCTAAAAAGAACAAACGCAACAATCCGGACCGCGTTGAATTTAAAAAATATTGCCCACGTGATAAAAAATCTACGTTACACCGTGAAACAAAATAAGCTGTTTAAAACAGCGGAAAAAGCTGGAGCTTTCAATAAAGTTCTGGCTTTTTTGTCTTTCAGGGAGGTTTGAGAAACGTGAAAGCACAAATCAGAACCGCTATCAAAGCAAAGCTTTCTGACATGACAGAAAGTGAATGGGAGGCAAAATGCCGCAGCATGCGTGAAACGCTGTTTTCTTTAAAAGAATGGAAACAGGCCCGCGTGATCGCCGTTACCATCTCGACACGCCTGGAAATTCCGACACGGCCGATTATTGAACAGGCCTGGAAAGAGAAAAAACAAGTCTGTATCCCAAAATGCTTTCCGCAGACGGGAGCAATGGAGTTCCGTACATTTTCTGCGTATGATCAGCTGGAAACCGTATATGCGGGCCTCAGTGAACCGATCGAGAGCCTGACGGAAAAAGCCGCCCAAAATGACATTGACCTTGTAATTGTGCCCGGCGTGGCTTTTGACCGGGAAGGCTTCAGAATCGGATACGGCGGAGGATATTATGATCGGTACCTCTCCGGTTATAAAGGCCGTACCGTGTCGCTTCTCTTTGACTGCCAGCTGACAGACCGCATTCCCCGCATGCCCCACGATATTCCGGTCGATATGATCGTGACTGAATCTGAAACCATCGCTTAATCGCATAAAAAACTTCTTGCACCGGAATAATTCTCGCTGTTTGACAAACGATAGGGGCAGGAGGGATAAGATGAAAAAATTGTTGATCTACTCATTATGCGCCGTATCTGTTTTAGCCGTTTACCAAAACCGCTACCGTCTGATGAACAGCGTGCTCAGCCAGCCGGGGATCAGACGGACATTCATTCATTTCTTTTTAAAAATACCGTTTATCAGAAACAAATTCATTCAGCAGGCATTTTAAACAAATCCCGTTTTTTTCAGCGGGATTTTTTGCATAAGAAAACCTGCCGGTAAAAAACGGCAGGTTTTCTCGTATTGTCAGCTTTTTTTCAGGAAACCGAGCAGAATTGAGATCATAGGAGAAATGTACAGGAAAAAAGTAAACGGCAGGTAGTCGATGACGGAAACCCCTAATGCGCTTGCCATAAAAGCGCCGCTTACTCCCCAGGGAATCAGCGGGTTGATCAATGTTCCGCCGTCCTCAAGCGACCGCGCGAGGTGAATCCGCTTAATGCTGAGCCTGTCATATAAAGGTTTATAAGATTGACCCGGAATTAAAATCGACAAGTACTGCTCACCTGTCGCAAGGTTTACGCCTATACTTGAGAAGACGGTCGCCATGACAAGACGTCCTTTCGTATGCACGCCTTTTATCAATCCTTGAAGCAGCGCCGCGATCAGGCCCGTTTTTTCCATCAGGCCGCCGAGCGCAAAGGCGATCATGATCAGAGAGACTGATCCCATCATCGATTGGAGCCCGCCTCTGTTGATAATGCTGGCAACAGCCTGGTCGCCGGTTTTAAACGCCGTCCCGCTTTGCAGGGCGGATATAAATCCTTGAATGCTGCTGTCAGGAATAAAAACAGCAGTCAGAAGCCCTGCGGAAATAATACCGGCGGTAAGCACCGGAATCACGGAAACCCGTCTCACAGCTAAAATGATCACCAACAGAGGTGAAAGAAGCGACCAAGGCGTAACGTGCACGGCCTCTTTTATTCCGGAAATGACCGCCTCAATATTTTGCGTTGAAGCGGCATTTATTGAAACCGATGAACCGAGAATATAAAAAAGAACAATCGTGATCAGCAGTGCCGGAACGGTAGTGCCCATCATATGGCGAATATGTTTAAAAATTGGAATTTCGCCGATTCCGGCGGCAAAATTCGTTGTGTCGGACATCGGTGACATTTTATCACCGAAACAAGCCCCGCAAATGACTGCTCCCGCCGTCCATTCGAGCGGAACTCCCGCCGCGCTTGCTACCCCTAACAGCGCGACGCCGATTGTACTGACAGTTGTCAGACTTGAGCCGACAAGCGTGCTGATAATCATGCAGGAAAATAATGCGGTCAAAAGCAGCTGACTCGGCTGTATAATTGACAAAGCATAAACGGTGACGGTGGGAATGGCGCCGCTGTACATCCAGGCGCCGATCAGCACACCGATCAAAGCCAGCACGATAATCGGCTGCACACCGTTTTTCAATCCGCTGACAATTCCTTTTTCAAGACTGTCCCACGAGAAACCGAGCCACAAACCTGCCAGAGACAGAATAATGACGCAAAAGAACAGCGGCATATGCGGCTCTGTATGAAAGAAAAACAGGCAGGAAATAATGACTGCTAACATCAAGACAAATAAACTGATGGCTGAGATGAACGTCAGCCTTTTTTCTTGTTTCAAAACAACACCCCATCAAACTTTAATCCTTTTGTGCTTTTGGGCACGAAAGTATTGTAACAGAAAAACGCATAAATGAGTGTTTTTTTACAATTATGAATATACAATTTATGAAAATAATACAAGGATATTTTCTCCAATCGTTTTTTGCTTGACGCCCGGATCAGTGATGAAATACGCTTATACTAAGAAGAATAGAAATGGTGAAGAAGATGAATTCATTTTATGAGGTGCAGCAGCTGTTTAAGTCATTCGGACATATCGTTTATTTCGGTGACAGACAAGCCGAAATTGACTTTATGAAAGATGAATTAAAGGAAATGTACTTGTCAAACGTGATTGAAAGAGAATTATGGCAAAAAGCCGCCGGAGTTCTTCAGAGAGAATCGGAGCGGATCAAAGGCAGATAACACAGCAGGATTTTAATAAGAAAAGGAGATTATTATGGAAGATACATGGTTTGCGGGGATTGATCTTGGCGGAACAACCATCAAGCTGGCCTTTATCAACATGTACGGTGAAATTCAGCATAAATGGGAAGTTCCGACTGATAAATCAGGAAACACTATTACGGTCACGATCGCCAAAGCGCTTGATCAGAAGCTGGAAGAACTGAACAAGCCGAAACGGATCGTAAAATGGATCGGAATGGGAGCGCCCGGACCCGTGGAAATGACGACGGGGATGGTCTATGAGACGACAAATATGGGGTGGAAAAACTATCCGCTGAAAGACCATCTCGAGGCGGAAACGGGTATTCCGGCCGTCATTGAAAACGATGCCAATATCGCAGCGCTCGGAGAAATGTGGAAGGGTGCAGGTGACGGGGCTAAAGATGTCATTTTAGTGACGCTCGGAACCGGAGTCGGCGGAGGCATCATCGTCAACGGAGAAATCGTTCACGGCAAAAACGGGGCCGGCGGAGAAATCGGTCATATTTGCAGTATTCCGGAAGGAGGAGCTCCGTGCAACTGCGGAAAATCCGGCTGCATCGAAACGATTGCGTCCGCAACCGGCATCGTCCGCATCGCGAAAGAAAAGCTTGCGGCGGTTTCCGACTCTTCGCTCTTACAAGTGCGCGATCTGACAGCACGTGACGTGTTCGAAGCGGCTAAACAGCAGGATAAGACAGCACTTGAAGTCGTCGATTATGTCGCAAAACATTTAGGCCTCGTGCTCGGAAATCTGGCAAGCGCCATGAACCCGACGAAAATCGTGCTCGGCGGAGGCGTCTCCAAAGCGGGTGAAATCCTGCGGTCAAAAGTGGAAGAGACTTTCAAAATCACCGCATTCCCGCGTTCTGCGGAAGCGGCCGATATTTCGATTGCGGCACTTGGAAATGACGCCGGAGTTATCGGCGGGGCGTGGATTGCCAAAAATGAATGGCTCAAACATCAAAACTGCTGAAGAAAGTCAGCCTGCCCATATCGCGGGGCGGCTTTCTTTTTTTATCTCCCCTGTCATATAGTTTTTAAAAAAGGGGGATGAACATGGCGGCAATTCGTGTCAAACCTGAATTGAAACAGCATATGAAAGATATTGCAAAGGTGCTTTCAATTGATGAAAAACTGTTGAAAGCCGCTGATAAAACGGCGGAAAGCGATGAATTATTTTGTCCCGGCTTTGCCGTGAGCGGGCAGTCAGAGGGTCCGCCGCTTGAGACGCTGAGCGGGCTTTCGCGATACATCCGGCACTGTGAAAGGATTCTTTCCGCTGATCAATGGGTGAAGGAAGAAAAGGTGTACGGCTCCGAATCGGTTTATGAAGAAATTGAGAAAATAACGGATGTCTTTCCGTTTGTCACGTGCCGTAAAATCGGCAGTTCCGTATTGGGAAAGCCGCTTTATGAGCTGAAAATAGGTGCGGATACGGCTGAAAGAAAAGTCCATGTAAACGCCTCATTTCATGCCAATGAATGGATCACCACCTCGGTCGCGCTTATATGGTGTAAAGAATATTGCGCGGCATTATGCGAAAATAAAACCGTTTTCGGGCACTCTGCGCTTGATATATTCAGCCTGACATCATTGTCATTCGTTCCGCTCGTAAATCCCGACGGTGTTGATCTCGTACTTTACGGATGTGAAGATTTATCAGAAAAAAATGAATTTCTTAATCGATTAAATGAACACCGCCGGGATTTCCGCGAATGGAAGGCAAATATAAACGGTGTGGATTTAAATAAACATTTCCCATCCAATTGGGATATTGAACAGAGGCGCAAACCGAAAGCCCCTTCATACCGTGATTTTCCGGGGACGGCGCCGCTCACTGAACCGGAGGCGCAGGCGATGCACCGGCTGATAACGGAGCAGCCGCCTGACCGGCTGATCGCTCTTCATACGCAAGGAGAAGAGATTTATTGGGGATACGAAGAATGTGAACCGGAGCAATCATCCCGGATGATTCGGGAGTTTGAAGCGATAAGCGGAAACCGCTATCAAGGCGTTAAAACCATTGACAGCCATGCGGGTTTTAGGGATTGGTTTATACAGCAGTATGGAAAAGAGGGCTATACCATTGAGCTCGGGAAGGGAAAAAACCCTTTGCCTTTTCATCAGTTTGCTGATATTTATCAAGCGACGGAAGGTATTTTGTGGAGGTCGCTTGTTTTTTGAGACATCTGTGAAATTTCTCATTTGTTTACATAAACAAATATGGGACAATAGAAAAGAATGGAGGGAAGGCTGGTGAGATACTTGGTTTGTGTTCTGCTGTCCGCATTCGTTCTGTGTTTAGCGGCCTGTGAACCATCTCATCAGCAGCAAGACACAGGCGTTTCGGCAAAATCGGCAGAACAGAAAATCGTTCCGCTCAGTAAAAAGGAAGCGGAGAAAACGGAAGGATGGCTGGATAACAGAACGATCCTGTATACAGCACATCATCAGCTGATGAAATATGATCTTTTCAGCGGAAAATCCGAACGGCTCTATGAAACAAAGGGCAATATTGTCAATGTAAAGATCAGCCGGAAAAAACAGCTGATTCTCGTACAGGTGACAAGCAGCGGTCAGACTGAGCTTGTGCTTATGAACAAGCAGGGGAAAAGACTTTATCACAAAGCCTTTAACTCTTATGAACTGGAGACGGCTTGGAATCCGTATGACCCGTATCAAATGATGATTACCGTTTTTACTGAAACATGGGACTTCACTGCCTATACGGCCGATATGAACAACGGCATTTTAAAAAAGAGTCCCGTTCAGGCTCCTTTTGTCCATTGGACCTCCACTGATGAATTCCAATATATCAAGCAAGGAAAAACGGAGGAAGAGGGTCCTTTATATTCTTATGACTTGCAGACAAAAAAAGAAAAAAGAGTGCTTCATCACGTCATCTGGGCCGATTCCCGCCCGGGCATGACGATTGCCGTCAGACAAACGGATCAATCGGACGGAGACGGCGAGTTCCTTTTCCAAAAGCCGGCATCCGTGACGCACCGCTTTCCTCTCCAAAAAAAGTATCAGAGCTTTGCGCCGATGGAATATGATTACGATCAGACACACAAGCGGTTTTACATATTCAAGCCTGAAGGCCGCTCTTACAATCTGATCAGCTTTGACTTAGGAGACGAACGGGAGCGGACGGTGCTCAAAAACACGGAAATGGAGCCGATTCAGATCTCTCCGAACGGGGAATACGCTTTATACGGCTTTACGTATGACCGTCTGATTTCACTGAAAACAGGCATGACAGAACCAATCATAACAAATGAAAAAGGAGTTTGAACCAAATGGCAATTGCAGATGTGACAATCATTCCGATCGGAACAAAAACACCGAGCGTCAGTGAGTATGTAGCGGATGTGCAAAACATTTTGGAGGGTTACAAAGCTGCCGGCAAGATCAAATTTCAGCTCACGCCGATGAACACTTTGATTGAAGGTGAGCTGAGCGACTTATTCGCAGTCATTCAGGACATTCACGAAGCCCCGTTCCAAAAAGGGCTGCACAGAGTGGCGACAAATATCCGCATTGATGACAGACGTGATAAAGAAACGACACTGGAGAGCAAAATCAAAAGTGTCAGCAAACATTTGCAGCAATAAAAAATAAGCCTGTATCCATTGGATACAGGCTTTTAATGTGCAGTCGGATAGCCGCTGGTTACAACGGTCATTACGGTAAACCAGCCAAACACGCCCAGCGTGGCGGCGGCTAACAAAAATCCCAGGATATTTCTCTGTCTGACAGCCCGCAGGACTCCTAATACAGCTAATAATGCGACAAGGCCGAAGATTACAACAAGTAACATCATGCTCCTCCTTTGTCATTGGAACCTGAAAATCTTTCCATTTCATTTTAACCGTTTTCATTTTGTTTGTCGATAGCGTTTTCCCGGCCGCATTCATTGAATCTTCCGCAGAAAACCTTCATAATAAGGGCATATACATAAAGAGGTGATGAAAGTGAAATGGAGACGAATGCCGGCCGGTCCGATTCAGGCAAACGCGTATTTTCTTGTCAGTGAGGATCAGTCCTGTCTTATTTTTGATCCGGGCGGAGAAGCGGACAAAATCAACAATTACATAAAAGAAAACAATCTGAAGCCGCTGGCCATCTTACTGACGCACGCCCATTTTGACCATATCGGCGCGCTTGACGAAGTAAGAGACAGATGGGATGTTCCCGTATATCTTCACAAAAATGAAGAAAAGTGGCTGGAGGACTCTTCCTTAAACGGATCGGGCATATTGCGTGGCATCGCCGTAACGGCACGGCCCGCCGAACGGCTCATCGAAGGCGACGGCATATTGGACATCGGGCCTTTCCATTTGGAGACATTGTTTACGCCGGGACATTCACCGGGAAGCGTTTCTTATTATGTGAAGGACGCGGATCTGGTGATTTCAGGTGATGTGCTCTTTCAGGGAGGCATCGGCCGCACTGATTTACACGGCGGAAGTCAGGACGTATTGCTTGATTCCATTCATCAAAAACTGCTCACGCTTCCCGGATATACACTTGTGTTAAGCGGGCACGGGCCGGAAACGGATATTCAGACAGAGCAGGAGCGAAACCCGTTTATCAATGGTTTTTCACTGTAAATGAAAAAAGACAGACCATAATCGGTCTGTCTTTTTCTGTCAGTGGGTTCCGCCGCCCGGTGTCATAATAAAAATAGAGTAATATGTAAATCCGGCGAAAAATACGGTTAAGTAAGCTCCGAAAATATAAATATACATCCGCTCAGTCAGATTCAAATAAGAAAGAAATACGAAAAAGATCGTCTGTCCAAAAAACAAAAGTGAAGCGTCTTTCATGCCCCCTAAAAAAAACATGACTGCAAATATCCCCGTCCAAAATCCTAACACCCGGAACATGCGATTCATTCCTTATCCCCTCCCGAGAGTCTATCTGAAGTTTATTATAATAGATCGGCACTCGAAATGTAAACATTTTCATGATTATATTTATTGTGGAATTTATGTCTTTCCCTGTGTTTTATATCTTATGCCGCCCTCTGAAAAAGATCCGAAAAATCTTTTTGAAATATGTTTAATGAAAAAAAGTTCAGGGTACTTATGTTAACAAAGAGACGGATTATCCGAGGGAGGAATTTTTAAAAATGAAAGAACTTATTTTTTATTCATACCCGAGCTGCACATCATGCCGAAAAACGAAACATTGGTTAAAAGCCCACAATGTTGACTTTCAAGAGCGCCATCTATTCAGGGAGACACCGACAATTGATGAATTGAAGCAGATCTTATCATTAACGACTGAAGGAATTGATGAAATATTGGCGACGAGAAGTCAAACATTTAAAAATCTCAACCTGAACATTGAAGAAATGACTGTAAATGAAGTGCTGAAGCTTTTGACTGAGAAGCCGAAACTGCTGCGGCGTCCGATTCTGATCGATCGAAATAAGCTCGTTATCGGATACAATCCAGGAGAACTGATGAAGCTGACGAAGAAAAAAACGGTACATCAATCTGTATCATAAGAGAAAAACGAAGATCCGCTGATCAAAATTTATCAGCTAATCTTCGTTTTTTGCGGTTGCGGGACTGGGCTAGCTGGATTCGAACCAACGATCACGGAGTCAAAGTCCATTGCCTTACCGCTTGGCTATAGCCCATCGGATGTAATTACAGTATGTGCGTCCGGCGCCGATTTATACATACAAAGGAATTTGAATGGNTCGGATGTAATTACAGTATGTGCGTCCGGCGCCGATTTATACATACAAAGGAATTTGAATGGAGGAGACCCGTGAAACATTTGAGTGAAACATTATCTCGAACCTTAATTGAAGAATCAGGTGAAATCACACGCCAGTGGCTGCTCATACCAAAATCGGGGCGGCCTACAGATGATCAGAAAGCGGAAATGCAGCACCGTCTGTTAATTGAAATCGTTGCCGGCATTTTATCGGAAAAAGACGGCGGGGAAGAGGAGCTGACAAAATGGGCGCTTCAGTTCGCAAGGGACCGGGCCGTCCATGAAGTACCGGTCTATGAAAGCGTCACGAGCTTTAAAGAATTCCGGAGATTGGTCTGGAACCGCATACAGACGTGCTGTGAAACAATGTCTGAGAAGCCTGGGGCGAATGCGGTATTCCATTGGGGAGAGAAGCTGAACAAAGCAATTGACCATATGATTGAAGTATTTACAGAGGAATATTATAAAGTGACGGTTACACAATTAAACGCCCAAAAAGAAATGATTAACGAACTAAGTGCGCCGATTATGCCGATTGCCGACGGTATTGGAATTTTGCCGCTCGTCGGCGAAATTGACACCTACCGGGCAAAAATGATTTTGGAATCGGTGCTTGACCAATGTTCTTCACTCCGTCTTTCTTATTTATTTTTAGATATATCAGGTGTGCCGATTGTGGATACGATGGTCGCTTATCAGATTTTTAAAGTGATTGACAGCACAAAACTTCTTGGCATAGAAACGACAATCTCAGGCATCAGGCCGGAAATCGCGCAGACCGTCGTGAAGCTCGGCATCGATTTTTCTCAGGTGAAAACGGAGCAGAGTCTGGCGAAAGCGCTGGCAAAAAACGGATTTATCGTAAAAGAATCATTAAGATGATAAAAAGCTGAATGGCCGGGAGGGATGTCTCCCTCAGCTATTCAGCTTTGTCAGCTTCAATCGTAATGATATGATGGCTGTCGATTTCTTTTACCGTAAATGTGTAGCATTCAAAATCAATGGTGCTCCCGGGCTTCGCGTCAATATCCTGAGTAAGAAACCAGCCCCCGAGTGTATCGACTTGATCAGCCGTAATCTCTGTTCCGAGTACATCATTGACGTCACTGATCAGCAATTTGGCGTTCAGGAGATAGCGGTTCTTCCCAAGCTTTTGAACGGAAGGTGTTTCGTCCGTATCAAATTCGTCGCGGATTTCGCCGACGATCTCTTCAATGATGTCTTCCGCCGTTACTAATCCCGCGGTTCCGCCGTACTCATCAATGAGAATGGCCATATGGGCGTGTTCCCGCTGCATTTTAACGAATAATTGATAAATCGGAATCGTCTCAATCACATGGATCGCCGGCTGGATGTAAGGGCTGAGTTCGTGTTTTGTAAACGCCGCTCCTTCTGACAGGAATCTGAATAAAACTTCTTTTATATTGATGATGCCGACTACATGATCTTTATCTCCTTTTACTACGGGATACCGGGTATATTTATTTGTTTTGATAATGTCCCGGAGCATATGTCCCGATCCGCTGTCTAACGGCAGACTCACCATTTCATTCCGGGGCACCATAATTTCTTTGGCAGTGCGCTTATCAAATGTAAAAATATTATTTACGTAATGCAGCTCGCTTTTTTTAATCATGCCGCTTCGATAGCTTTCGGCCAGGAGCACCCGCAATTCCTCTTCCGTATAAGCCATTTCATGTTCGGAAGCAGGCTTCAAGCCGAACATGGCTGTAATCAGGCGGGCGGAATGATTGAGCAGCCAGATGAACGGAAACATTAACTTATAAAACAAAATCATCGGTCTGGCAGACAAAAGTGTAATCCGCTCGGCTTTTTGGATAGCAAAACTTTTCGGGGCGAGTTCGCCGATAACGACATTCACATATGTAACCAGCAGAAAGGCGATGATCAATGACAGGACTTGGGCAACCGCTTCGTGAACTCCGGTCTTTAAAAATAACGGCTGAAGCATTGCTTTGACTGTCGGTTCACCCAGCCAGCCGATCCCCAAAGCGGTGACGGTGATGCCCAATTGGCACGCCGATAAATATTCATCGAGGTGTGTAATGACATGCTTGGCTGCTTTTGCTCCTTTTACATTTTCCTCAATGAGCTGATTAATGCGGGAGCGCCTTGCTTTAACGATTGAAAACTCTATGGCGACAAAACACGCCGTTAATAAAATAAATAGTACGATGGCAGATAGTTTGATGATATACAATGTAACGCCTTCCGCGAAGGAAGGCTTGCACCTCCCTTTTTTCGGAATAATACCACTGTAGAAAGCTGCTCAAACATCGAGCCTGGTTTAGCCCGCCTCATTTACGGTAATAAAACAAGAAAGCGATACTGGAGGATGACAAGAGATGAAGGTACATTCGGGAGCGGACTGGCTGTGGTACCAGCTCGGTCCGCATGAAAAAACGGAAGCGAAAAAAATGATCCATCACAATCACTGGCCGCAATGCGAAAAGTGGTTTGAACATGAAAATCATATAAACTTTCTGCGCTCAGATACAAATGATCAGAATAATGAAGCGGTTTTCGGTTCTTTAATCTATCATCAAGGATTAGATGATGAAAAAAACCATACCGTATTTCACTTTTATATTACGAGAGACTTCTTTTTTACAATTAATTTTGATTTTTCGCTGCTGCGCGGTGTAAAAGAAAAGCATGCCACACAGCAGATTCAAACCTGTGAAAATCCGATTGAAGGCTTTTTTGTTCTGCTGGGAGAGCTGATGAATTCCTATCTGATCGGACTGGATGAATTTGAAGTCAAGCAGCGGACGCTGAAATGGCAGATTCATGATGACAACAGCAAAGGAATCTTGGAAAATGTGCATAAACTGCGCCATGAGCTGTTCATTTGGAAAGGCCTTACACTGGGGGCTCAAAAAGTGGAAATGGCTTTAAAAGAAGCTTTTCTCCCGAAAAATGACAGGCAGAAAGATTACCTCAGAGCTCATCAAAAGATGGAAAGAGGAATTACATATATCAATGAGTTTGATCAGGAACTGAGCAATCTGCTGCACGCCGAGGAAGTCATTACCTCCCAAAGAGGAAATGAAATTGTGAAAGCCTTGACGATCTTTACAACTCTCTTTACACCGATGACGGCGCTTGGAGCTCTCTGGGGGATGAACTTTGATAACATGCCGGAGCTTCATTGGAAATATGCGTATATTTGTTCCATCGTGCTCATTATTGTATCAACCCTGCTGATTTATATTTATCTGCGGCAGAAAGGCTGGACAGGGGACATTTTGAAGGAGCATCAAAAAAAATATTTGCGGAAAGAAAAGAAACGCTAAGAAGAGCAGGCATACGCCTGCTTTTTTTGATGGCTGAAAATGGCCGAATGGTTCCGGATTTCATTCGGTAAATCAATGTCAGGGGGCTTATTTTTATTTTTTTACGTTTTACACACTGTAAAACGCATAATCTCTCCTTTGCCGGCTTTTGTGTATCTGATTTACAATACGTGCGGAAGGAGGGAAGTCTTGTGAAAAATATAGAAACATACAGCAGGAACATCATAAACGAGGCCTATACGGCAAGGGCTTCAGATATACACATTGTGCCGAGAGAAAGGGATGCTTTCATTCATTTTCGCATCGGCCATGCTCTTGTGAAAAAAAGAGTCTTAAAAAAAGAGGAATGCGTAAGGCTTATTTCTCATTTTAAGTTTTTATCGGCCATGGATATAGGAGAAAGACGTAAGCCGCAAAACGGGTCATTGTCTCTGCCGCTTCCGACGGAAACCGTTCATTTGAGAATGTCAACCTTGCCGACAATGAATGATGAAAGTCTTGTCATCAGGCTTTTGCCTAAGCGGCAGATTCCCCCTCTGGATAAATTGTCCTTATTTCGGGGGGCGGGCGCCGCATTATTGTCCTTTCTGAAGCATTCGCACGGCCTGCTTCTGTTTACCGGCCCCACCGGATCTGGAAAAACGACCACTCTTTACTCGCTTGTCAACTATGCAAAAAGGCATTTCAACCGGCGTATTGTCACGCTTGAAGACCCCGTAGAAACAAGAGATGAGGATGTGTTGCAAGTTCAGGTGAATGAAAAAGCCGGAGTCACATATTCCGCCGGTTTAAAAGCGATTTTAAGACATGATCCCGATATGATCATCTTAGGGGAAATCAGGGATGCCGAGACGGCTGAAATCGCAGTCCGCGCGGCCATGACGGGACACCTCGTTCTTTCAAGCCTGCATACAAGAGATGCTAAGGGCGCCATATACAGGCTGCTGGAGTTCGGCGTGAACATGACAGAAATTGAACAAACCGTCATTGCCATTGCCGCTCAGCGTCTGGTTGATTTAACATGTCCGTTCTGCAAAGAGGAAAACTGTTCCGTGTACTGCCGGATGTACAGGCAGACACGCCGTGCGGGCATTTATGAACTGCTCTACGGGAAAAACCTCACCCAATGCTTTCAGGAAGCAAAGGGAGAGCACGCCAATTTTCAATATCAGACGCTCCGCAGGCTGATCAGAAAAGGAATCGCGCTCGGCTATGTCACGACCGACAATTACGATCGGTGGGTGTATCATGAAGCGGATTAAACGAACCTGGCCGTTGAAGGATCAAGCGGCTTTTTTGAAAAGGCTCGGTGAAATGACGGAAAAAGGATACAGTCTGATTGAAGGGCTCAGACTGCTGCAACTCCAGCTGCATAAACGTCAGCTTGCAGAGCTGACGGACGGAATCCGCCGGCTGAGGGAAGGTGATGCGTTTTACCAAGTGCTTGAGGCACTGTCTTTTCATAAAGAAGCCGTCTCTATCTGCTATTTCGCGGAGAAACACGGGGAATTGCCGGGGGCGATGAAACAAAGCGGCGAATTATTACAGAGAAAGCTCATGCAGACGAATCAAATCAAAAAAATGCTCCGGTATCCGATGTTTTTAATATCTTCCGTCTGTGTCATGTTTTATATTCTGCAAAGTTTAATTATTCCGCAGTTTGCTGGGATTTATCAATCAATGAATATGAATACATCCGGTACGACTGCTTTCATCTTTGCGTTTTTTCGGCATTTTCATGAAGCCTGCGCACTGGCGCTGTCCGCCGCTTTCTGCTTGTTTTTGTACGTTTGGTTCTTATGTAAAAAAAAATCCCCGCAAGATAAAATGCTGATTGTTGTGAAAATACCCCTCTTAGGAAAAGCGGCCGTTCTTTTTAACAGCTACTTTTTCTCTTTACAGCTCAGCAGTCTTCTGAAATCCGGCCTTTCTATCTATGACAGCTTAACAGCTTTTAAAGAACAATCTTTTCTGCCTTTTTATCGTGAAGAAGCAGAGATGCTCATTACACGTCTGAAAGCCGGAGAAACCATAGAATCCGCTCTTTCCGGGCATCCGTGTTATGAAAAAGACCTTGCGGCTGCAGTCAGCCACGGACAGGCAAACGGCCTGCTTCACCGCGAACTTTATACGTACAGCCAGTTTATGATGGAGCGTCTTGAACAAAACGCGGCGAAGTATACCGGCATTCTCCAGCCTGTCATTTACGGTGTTGTGGCCGGTATGATTTTAATTGTCTACATGTCAATGCTGATGCCGATGTACCAGATGATGAACCAAATGTAAGGGAGTGCTTCGTCTGAAAAATCAAGATGGATTTACTTTAATTGAAATGCTGATCGTTTTATTTATCGTTTCCATTCTGCTTTTAATCACCATTCCTAACGTTACAAAACATAATCAAAGCATTCAGCATAAAGGCTGTGAAGGACTGCAGAATATGGTGAAAGCCCAAGTGACGGCGTACGAAATCGATCATGAAGGTAAAATGCCGGATATGAACGATTTACAATCAGAGGGGTATATCAAAAAGAATACAGCCTGCCCGAATGGTAAACAGATCTTAATTAGTGGCGGAGAAGTTACAGTTGAACAATAACAGGCGGACAGAAAATGGGTTTACCCTTCTTGAAAGCCTGATTGTGTTAAGCCTGGCGTCCGTCCTGCTGACGGTTTTGTTCACGACGGTTCCGCCGGCCTACACCCACCTTGCCGTGCGGCAAAAAACAGAACAGCTCCAAAAAGATATTCAGCTTGCTCAGGAAACGGCTATCGCAGAACATAAAAGAACAAAAATCACTTTTCTTCCAAAAGAGCATAAATATAAACTGCAGTCAGGCGGAAGGATTGTCGAGCGTTCCTTTGATTCGCTTCACATTACACTTGTGACTTTACCGGAGAGCCTTGAATTTAACGAAAAAGGCCATCCGAATTCGGGAGGAAAGATTCAATTGAAGAGCGCCGGGTTCACCTATGAGATCACAGTTTACTTAGGGAGCGGAAATGTCCATGCTAAACGGAAATAAGGGGTTCTCTACTATTGAAACACTATCAGCAATGGCCATTTGGCTGTTCCTTATGACGTCTATCATTCCGGTCTGGACGGGCATGCTGACTGATGGTCTGAAAATAGAAGATCGCCATGAAGCGTACCAGCTTCTTCAGAAACATATCAGCACTTATATGATGACCGGAAAAAAGCCGCCGTCTCCCGGTGTGAAGTGGAAGGAGGATGGTGAGTATTACAAAGTGTGTACGGCTGACCGCAGCGAAAAAGAAATGTGCCTCAGCATTCTCAAAACAGACTGGCTTTACGCTTCTTAATGTTTTGTTCTCCTTGGCAGTCTGTCTTTTCCTATCAGGCACCTTGGGCCCGATTTTACATCTGTTTTTATCAAACCGGACCGATAACGGCGGATTAGACAGCCGGGAGCATCAAATTGCCGTTCAGCAGATCATGAACGAATGTAAACAGGCTGAGACTGTGAAGCCGGCGGACGGCGGACGGGCGTTAGCATGCCGGAAAACAGGAGGCGAAGAAGTGCGTTTTGAAATTTATCATAAGATGATAAGGAAAAGAGTAAACGGAAAAGGCCACGTGCCGATCCTGCAAAACGCGGCATCATTAACGGCTGATGTGAAAAACGGCCTGCTCTTATTAGAGATCTCAAGCGTTGCAGGTAAAAAGAATCAGGCGGTCATTCCGGTTTACAGCTTTTTTAAAGGTGATTAAATGTACAAATCTGACGGTTTTATATATCCCGCGGTTCTGTTTGTTTCTGCCGCAGTTTTACTTGTCATCAGCTATACTTCATCTGATTTCATCACCCGAAAAACATTTGCAAAAGAGGCCGGGGAGTACTGGACCGGAGAGAACCTGCTCCAAAACGGCGCGCTGCTGTCAAGCCGCCATATGACACAGGGACAAAAGGTCCAAACTGGTACACAGCGTTTTCCGTATGGCACCGTTTCTTTTCACATCACGGGGAGTGATCGCCGGGAAACGGTTCAGGTTACAATTCAGGCGGAAACAACGACAGGAACGAGACGGGAGGCTCACCTTTTGTTCGATCAGAAGAAGAAACAGCTGATTCAATGGACGGAAGTATAAAAAAGAGGCGGCGGGACAACACTTCATAGTAAAGACAGCACTATGAGGTGAGAGCCGTGAAAACAAATGATTATGTAAAATATATGACTGAGCAATTCGTTAAATATTTCGATACGCCGAAACAGGAACGGAGAGAGCGAAAAGAAGTGCGGAAAGAAAAGAAAGTGCCGGCTTCTCAGCACTGGTTCGGAATATTGCCGTATAGTTTTAAGCTGTGGATGCAGCGGAAAAAATAAAGTGAATCACACGAAAGGCCCTCCTGATACAGGAGGGCCTTATTGGTATTCCTCAATGACGGCAATTTTATTTACCTTTTGGCTGTAGGGATTAAAAGAAATCGTAACAAACACGCCAAATTCTTTTGCGCCATCCCGCAATGTCAAGTGGTATTGCTTGACTGCTTCGTCCGTTCTTTTCCGATCCCACACCTTTTGAATAAATAACGTTTGGGCGAGCGGATATCTTTTTTTAGCTTCCTTTTCTGCTAACTTTTCCCATTTTGATTTATGGTGAACAGCATAATAAGGCACCGTTTCCGCCTGAGCTGTTCCTGAAACCCCGAAAACAAGAAGAGAAAGGCAAATCAGACTTTGTTTGATCATCATTCTTCGTCCTTTCGCTGTATATACTTTCCATTTTGTTCTAGGCACCTCGTTATTTTCTCACGTTTTATTAGAAAAAATTCCAAAAAGGTGTGTAATTTGAAGCAAAACGCTGTTTTTAAAAGATACCATTCTCAAAAACGAACAATTTGACCGATTTTGACATTTTTCAAGACGATAATCCTTGATTATACTTTGTTCATACAGTTCTTTAAAGAGAACGGTTGTCATATTTATTAACAGTTTTACAGGGGGTAAGGCATGTTCCGATTGTTGCGAATGGAAAAAAAGGGCAAGGTGAGATGGCGGATGATGCTATTTTTACGGCTTTCGTTCATTTTTTGCCTGTCCGTGACGATATGTGCTCAGTTCACAGGTGATACAAGTTCCTCCTTCAATGATGTAAAAAGCTTCAGTCTCCAGGTTCAAACGTGCGGAGATTTTCAATATACGGATGACGATTGCCGTTATGACGAACGCTGGGATCAAAGTGATTTACATATAACAAATCAAACTGATACGTCAGGCACCGTGTGTGCGCCGCTTCAGCTCTATGCCGAGCTGGAGAATAAGGGAAAAGAGCGGACTGTTTCTGACTGGAAATGGGAGCTCCATAAAATCGCTTCTCAGCAGCAGCCTTTACGAAACGGCAATGTTGTGGAAAAAGGGCTTATTACTGATAAAAAAAGCAAAACGATTTATAAAATTAAGTCAAAGCGGTCTTTGCAGCCGGGCATATACGCATTCAAGGTTTACAAGCCTGAAGGGTATCCGGCGGACGAAGAAAAATTTGAGTGGTCAAAACCGATGAAACTCGTCAAATGCCGGGAACAGGCGACCGTTTCCGATCTAAAGAAAACGGAGAAAGAGCCGGCTGAGCCGGTAAAAGAAAGCGGGGAAGAACATGAAAAAAACGCTGAAACTGATCAGTAATATTTTGTATGCCGTCATCTTCAGCTTGATTATTGTGCTGACGTTAACGGTGATTTCGACCCGGGCTTCCGGGGGTGAGCCGGCCATCTTCGGCTATACGCTGAAATCCGTGCTGTCGGGTTCAATGGACCCGGAATTTAAGACGGGTTCGCTCATAGCGGTAAAGAAAATTTCTGACGTGAATGACTTAGAAAAAGGGGATGTGATCACCTTTACGCAAGATGACGGAACAGCCGTCACACACAGAATAATCGGTATCACAAAAAAGGACGGGAACCTGCTGTTTGAGACAAAAGGGGACCATAATGCCGCCCCGGATGCCGCACCCGTTCAAGCTGAAAAAGTGGCGGCCCAGTATACGGGATATCAGCTTCCGTATGCCGGATATGTCATCCATTTGGCCAGCCAGCCGATCGGAACGGCGATTCTGTTAATCGTTCCCGGCGTCATGCTTTTGATTTACTCAATAACAGTCATCGTCAGCGCCCTCCGCGATATTGAGCGGAAAACGAAAGCGCTGGAAGAACATGCGAAAAAGTGAACCATCTCTACATGAATACGGTTGCAACCTGGCGACAGGATTTGATAACAAAAATAAAAAGTAAGGGGAGAGTACAGACATGGGTATGAAAAAGAAATTAAGCTTGGGCGTTGCCTCAGCCGCACTCGGTTTAGCATTAGTAGGAGGAGGCACATGGGCCGCATTTAATGATGTGAAGTCGACAGACGCTACATTTGCGTCAGGAACACTTGATTTATCGGCTAAAGAACAATCAGCCAATGTCAATTTGTCAAACTTAAAACCAGGTGATAAATTGACGAAAGATTTTGAATTCAGAAACAACGGTTCACTTGCCATTAAAGAAGTGCTGATGGCTTTGAATTTTACTGACTTTAAAGGAGCAAAGAAAGGAAATGAATCTGCGGAGGATTTCCTCAGTCAGTTTGAAATTACGGTTCTGACAGTCGGTAAAGAAGGGGGCAACGGCTATCCTAAAAATATCATTTTGAAGGCGGCCAGCCTGAAAGACTTATACTTAATGTCAACAAAACAGGATAAAGCAGCTGCCGAAGCGATCAGCAAGCACATTGATCCGAAATTCCTGAGTGAGAGCGGAAAAGTCAATGTAGCAACCATTAACGGCAAAACAGCTCCTGAGTACGACGGAGTTCCGAAAACGCCTGCTGATTATGACCAGGTGAGAATGGAAATCCAATTTAAAAATGACACCGCAAAAACTGCGGACGGATTAAGTGTGCAAAACAAGTTCCAAGGCAATGCGATTTCTCTTCAATTCTCTTTTGAAGCAACGCAATGGAACGGCTTGACCATTACGAAAGATCATACGGATAAAGACGGTTACGTCAAGGAAAATGAAAAGGCTCACAGTGAGGATAAAAACTAATCCGAAAGTCGGACAGTTAAAAGAGGAGTTGTGCACATATGGCGGCACTACTCCTCTTTTTGCGCTTTTCTCCATTTTTGATAATCTAAAAATTCACGAAATTGTTTTTTTGATACCCCGGATGTCATCGCATCGCGAACTAATTTCTCCCATTCACTATCTAATTGACCATCGTATTCGGTTTCATGTTTTTCATCAAGTAAAGTATGAACCGAGACGTCCAGAACAGCGGAGACTTTTTCGAGAAATTGAATGGAGGGGTTCGTCTGTAAATTTCGTTCTATTGAGCTTAAATAAGACTTCGCTACCCCAGCTTTTTCAGCTAGTTCTGATAGTGAGTAGCCTTTTTCTTTTCGGTATTGTTTAATACGCTGGCCAATCAATGTCATCACCTTCCTTGTGATATTATAGCACATTCAGAAAGGATTTACGGTATGACTTCTGGCTGCCTGGATATGTTGAGAAGACTTTTTATGCGAAAGCAGGTATTTGCGTATTTCTTCTAGGCTGATATTTGCTTTTTGGGCTTCTAATATCAGCTCAACCCATTCCTTATCTAATTGCGAAAATTCCATTTTTGCATTTTTCATGCATTTTCTCCTCCTAAAATACTTGTTTATGTATTTCAGCCAATCCGCCCATGACCTTATCTTTACATGTCTGGAAGTGATTCATCGCATGCGAAACGCCAGAAATTTTTTCTATATACTTTTATTATAATATAGAATTTCCAGAAAAAACGGGAAAGGTGTCGAATGGATAACGCTTATCCAGAAAAATTACTTTGCAGGAAAAATAAACCGCCGTTTTCAATCTGAATGTGAATTTTCGGCTGATATAAGGCTTTCAGCGCTTGTTTTTCCAAATGGTATTCCTCAGGTTTTTCCTCTGTCTGCTCATAAAACTGATCGAGCAGCCTGAGGTCCTTTTTCCATCTGGCGATCGCGCTGTCAGCCCAGGCTGACGGCTCTTTGGCGGCAGCGTCTTTTAAGTAATGCTCCATTCTTTTAATTCCGCTTTCCGGCTTAATCATCGGCGATATGGTAAAGCAATAGTCTGATATTTGCGAGGTCAGCGGAAGCGGTGCAAGCTTCTGCTGAAACCCCTCTATAATTGTTCCAGAAACAAGATGCAGGCCTAAAGACAAAAGTCTGTCTTTTTTCATGTCGGATTGGTATGAAATCACTACATTTAATCCAAGCCAGGGCTGAAGCGGCACTCTGGCTCCGGCTGATACAATTTTCTCATATATTCTTGTAAATCTCCCATTTTGTTTAACTGCTTGAAAGATTTGAAAGAGGCGCGGGGCTCCAAAGTAAATAAATTCGCCGTCCATATCCTCCGGAGCCGTTTCTTTATCAGTGATGAACGTGATCTTCATCGGGTTCGGTTCGCCGCCCGTTTTTTCACGCCAATGCCAATAAAACGGGCGGTTCATAATTTGTTTGTCCATCTCGACCGTCAACTGAACCGTCATAAAACCCGGCCCGTGTTCTGTAATCGGACAGTGGTTCGCTTCAAAAAAGCGCAGTAAAAATTCGTGAACCTCCTGCTGTCTCATGTCGCGCTTCCTCCTTTTAGATTAAGATCCTTTTTTTCTGGCGGGCTTTTCCGTACCGTACGACAGAAAAGAGGTGAGATTGTCCATTTTGATTCTCATTTCTTCCTCTGTCAGCGAATGGCATAAAATATCATGCAAATGGTCTTCAAAATTGCTCACTTTGATTTTTGTTAAAATGTCATCTAATTCTCCGACGACATTTTCAAATAAATGAATTTTGTCATACAGAAGTTTTAAAATATGCTCTTCCACCGTATGTTTTGTCGCCATATTGTAGATATGGACATCTCTTTCCTGACCGAGTCTGTGAATCCTTCCGATTCTTTGTTCAAGCCGCATCGGGTTCCACGGGAGGTCATAATTGATAATATGGTTGCAGAATTGCAGGTTGATCCCTTCGCCTCCGGCTTCTGTAGCGATCAGCACCTGCACTTTGCCGCGGAAGAGATCCTTCATCCAGTCTTTTTTCCCGCGTTTAAATCCGCCTCTGAACGGAACGGAGCTTATGCCGTTCTGCTGAAGGAACCATTGCAGATAAATCTGTGTCGCCCTGTATTCAGTAAAAATAATGACTTTATCATTAATCTTTTGGATCAAGTCAACAACTTGAATTGCTTTTGAGTTTTGCGTGACTTGATTGATGCGGTCCATTAAATTAGCGATCGTCTGATCATCGAATGCGGGCGCTTGTTTGTCTTTTTGGTCAAGCATTTTTTTGAGCGTCATATACACGGCTTCCCTGCTTGAACAGCATTCTCTTTGCAGCGTCATAATGGAAAATGCGCTTGCGGGCTTTTCCGTGCCGTTTTTCAGTGCGGCGATGTCATCGTAAAGCGCCTGTTCCGTCGGTGAAAAGGTGATCGGCACTGTTTCCACGTGGCGCTTCGTCCATGTAAGGCCGGTGTCGCTCCGCGTGTTGCGGATCATCACCTTATTGACGAGTTCTTTCAAATGCTCATGAGCGTCAATCCCGTCCTTCTGATTGAAGGTTTCTTGAAATCCGCTTTCGTTTCCTAAATGGCCGGGCTTTAACAGTGACACTAAATTGAAGATTTCTTCGATCCGGTTTTGAATCGGCGTCGCCGTCAGAAGCAGGCAGTATTTCTTCACAAGACTTCTCGCAAATTCATAATTTTTCGTTTTGCTGTTTTTGAGCTTGTGCGCCTCGTCAATAATGACGAGATCATACGGAATAGAAAGGACAATGTCTTTGTGAGGCGAGCGTTTGGCCGTATCAATAGAAGAAACGACGATATCGCACTGTTCCCACACATAGCTTTTCTTCTGTTCAACAGCGGGTATTAAAAACTTCTCCTGAAGCTCTTTCACCCACTGGGAAACGAGTGATGCCGGCACAAGAATCAGGATTTTTTTGGCCAGCCCGCGAATCATATATTCTTTTAAAATCAGGCCCGCTTCCACCGTTTTTCCGAGCCCCACTTCATCAGCCAAAATCGCCTTGCCGTTCATTTTTTCAACGACTTTCTGCGCGACCTCAAGCTGATGGGGAAGCGGAGTGAAATCGGGCAGGTATAAAGGAGCCCTCAACCCTTCAAATTCAGGAATGGCAAGGGTCTGCTGGACTTCAGCCGACAGTTTGTACATCTCCCAATTTGACCAGGGACCGTCCGTTTTCAGCCGCTCAGAAAACTCTCCCGGCCAGTTTGCATCAAATATGATCTCTGCTGTCATATGTAACAAAACCGCCTTTCTTTTAAAAAACTGATTTATCATAATTTTTGTTGCCGGACGTAAATGAGGGTGGTAGGATATAAGTAATGATTTCACTAAAAGATATTGCTTTAGTATGTCCATAAAATTGGTAAATATGAGCGAATGACAGCAAGGGGAGAGACTCGGACGAAAGATGGGCGTCCGGGCGCCGAAGGAGCAAACTGCGGAGTGAATCTCTCAGGCAAAAGAACTCTTGCTCGACGCAACTCTGGAGAGTGTCTGCACTTAGAAGCAGCAGACCACCAAAGGGGACGTCTTTATGATATGTTCATAAAGTAAACTTTCAGGTGCCGGGACAGAGAAACCTTCATTTTCATGAGGTGTTTCTCTGTCCTTTTTTATATGTTTTTACAATGCGCCAATGACTGAAGGGGGAAGATGATGCTGAAACGAACACCGCTTTATGACGTGTATAAAGAATACGGCGGAAAAACGATTGATTTTGGAGGATGGGAGCTGCCGGTTCAATTTTCTTCTATTAAAGAGGAGCATGAAGCCGTCCGCACAAAAGCGGGCCTGTTTGATGTGTCTCATATGGGGGAAGTCGAAGTATCCGGTAAAGACGCCCTGTCTTTTCTGCAAAAAATGATGACAAATGACGTTGCCGATTTAAAGCCGGGAAACGCGCTTTATACCGCCATGTGTTATCCTGACGGCGGTACGGTCGATGACTTGCTGATCTATCAGAAAAGCGAGAGCTGCTATCTGCTCGTGATTAACGCGTCTAATATTGAAAAAGACATCGCCTGGCTGACGGAACATGCGGAAGGCGATGTCACGCTGACGAATCAGTCTGACGGGATTTCACTGCTTGCTGTTCAGGGGCCGAATGCTCAGTCGGTTCTTACGAAGCTGACTGAATGTGATTTGTCCTCCTTAAAGCCGTTTACATTTATTGATGGGGCGGACGTTGCCGGACGACAAGTCCTGCTTTCAAGAACAGGCTATACCGGTGAAGACGGATTTGAGTTATATTGCCGCAATGAAGATGCGGTTCATCTATTTAAGGAGATACTTGCAGCGGGAGAGCATGAAGGCCTCGTTCCGTGCGGCCTCGGCGCCCGTGATACGCTGAGATTTGAAGCGAAGCTTGCTTTATACGGTCAGGAATTGACGAAAGATATTACACCGATTGAAGCCGGAATCGGATTTGCCGTGAAACACAAGAAAGATTCCGATTTTTTCGGGAAGTCTGTATTGCGCGAACAAAAAGAAAAAGGAGCCCCGCGAAAGCTGGTCGGACTTGAGATGATTGAAAAAGGGATTCCGAGACACGGGTACGCCGTGAAAAAAGACGGTGTTCCGATCGGTGAAATCACGACAGGCACGCAATCTCCGACTTTAAAGAAAAATATCGGCCTTGCCTTAATCAAAACGGAATTCAGTGAAGTCGGAACGGAAGTAGAAGTGGAAATCCGTAAAAAAACGGTAAAAGCGAAGATTGTCCGCACACCGTTTTATAAACGTCCAAAACAGAGCTGAAAAAGGAGAGTCATATGAAGCATCGATATTTGCCCGCGACAGAACAGGATAAAAAAGAAATGCTGAAAGCCATCGGCGCAGAAACAATTGATGAACTGTTTGCCGATATTCCGGAAAATGTACGGTTTCAAAAAGACTACCAAATTAAAAAAGCAAAATCAGAAACAGAGCTGACGAGAGAGCTGACGAAGCTTGCGGCGAAAAATAAAGACGCTGTTACATATGCATCTTTTCTGGGTGCAGGAGTGTACGATCACTACCAGCCGGTTATCGTCGATCATGTGATATCCCGATCAGAGTTTTACACGGCATATACGCCTTACCAGCCTGAAATCTCACAAGGAGAGCTGCAGGCGATTTTTGAATTTCAAACGATGATCTGTGAATTAACGGGAATGGATATCGCAAACTCCTCTATGTACGACGGGGGAACGGCGCTGGCGGAAGCGGCGATGCTTGCGTCGGGACATACGAAAAAGAAAAAAATCGTCATTTCCGCAGCCGTTCATCCGGAATCGCGGGATGTTTTGAAAACATACGCAAAGGGCCAATATATTGAGGTTGTAGAGGTGCCCGCGAAAAACGGCGTCACAGATCTTGAAGCATTGGAACATGCCGTTTGTGATGAAACGGCCGCCGTGATCGTCCAGTATCCGAACTTCTTTGGACAAATCGAGCCGTTAAAGGACATTGAGCCGCTCGCACATAAAGGAAACAGCCAGCTGATTGTTTCTTCAAACCCGCTCGCGCTCGGTATTTTGAGACCGCCCGGGGCATACGGAGCTGATATCGTCGTCGGGGACGCGCAGCCTTTCGGCATACCTGCGGCGTTCGGCGGCCCGCACTGCGGCTATTTTGCAGTAACGAAAAAACTGATGAGAAAGGTGCCGGGCCGGCTTGTCGGCCAAACGGAGGATGAAAACGGGCGAAGAGGTTTTGTTCTCACTCTTCAGGCGCGCGAGCAGCATATCAGAAGAGACAAAGCCACGTCTAACATTTGTTCAAATCAGGCGCTGAATGCTTTAGCGGCTTCAGCCGCGATGACGGCGCTCGGAAAAAACGGCGTCAAAGACATGGCCCGCCAAAATATATTGAAAGCTGATTACGCGAGACGCCAAGCGGAAAAAGCCGGCTTGCACGTAGCATTTGACGGCCCGATATTTAATGAATTTGCCGTCAGGCTGAATCTTCCCGTCAAGGAAGCAAACCGGCGGCTCCTGCAAGACGGCATAATCGGCGGATATGACTTAGGCCTTGCGTATCCGGAACTGAATCAGCATATGCTCATTGCCGTCACAGAGCTGAGAACAAAAGAAGAGATCGATTCGCTTATTGCGGGATTGGGGGATCAACATGAATAATCAAGATCAGGCGCTTATTTTTGAAATGTCCCGCGAAGGGCGTATCGGTTACAGCCTTCCGGAGCTTGATGTGCCGGAAAAAGAGCTTGAAAGCCTTCTTCCCGGTGACTATATCCGCGATGAAGACGCAAAGCTGCCGGAAGTATCCGAGCTCGATATTATGCGGCATTATACCGCTCTTTCTAAGAGGAACCACGGAGTTGATTCAGGCTTTTATCCGCTCGGCTCCTGTACGATGAAATACAATCCGAAATTAAATGAAAAAATTGCCCGGATCGCAGGTTTTTCCGCCATTCATCCGCTTCAGGACGAGGGCACGGTTCAGGGGGCGCTTGAGCTTTTATACGATTTAAGCGGGCACTTGGAGGAGATTACGGGCATGGACGAGGTGACGCTGCAGCCTGCGGCGGGCGCTCACGGCGAATGGACCGGCCTGATGATGATCCGCGCCTACCACGAAGCACGGGGAGACTTCGGACGGACGAAGGTGATTGTCCCTGATTCAGCCCACGGTACGAATCCGGCATCCGCCACGGTCGCCGGTTTTGAAACGATTACCGTTAAGTCAAATGAGCACGGACTGGTTGACATTGAAGATTTGAAAAGAGCGGTAAACGAAGAAACAGCGGCGCTGATGCTGACGAATCCGAACACCCTCGGGTTATTTGAGGAAAACATTACGGAAATGGCTGAAATCGTCCATCAGGCCGGCGGAAAGCTTTATTATGACGGAGCGAATTTAAATGCCGTTTTAAGTAAAGCAAGACCGGGAGATATGGGATTTGACGTCGTTCACCTTAATCTGCATAAAACATTTACCGGGCCGCACGGCGGGGGAGGACCGGGTTCAGGTCCGGTCGGAGTGAAAAAAGAATTCATTCCGTATCTGCCGAAACCCGTTCTCACGAAAAAAGAGGGGCGTTTGACTTTTGACTATGACCGGCCGCAGTCGATCGGGCGTGTAAAACCTTATTACGGCAACTTCGGCATTAATGTCAGAGCCTACACGTATATCCGTTCCATGGGGCCTGACGGCTTAAAAGCTGTGACCGAAAACGCGGTTTTAAATGCAAATTATATGATGAGAAGACTCGCGCCTTATTATGATCTCCCGTATGACCGTCATTGCAAGCATGAATTTGTGTTATCGGGAAGAAGGCAGAAAAAGCTCGGCGTACGAACGCTTGATATTGCCAAACGGCTTTTAGACTTCGGCTATCATCCGCCGACTGTGTATTTTCCCCTCAATGTTGAAGAAAGCATCATGATCGAACCGACGGAAACGGAATCAAAGGAAACGCTAGATGCGTTTATAGATGCCATGATTCAAATTGCGCGGGAAGCGGAGGAATCGCCTGAAATCGTTCAGGAGGCGCCGCATACAACAGTTGTCAAAAGAATGGATGAAACCAAGGCGGCAAGAAAGCCCGTTTTAAAATACGAACGTACACTTGACGGCAGCCGCTGACACGGTGTAAAAAAAAAGAGCTGTCCGTTTTATACGGAAGCTCTTTTTTATGATTAGTTTTTTGCTTTAATTTTTCCGCCCCATTTTTTAAATCCGCCTTTCAGGTTGTAAATATCTTTACAGCCGTGTTTGCGGAGCGTCTGTGCCGCGCGTCCGCTGCGGACATTGTTTTGGCAGTACAGATAAACGGGTTTATCAGGACGGATTTCACTTTTGCGCTGTTTCAGCTGTGACAGCGGAATGTTGCGCGCGCCGAGAATATGGCCGCCTTCAAATTCATTCGGTTCACGGACGTCAATCAGCTGCGCTTTTCTGTAGCCCGCGCGGAATTCCTCTTCCGTAAGTGTTTTCATTAAACGCTGCTGGTAAAAATACGACACGATCATATAAACGATAAACGCCGCAACAATAATTAAAGCAATCATATTAGACAATGCGATTCTACTCCTTTAGCTTATAAAATCAAAGCCCCGCTTCCTGAAAACAAGGCTTACCGGACGTTTTGGGACAAATACTATTATAGTAAAGCATGAAGCGATTGTCATCCTTAATGAAACGAAATATTTTTCATTTTCAAGGCAGTTTGTTAAACTGATTTTATTAAAACGATAAAGAAGGGTTCAGTGTATGGAAAAAGAAACATGGCGGTTTATTGACTCAGGGAATGAAAGCCCGGCATTTAACATGGCGCTGGATGAAGCGCTTTTATATTGGCACAGCCAAAAAAAAATTCCTCCGGTGATCCGTTTTTACGGCTGGAATCCGGCAACTTTGTCTGTCGGGTATTTTCAAAATATTAAGAAGGAAATTAACTTTGACGCAGTACATAAACACGGCCTCGGGTTTGTCAGAAGACCGACAGGCGGACGGGGTGTTCTGCATGATAAAGAATTGACATACAGCGTAATCGTTTCAGAGGATCACCCGGAAATGCCGGCCACGGTGACAGAGGCGTACCGGGTGATTTCAGAAGGTATTCTGCAGGGATTCAGAAACCTTGGACTTGATGCCTACTTTGCGATTCCGCGAACAGAGAAAGAAAAAGAAAGCTTGAAAAATCCGCGCTCGTCCGTCTGCTTTGATGCACCTTCGTGGTATGAACTGGTCGTCGAAGGACGGAAAGTTGCCGGAAGCGCACAGACACGCCAAAAAGGCGTCATTCTTCAGCACGGTTCCATCCTGCTTGACATTGATGAGGATAAGCTGTTTGATCTGTTTTTATATCCGAGCGACAGAGTCCGTGAGCGCATGCAGCGGAATTTCAAAAACAAAGCGGTAGCCATCAACGCCTTAGCGCCGAAACGGGTAACGATGGATGAGGCCAGAATCGCTTTTAAAGCCGGTTTTGAGGAAGGGCTGAACATTCATCTTGAGCCTTACACACTCACGTCTGAAGAGCTTGCATTTGTCAATGAGCTGGCTGAGACGAAATACGCGTCTGATGAATGGAATTATAAGCGCTGATAAGGCTTGACAGACCGGAAGCATCCTTGTTTTTTCATGACCGTTAGTGTAAACTTGTAATGGTTTATAAAGTTAAGGTGCTTTTTGGGAGGGTTACTTATGACAACACCAAGTATGGAAGATTATATTGAACAGATTTATATGCTGATAGAAGAAAAAGGATATGCACGGGTTTCTGATATCGCGGAAGCTTTGGCAGTCCACCCCTCCTCTGTAACGAAAATGGTTCAAAAACTAGATAAAGACGAGTATTTGATTTATGAAAAATATCGCGGGCTCGTATTGACGTCAAAAGGCAAAAAGATCGGCAAACGGCTCGTATACAGACACGAATTGCTTGAGCAGTTTTTAAGAATCATTGGTGTTGATGAAGAGAAGATTTACAATGATGTTGAAGGAATCGAACATCATCTTAGCTGGAACAGCATTGACCGCATCGGCGACCTCGTTCAGTATTTCGAAGATGACGAAAGCCGGAAAAAAGAATTGAAATCCGTACAGAAAAAAACCGAAAATCCCGGTGAATAAAGGGCAGCCCGAAATGGGGCGCCCTTTTTTTAATGTCTTCATTCTTTGGTCTATTTCGCCCAGCCGTTTCTTAAAATAATAATACACCTTGAGATGGAAGGGAGAGGGCGCGCTATGCAGATTGACGGCGTATTTTCGGGCGGGGGGATAAAAGGGGTGGCGCTTGCCGGCGCTTATGAAGCGCTGGAAGAAAAGGGCTTTCGCTTTGAAAGGCTCGCCGGAACAAGCGCCGGCGCAATTATTGCCGCATTTATCGCTGCGGGCTATACGAGCAGAGAGGTTCATTCCATCATAGATGAGGTGGACGGAAGGCAATTGCTTGATCAGAGATACTCATTCCTCCCGCTGAAAATCCTGCGGTGGGTGTCGATATATTGGCGCCTCGGACTATACAGAGGCGATATGCTGGAAAAATGGATTGCGGATAAATTAAAAGCGAAGGGCATCATCGCGTTCGGCGATTTGAAAAAAGGCTCGCTCCGTCTCATCGCTTCAGATCTGACGAACGGAACGATGATCGTGCTTCCTGACGATCTTCCCCGCTACGGATTAAATCCGGAGATGTTCCCGGTTGCCAGAGCCGTCAGAATGAGCTGCAGCATTCCTTATTTTTTTGAACCGATAAAACTGAAGACAGAAAAAGGCACCTCAACGGTTGTTGACGGCGGCGTGTTAAGCAATTTCCCGATTTGGCTGTATTCAAAAGAACGCAAACGGCCGGTCGTCGGAATTTCGCTTTCGCCCAACGAAAAAGAGCGCCCGAAAAAATCAATCCGCAACGCTTTTGAGCTGTTCGGGGCTTTGTTTGAAACGATGAAAGACGCTCATGATGCCAGGCATATCGCGACAAAGTACGAACAAAATATTATTTTTATTCCGGTGGAACATGTGATGGCGACGGAGTTTCATCTCACACCGCAAAAAAAACTAGCTCTCATTGAGCTAGGAAAAAGCAGAACAGAGCAATTTTTGAAGCAATGGAGCTATTAAAAAAGCGCTCTGTTTTTCTTTTTATTCTTTTTGCCTTCTATGACGGTAAGCTGGGTCTGGCTTTTTTTCTTAAGAATCATCGGCTTCGGTCTGCTGCTGCTCGGCACGCTACGCAAATGGCTGACCCGGCCTCTGTGTCCGGCGCGGTGCTTCGCTTTTTGCTCCTTCATTCGGAGCCGCGATTGTCTGGCCGCTTTTCTGAAAGCGGTTCCGTCACGGCCGGTGCGGCGGTTCAGGACCGTCCTCACGATAAAATAAATAATGATGCCTGCGATAATAACGGTGATCGCTCTTGAAATCATTTGCCCGGGGTTGGTTACCGCCGCATAAATGAAACCGAATGCGCCAAGCGCTATCAATACAGCAAAAAAAGGTTGTACACGATGATTCATAACTGCCCACCTCCAAAATAATAACGGTAACGGTTCAGATTACGTTGTGAGACGGTTTTTCGCTCTGTTCTGAAATGTCTTCCAGTCTGAGAAGCTCGTTAAAGCTTTCTATGGCAACCTCGACCTGGTCATCCGCCGGTTCCTTTGTCGTTAAAAGCTGCAGCCACAGGCCGGGATAACCGAGCACTTTCAAAACGGGGATATTCCGCACTCTGTTCGTCAGCTGGAGTACTTCAAAGGAGATGCCGAGAACGACCGGTATAAGCGCAATCCTGTCTAAAATCCGCACCCAAAGCGGATCTGTCGGAACGAGTAAATAGATGAACATGCCGACAATGATCGTAAATAAAATAAAGCTTGAACCGCAACGGTAATGAAGCCGTGACTGTTTCTGAACATTTTCTATTGTAATTGGCAAATTCTGTTCATAACAGTTTATGACCTTATGTTCGGCTCCATGATATTGAAACACTCTTTTAATTAACGGCGTCATTGATAAAAAATAAATGTAGCCGAGAAGCAGAATAAGCTTAAACAGACTTTCGATTCCGATCTGCGCGGCGTCTGAGGAAAATACGGGCCTTACAAGCTCCGCTAAGAAGACCGGGACGAGCGTAAAAACGAATTTGCTGAACAAAAACGACAGAACGCCGATCACCGCCAGGCTGAAAAACATCGATAAGCCCGAACCTTTCTTATCTTCCTGCTCCAGCTTTGCGTCATCTTGAGGATCAAGCCCGTAACGTTCGCTGGAAAAGTTTAAATGCTTTGTGCCGTTGGCGCTCGCCTCAATGATGGCGACGATTCCCCGCAAAAAAGGAATCTTTTTTAAAGCCGAAAGCTTGGCGTTCGGCACTCTCGGAAGCTTGAAAAAATCAATGCTTCCGTCATTCCTGCGGATGGCGGTAACATAATTTTTTCTGCCGCCGAACATGACCCCTTCAACGACAGCCTGCCCGCCGTAAGCAGGGGGCGTTTTTTGTTTGGACATTGTTTATCAACCTGCCTGTTTTTTTAGGATTTACTAACCATTTCCTTTCACTCTATTGTACAGGAAACCGCGGTAAACCTCTAGTTAGACAGCCGGAAAATCAATGCTTTTTCTACATGCAGTATACCCCGTTTCTTTAGATTTTACTCATTGAATGAAAATATGGCGCAGCTTTTTATGACTTTTCAATTTTGGGGCAGTCTATGACTGGAGGTGCCATGATGACAAGCGAAAAACATTCAGAACAGGAAGAAAAAAAGAAGCAGGATGATGATCAGCAGCCTGTTTCATTTACCGGCAGAATTTGCGGTATCGGATTTGCCGGCGGTGTATTTTGGAGTTTGATCGGCTATCTCGGGTATGTCTTTCATTTTTCAGAGATCAGCCCCAACATGATTCTTCAGCCGTTTATGATCGGAGAATGGAAAAAACAATGGCTCGGCACGATGGTCAGCATCGTTGTCATCGGATTCATTTCAATTGCCGGGGCGTTTATTTATTTCGTCTGCCTGAAACGTTTTAAAACCATGTGGCCGGGGATGGTGTACGGCGTCATTTTATGGTGTGCGGTTTTTTTCTTATTCAATCCGATTTTCGAAGATGTGAAATCCGTCACTGAATTGAAATCAGATACAATCGTGACGACGCTTTGCCTTTACATTCTGTACGGTTTGTTTGTCGGCTACTCAATTTCCTTCAACTACAATGAACTTACGTCAGACAAGCTTGCAAGGGCGCTTGGCAACAAGTGAATAAGTGTATAATCCCTGTCCGGTATGGTAAAATGTTCACGAGAAGTGAACATTTTTTATGCTGAAAACCGGGCGGGGATGCTCCCGCGTTGTCAGGCGGCAGTCAAGAATCGGCGAGGAGGAGAAAGGGAATGAAACTTGAGAAATTGCGAAATCTTTTCGGTCAGCTGGATATAGACGGAATGTTGGTGACAAGCTCCGCCAATCTGCAGTATATGACGGGATTTACGGGTTCGTCAGGCCTTGCGGTCATATCGAAAGAACGTGCGGCATTTATCACGGATTTCCGTTACACCGAGCAGGCGAAGACGCAAGTGAAGGGTTTTGACATTATCGAGCACGGCGGAAGCTTAATCCAAACGGCTGCGGATACGATTCTTGAGTACGGCATTAAAAAACTCGGCTTCGAGCAAAACAGCATGACGTACGGAACATATGCATCCTACCAAGCGGTGCTGCAGGAAGCGGAGATGGTTCCCGTCGCGGATTCCGTTGAAAAGTTGCGCTTGATTAAGTCAAGTGAAGAGATTAAGATATTAGAGGAAGCTGCGAAGATTGCGGATGATGCGTTTGAACATATTCTGACGTTTATCAAACCGGGCATCTCAGAGATTTCAGTTGCAAACGAGCTTGAATTTTATATGAGACGTCAAGGAGCAGACGGCTCTTCCTTTGATATGATCGTCGCCTCGGGAGTCAGATCCAGCCTTCCCCACGGAGTGGCAAGCGGCAAATTGATTGAAAAGGGAGACTTGGTCACGCTCGATTTCGGCGCTTATTATAAAAGCTATTGTTCTGATATCACACGCACCGTCGCGGTCGGAGAGCCAAGTGATAAACTGAAAGAGATTTATCAGGTCGTATACGATGCCCAAGCGCTTGGTGTCCTGCATATTAAACCCGGCATGACGGGAAAAGAAGCGGACGCCCTGACGAGGGATCACATCACTGCAAAAGGCTACGGACAGTATTTCGGCCATTCGACAGGACACGGGTTCGGAATGGAAGTCCATGAATCACCGGGGCTGTCTTTCAGGTCATCGGCCGTTCTTGAGCCGGGCATGGCGGTAACGGTTGAGCCGGGCATATACATACCGGAAGTTGGGGGCGCAAGAATCGAAGATGATATCATCATCACTGACGACGGCAACCGGACAATTACGCATTCCCCTAAAGAATTAATTATTTTGTGATCGGAATATAGGAGGACATCAAACATGATTTCAGTTAACGATTTTCGTACAGGACTAACGATTGAAGTAGACGGCGGCATTTGGCGCGTCGTTGACTTCCAGCACGTAAAGCCGGGAAAAGGAGCGGCATTTGTCCGTTCTAAATTGCGTAACCTCCGCACGGGCGCTATTCAGGAGAAAACATTCCGTGCAGGTGAAAAAGTCGCGAAAGCTCAAATCGAAACAAAAACGATGCAGTATCTTTATGCCAACGGCGATCAGCACGTGTTCATGGATACAAGCTCATATGAACAGCTTGAATTGAACGAAAACCAAATCGAAGAAGAATTGAAATATCTTCTGGAAAATATGTCTGTGCACATCATGATGTATCAGTCTGAAACGCTCGGTATTGAACTGCCGAACACAGTTGAACTGAAAGTTGTTGAAACAGAGCCGGGAATTAAAGGCGACACGGCGTCAGGCGGCACAAAACCTGCCAAAACGGAAACAGGCCTTGTCGTAAACGTACCGTTTTTCGTGAACGAAGGCGATACGCTGGTTGTAAATACATCAGACGGCTCTTACGTGTCAAGAGCGTAGTCAAAGAAATTCGGAGTCTGCTCCTTTTACGGGGCAGGCTTTTTTTGCGTTCTGCCTGAATCTTTCTTCTATATGAAAATAGTGAGACTACTTCCGTCAGCTAGAGCATATAGTGTAACAAAATGCTTGAAGTTGGGGGATTGCAATGAAATTTTTGTTTGGTTCAATCAATTCTACTGTTTTAACGATGGCCGGTTTACGAGTTTTGTCCTCGCTCATTGAATTATCGGCCGCTATTATCATGCTTTTGACAAACGACATCAGAAAGGCGGTTGTGGTGAATAGTATTTTGGCAATCGTCGGCCCGCTGATCTTTATCATCACAATGACGATCGGCATTTATCAGATTGCCGGACAGCTCTCATATGCAAAATTAATATTGATTTTTGCGGGAGTGGTGCTGATTTTGGCCGGTGTGCATAAATAGAGGGCCGGGGTGTCATAAAGTCTGTCCCGGATCATACATTTTAAAGAAGCCAATCGGTAAAAAAGGAGGAGACTCTATTGAATGAGATTACAGAGGTTCTCCCTGAATTATTGAGAGATGCCATCTCCGCTGTGCCCGAAGAAGCGAGACGGGATACAGAAGAAATCAGAATCCGCGTCGACAGGCCGGTTGAACTGATCCAAAAAGGACAACCTTTGTATTTGTCATATGTCTGTACGGCCGGCGACGCACAGCTGATCCTCAGCCGGCTCAGCAATTACAGTATGTACACGCTGGAAGAAGAGCTGAAAAAAGGATATATCACAATCAGAGGAGGCCACCGTGTGGGGCTGGCCGGAAGAGTCATCGTCGAAAACGGAGCCGTCAAAGGACTCCGGGATATTACTTCTTTTAATATCCGAATCGCCCGGGAGAAGCTGGGAATCGCAGAACCGCTCATTCCTTTCTTATGGAAAGAAAACTGGCTGAATACGCTGATCATCGGTCCTCCGCAAACGGGGAAAACGACCTTGCTTCGTGATTTGGCCCGGCTTTCCAGCACCGGATCAAAACGCATTCCCGCAAAAAAGACAGGTATCGTAGATGAACGTTCGGAAATTGCCGGCTGCCTGCGGGGCATTCCCCAGCACAGTTTCGGCCGCAGAATCGATGTCCTTGATGCCTGTCCGAAGGCGGAAGGGCTGATGATGATGATTCGCTCTATGAGTCCTGATGTCATAATTGTGGATGAAATCGGGAGAATGGAAGACTCACAAGCGCTGCTGGAGGCGCTCCATGCGGGCGTATCCGTTATCGTATCTGCGCACGGGTGGAATATGAAAGACTTGGTAAAGAGGCCGTCGCTGAAAATGCTTTGGGAGGAAAACGTGTTTGACCGGTATGTTGAACTGTCAAGGCGCCGCGGTCCGGGAACGATCAGCAGGATGTACGGAAAGGACGGGGAACCTGTTCCGCATGCTGAAAGCGTGATGACATGCTGAAGCTTTTGGGTGCCGTGTTTATTCTGACAGCGACGACTTGGACCGGATTTGAGATCGCCAAAATGTATATAGAAAGGCCGAGGCAGATCCGTCAGCTGCGCGCGGCGCTCCAATCGCTTGAAGCGGAAATCATGTTCGGGCATACACCGCTGCATACCGCCTCGGGACAAATTGCCGCACAGCTTTCCAAACCTGTATCGTTATTGTTTCAAGCTTTCAGCAGAAGGCTTGAGCAGGGAAGCGATTCCGCCAAAACGGCTTGGGAACAGAGCTTGAAACATAATTGGTCGTCCATGGCGATGAAAAAAAGCGAATATGATGTGCTGAAGCAATTCGGAGAGACGCTCGGGCTCCATGACCGTGTTTCTCAGCAGAAACATATCAAGCTTGCGCTTACACATTTGGAAGCGGCGGAAGCGGATGCCGGACGGGCGCAGGCGAAAAATGAAAAAATGGTGAAAAGCTTAGGATTTTTAGCCGGACTGTTACTCATTCTTCTATTGATGTAAACATGAGGGGAGCAAACATAAAATGGGAGTCGACGTAAATGTCATTTTTCAAATCGCCGGAGTCGGTATCGTGGTTGCGTTTCTGCACACCATACTTGATCAAATGGGAAAAAAAGAATACGCCCAGTGGGTGACGCTGCTTGGCTTTATCTATATTTTATTTATGGTGGCGACGATTGTCGATGACCTGTTCAAAAAGATCAAAGCTGTGTTTCTATTCCAAGGATAGGGGGGCTTACAGATTGAGATTGTTCAAATTGTAGGTTTAGGCCTGATCGCCACATTTCTCTCCCTGATCGTAAAAGAACAGAAACCGACTTTCGCGTTTATGATTGTCGTCTTCAGCGGCTGCGTGATCTTTCTTTATCTCATCGACCAGATTTACGACATTATCAGAATGATAGAAAAAATAGCCGTCAATGCAAATGTCAATATGGTCTATGTGGAAACCATTTTAAAAATTATCGGCATCGCCTACATCGCTGAATTCGGAGCGCAGCTTACAAAGGATGCGGGCCAGGGAGCGATTGCTTCGAAAATAGAGCTGGCCGGAAAAATTTTGATACTGGTAATGGCCGTGCCGATACTCACCGTCATTATTGAAACGATTCTCGGACTTATTCCTTCTTGATTATAAATAAAATGGAAAGGGGGGGGCACAAAAAATGAAGCGCTTTCGGTGGGCGGGAGCTTTTTTGTTCATCCTCTTATTTTTTCAGACTGAATGTGTACAAGCTGCCGGAACAGACGGTGCGTCGCAGGAAACCGCAGTTCACCAAGAATCCGCTGATGAAGTGGCGAAAAAGCAGGCCGAAGCGCTGAAAACAGAAGGCATCGGAAAGTTTTGGGACGACATCATGACAGAATACGGCGGTCTTCTGCCTGAAAGCCAAAAGGGAAGCATCGTCGACTTTATTAACGGAGAAAAAACGTTCTCGCCGGAGGCATGGCTGAAGGCTTTATTTTCATACGTGTTTCATGAAGTGCTCGCAAACGGAAAGCTTCTGGGAACTTTGATTCTTCTCACCATTTTTTGTGTCATTCTGCAGCTCCTGCAAAATGCGTTCCAGCAGAGCACCGTCAGCAAAGTGGCTTATGCAATCGTCTACATGGTGCTGATTATTCTCGCTTTAAACAGCTTTCATGTTGCCGTTAATTATGCCAGTGAAGCGATCCAGACGATGACAAGCTTCATTCTCGCGCTCATCCCGCTTTTACTTGCGCTTTTGGCGTCTTCCGGGGGAGCCGTTTCCGCAGCTTTTTTTCACCCCGTTATTTTATTTCTGATGAATACGAGCGGCCTTCTCATTCAAAACATCGTCATGCCGCTTATCTTCCTGTCAGCGATTTTAAGCATCGTCAGCACGATGACGGATCAATATAAAGTCACGCAGCTTGCCAATCTGCTCAGAAATATCGCGATCGGCGCGCTTGCCGTATTTCTCACCGTGTTTCTCGGCGTCATCTCCGTACAGGGGGCTTCGGCTGCCGTGACGGACGGGATTACTCTCAGGACTGCAAAATTTATAACAGGCAATTTTATTCCCGTGCTCGGCCGGATGTTTACGGATGCGACGGATACGGTCATCAGCGCCTCGCTCCTATTAAAAAACACCGTGGGAATCCTCGGAGTCGGAATTTTGATCTGCATCTCCGCGTTTCCGGCGATCAAAGTGCTCTCGCTCGCTTTTATTTATAAGCTCGCGGCCGCTATTCTGCAGCCGCTCGGAGGCGGGCCCGTCATTACGTGCCTCGGCGTCATCAGCAGAAGCGTACTGTATATTTTCGCGGCGCTCGCCATCGTCTCTCTCATGTTTTTCCTCAGCATCACAGTCATTATTACAGCAGGCAACCTCACCATGATGATGAAATAAAGGAGGCCCATTGGATATGAGCTTTTTAACAGAATGGCTGACAAGCATTATTTTATTTATCTTATTCGCCATCGTCATCGACATGCTGCTGCCCAGCTCCAGTATGCAAAAATACGCAAAGATGGTTGTCAGTCTGCTGTTAATCATTGTCATGCTCAACCCGATATTCAAACTTTTCAAAACAGACCCGGAAATCATCTTCGATTATTTGACAAAACAAGAGCAATCTCAATCCGCTGATATAAAAAATCAAATTAAATCAGAAAAAAAAGAAATACAAGCATCAAACCGCGCATATGTTTTAGAAGAAATGGCTGTCCAACTAAAAAAGAAAGCGGAGGAGATGTTCAGTCATGACGAATACAAAATAGACGACATCCGCCTTACAGCGGAAGAACAGGTTCGTTCAGAAGAAGATGTAAAAACGATCAGCGTGTATATGGCCCCATCTTCTGAAAAAACCGTGCAAACCGTCGCACCGATCGACATCCGCACAGACCGCAAATACGAACCGGAAGGCGCAGCCGACAAAAAAGAGGCCGCAGACATCAAAGAAAAACTTGCGGATATATGGGAAATCGGCAGTGAGAAAATTACGGTTTATATGGAAGGCGGGGAGAAAAACGGCCATGAATAAAAACGGACTATGGACCATACTCAAAAAACAGCTGATGATCGGACAGGCGAAAGACGGAGAAAAACCAAAACTGACAAAATATCATTACTTTCTGTTCGTGTTTGTGCTCGGGGTATCTTTTATGCTGGTGAGCCAGCTGTTCTCTTCACCGGAGAATACCGGGAAGGACCAAGCGGTGCAGACCGTCATGTCCGGCCGAACGGAAGACAAAAGCGGGCAAAAAAGCGCACCCGTTTTTAAGGCATCGAAAGACGGCAGCGCAAAAACCACGATCGATGATTACGAAAGAGACTATGAAAACCAGCTGAAAGAAATCCTTGAAACGATTATCGGCGTGGAGGATGTCTCAATTGTCGTAAACGTAGACGCAACATCTTTGAAAGTGTTTGAGAAAAATAAAACGAAAAAAGACACCACCACTGAAGAAACCGATAAAGAAGGCGGCAAAAGAAGCGTAACCGATCAAACCTCTGAAGAACAAATTGTCATGATTCGAAACGGGGACCAGGAAACCCCGGTCGTCGTCCAGACGAAAAAGCCCGATATCCGCGGTGTACTCGTTGTCGCTCAGGGAGTGGACAACGTTCAAATAAAAAAAACCATCATTGATGCCGTCACAAGGGTGCTCGATGTTCCGAGCTATCGTGTAGCGGTTGCCCCTAAAAAAATCAAGGAGGATTCATAAATCATGCTGAAAAAACAAACGGTTTGGCTTTTAACAATGCTCAGTCTCGTCGTGGTATTAAGTGTTTATTATATTATGTCGCCGGAAAGCAAAAATGCCGTGCAGATGAAAAGCGAAAAAAGCAGCGGAGAAGTCGCCACTGAAAAAACGCCGGCTCCTGAAACGAAAGATAAGAGCGGAAGCGGCACGGAAAAAGAAGACGGCACAAAAGGAACGAAAGATTCTAAAGGCACAAAAGAGGATAAAGAAACATCAGCCGAAGCTTCGGACAAAGACGGATCGGTCGCCACAGAAACAGCTGATGAAAACTTATTTACCGCATACCGCATGGAGCTTGAAGACGCGAGAAGCAAAGAAAGGGAACAGTTAAACAGCATTGTTTCAAGCGATGATGCGACCGCAAAGGAAAAAAGCGAAGCCTACGATAAAATGACGGCGCTGAGCAATGCTGAAGGGACGGAAAAACAGCTGGAAACGCTGATTAAAACACAAGGCTACAAAGATGCGCTCGTGGATGCTGAAGGAGACAAAATCAACATTACCGTCATGTCTGACAAACATTCAAACGCAAAAGCTTCCGCTATCATTGACCTGGTGGAAAAAGAAATCAAGACGATGAAAGACGTCGCCGTCACGTTTGAACCGACAAAATAAGAGACCTGAACCGCCCGCACCCGCTGCGGGCTTTTCTGATGTCATTTTAGATCAGTGTTGAATTTACACAAGCGCTCCTGTAAGATAAACATAGTATGTACTTTTAGTAGCAACCCATAAATTTCTATTTTTTATACATAGGAGTGGAAACTGATGTTAAAAATCAACGAAATTCATGAACTGATAAAAAGAATCGATGAATCTTCCATCGACGAATTTGTTTACGAAATTGAAGGCGTAAGCCTCAAACTGAAAAAAAATGAAGCGCCGGCAGTGAATGTAACGGGACAAGCCCAAGCCGTTCCCGCCGCTTACGCACCTGCTCCGCAGGCTGCAAAACCGGAAGCGAGTGAAGCCGCTCCTGCTCAGGAAGCGCCGAAACAAGACGAAAACCTGCACAAAATTACGTCTCCGATGGTCGGAACGTTTTATGCTTCTTCATCGCCGGAAGCCGGCCCTTACGTAAACCAAGGTTCAAAAGTGAGCGAAAATACAGTTGTTTGTATCGTAGAAGCAATGAAACTCTTTAACGAGATTGAAGCCGAAGTAAAAGGAGAAATCGTTGAAGTGTTAGTTGAAAACGGCCAGCTGGTCGAATACGGACAACCTCTATTTCTTGTAAAAGCTGAGTAAGGAGACCTGCTATTATGATTAAAAAGCTATTGATCGCCAACCGAGGAGAAATCGCCGTCAGAATCATCCGGGCCTGCAAAGAGCTGGGCATTGAAACTGTAGCCGTTTATTCTGAGGCAGATAAAGACGCCCTGCATGTCCAAATGGCCGATGAGGCTTTTTGTATCGGGCCGAAAACATCAAAAGAAAGCTATTTAAATGTAACGAACATCGTCAGCGTCGCAAAGCTGACCGGCACGGATGCGATTCATCCGGGATACGGGTTTTTAGCTGAAAACGCCGACTTTGCCGAGCTGTGCGAAGAATTAAACGTAACGTTTGTCGGCCCTACGGCTGACGCCATTTCAAAAATGGGAACAAAAGATATCGCCCGCGACACGATGCAGCTGGCGGGCGTGCCGATTGTGCCCGGTTCAAAAGGAATCATAAAAAATACGGAAGAAGCGGTTTCGCTTGCAGGTGAAATTGGGTATCCTGTCATTATAAAAGCCACTGCGGGCGGAGGCGGAAAAGGCATCCGGGTCGCACGCACAGAAGAAGAATTGATCAAAGGCATTGAGATTACCCAGCAGGAAGCCGCTACGGCATTCGGAAATCCGGGTGTGTACATCGAGAAGTACATAGAAGATTTCCGCCATGTTGAAATTCAGGTGCTTGCGGATAATTACGGAAACACGATCCATCTCGGAGAGCGTGACTGTTCTATCCAAAGACGTCTGCAAAAACTTCTTGAAGAGTCACCGTCACCTGCGCTTGATTCTGAAATCAGGGAGCAGATGGGTGAAGCAGCGGTAAAAGCAGCGAAGGCCGTCGGTTACACGGGAGCCGGCACAGTAGAATTCATCTATGACTACAGAGAACAGCGCTACTACTTCATGGAGATGAACACGCGTATTCAAGTAGAGCACCCTGTCACAGAAATGGTGACGGGAACGGATCTGATCAAAGAACAGATCAAAGTGGCATCCGGACAGGAGCTTTCGCTCAGACAGGAAGATGTTGAATTTAACGGCTGGGCGATTGAATGCCGCATCAACGCTGAAAACCCTGCGAAAAACTTCATGCCTTCACCCGGTAAAATTAACATGTACCTGCCGCCGGGCGGACTCGGTGTACGCGTGGATTCAGCCGCATATCCCGGCTACTCGATCCCGCCGTACTATGACAGTATGATTGCTAAAGTCATCACATACGGAACAACGCGTGATGAGGCAGTCGCACGGATGAAACGCGCGCTGAGCGAATTCGTGATTGAAGGTATTGAAACGACGATTCCGTTCCATTTGAAACTGCTTGAACACGAAACATTTGTCAGCGGAGAGTTTAATACAAAGTTTTTAGAAACATATGATGTAATGGGCTCATAATTTTTGCGGGAGGTGAATTGAATGGAAGACAACAGTGTGCTTAAAATGGATCATGATGAGGCTCATTTAGGCAAGGTTGAAATTGCTCCTGAGGTCATTGAAGTCATTGCCGGCATCGCCGCTTCCGAAGTTGAAGGAGTTGCTGAAATGCGCGGCAATTTCGCCACGGGCGTCGTAGAACGCTTCGGCAAAATCAATCACGGCAAAGGCGTAAAGGTCGATTTAGCCGATGACGGGATTACCATCGACGTCTATTGCGTCGTTCAATTCGGGATCTCGATCCCGAAAGTGGCGGCAAGCGTTCAGGAGAATATCCGCCAAACCTTATTAAACATGACGTCTCTGACCATTAATGAAATCAATATTCATATCGTCGGCATTCAATTTGACACGAAAGCCCAAGAAGTCGAAATCGACGAAGAAATGTAATGAGCGTATAAAAACCAAGGGGATGGGCAGCCCTTTGGTTTTTTATACGTTTCCCGTCATTTCAGGCATGAAGAAAGCCGGCTTACAAACGGCAGCCGAGTTTCTTCATGCTGTGAAATCCGAATGAAATTAATGCGTTTTGTGAAAATATTCGGCATTAGGGTAAAAAACCTAAATTTCGACATGCGATTGAGAAAAAAATATGTTATGATCTCTTTAAGCTTAACGACAAGCGGATAAAGCGGATCTGAAGGAGAAAGAAAATGAAAAGAAGAACAGCTAGAGAAAAAGCTTTGCAGGCACTTTTTCAGATTGATGTCAGCGATATTGCACCGAACGATGCCATTGAGCACGCGCTTGATGGTGAAAAAACAGATGCCTTCTTTGAACAGCTGGTGTACGGAGTGATCGAACATCAGGTTCAGCTTGATGAAATGATTTCCGGCCATCTCGTCAATTGGAAGCTTGACCGGATTGCAAACGTAGACCGCGCGATCCTGCGTCTGGCGGTGTATGAAATGGTTTATTCTGACGACATTCCTGCTAACGTGTCATTAAACGAAGCAATCGAGCTGGCAAAACGGTTCGGCGACGATAAAGCTGCAAAATTCGTAAACGGGGTTCTTTCTAACATTAAAACTGATATCGAATCATAGGAGGAAAGAAAATGACTGCAACAATCATCGACGGAAAAGAAACGGCTAAAGAAAAACGCGAACAATTGGCAAAAGAAGTAGAAGAGCTGAAAGCACAAGGCGTAGTGCCTGGCTTGGCGGTCATTTTAATCGGAGACGATCCCGCTTCTGTTTCATA
Source organism: Bacillus sp. L75 (assembly GCF_003676355.1). Classification (NCBI taxonomy): domain Bacteria; kingdom Bacillati; phylum Bacillota; class Bacilli; order Caryophanales; family Bacillaceae; genus Bacillus; species Bacillus sp. L75. Next base: position 388,708 of record NZ_ML064903.1, read on the forward strand.
TGTGACAGGCAAGAAAAAAGCCGCTGAAACAATGGGAATGAAATTTAAGCTTGACCGCTTTGACTCAAGCTTAACCGAGGCGGAGCTTTTAACAGTGATTGATCAGTATAATCAAAATCCGGAATTCCACGGCATTCTCGTCCAGCTGCCGCTCCCGGATCATATTTCTGAAAAAGCCGTAATCGAGCGGATCTCCCCTGATAAGGATGTTGACGGTTTCCACCCTCTCAACGTCGGGAAAATGCTGCTTGGCGAAGATACATTTCTTCCATGCACGCCGCACGGAATTGTCGAGTTATTGAAAAAGACGAACGTAGATCTTTCCGGCAAAGAAGTTGTTGTAGTCGGACGAAGCAATATTGTCGGTAAACCGGTCGGCCAGCTGCTGCTGAACGAAAACGCGACCGTCACATATTGCCATTCCCGGACGAAAAATATGTCTGAGCATACGAAAAAAGCAGATATTCTTGTGGTAGCGGTCGGTAAAGCGAACTTCATCAAAGCCGATCAAATCAAAGAGGGCGCCATTGTCATTGATGTCGGCGTCAACCGTCTCGAAAGCGGAAAACTTTGCGGAGACGTTCAGTTTGATGAAGCGAAAGAAAAAGCATCTTTCATTACGCCGGTGCCGGGCGGAGTAGGTCCGATGACCATCACAATGCTTGCGCATAATACTGTTAAATCTGCCAGACGTACGTTATCATAGATAACCGGAGACAGTCACAAAAAGTGTGACAATGAGCACGATACCCGCTTCTTAAGGCTCCTTTCAGCCAGAGCGGGTTTTCTTAGTTTAGGGCAAAAAGCCTTTATGAAAGGAGTGCAGGATGTGAGTGAAGCGGCATATGTCACGGTTTCCGCGCTGACCAAATACATTAAACGAAAATTCGATGTGGACCCTCATCTTGAAGACATTTGGATTAAGGGTGAGCTCTCCAATGTTAAAATTCATACGAGAGGCCACATCTATTTTACATTAAAAGATGAGCATGCCCGCATGCAGGCCGTCATGTTTCAGAGGCAAAGTTCGAGGCTTGCGTTTAAGCCAGAAGACGGAATGAAGGTCATCGTAAGAGGCGGCATCTCCGTCTATGAACCGAGCGGAAGCTATCAGCTGTACGCGAAAGAAATGCAGCCGGACGGTGTGGGGGCGCTCTACTTAGCATATGAAGAATTAAAGAAAAAACTTGCCGGCGAAGGGTTGTTTGATGACCGGCATAAGCAGGCCATCCCCGCTTTTCCGGCCACGATCGGGGTCGTCACGTCACCGACGGGAGCAGCCGTCAGAGACGTCATTACCACACTCAAAAGAAGATACCCCCTTGTGAAAGTCATTGTGCTTCCCGCGCTCGTTCAAGGTGAAAATGCCAGCAGATCGATTGTGAAGCGCATTGAAGAAGCCAATGCACAAAAAATGTGTGACGTCCTGATCGTCGGAAGGGGAGGGGGCTCGATCGAAGAATTGTGGGCATTTAACGAAGAAATCGTGGCCCGGGCGATTTTTGCTTCCGCCATTCCGATTATATCAGCCGTCGGACATGAAACAGATTTTACAATCAGTGATTTCGTCGCAGATATCCGGGCGGCAACGCCGACAGGAGCGGCAGAAATCGCCGTCCCCCACACGACGGACTTAATGGAACGGACAAAAACGGCGGAAGTCCGCCTGACAAGAGCGATGCAGCAGCATATCAGCAAGAAAAAAGAACGGGTTCAATCGCTCCAGTCATCCTACGCGTTCCGTTTTCCGAAACGATTGTATACCCAAAAAGAACAGCAGTTTGACCTTTTGTATCAGCAGTTCCAATCACAGCTCACGGGGCTTACGGACAGGAAACAAAGGCAGCTGGAGCGGAATACGTACAGATTAACGGCGCTCCACCCTGAAACCCAGCTGAAACAGGCGAAAAAACGGTACGAGGAGCGCTCAAATCAGCTCGCCCGAAGCATGAATGTCCAGCTGAAGCAGCTTCATTCGCAGTTTCAGACGGTTCTTGGTAAACTGAATGCATTAAGTCCGCTTCAGGTGATGGAGAGAGGATACAGCCTGGCCTATAAAGACAAAGAGCTGATCAAAAGCGTTGATCAAGTGGAACAAAATGATACGCTAGAAGTAAAGATGACAGACGGCGTTCTGACGTGTGAAGTATTGCAAAAGAGAGGCGAACGATAATGACAGAAACCAAAAAAAGTGAAGAGCTGACATTTGAAGAGGCGATGAAAGGCCTTGAAGGCATTGTGGCAAAGCTTGAAGAAGGAGACGTGCCGCTGGAGCAGGCGATTAATTATTTTCAGGAAGGGATGGCCCTTTCAAAAATGTGCCATGAAAAGCTTCAGCATGTTGAAAAGCAAATGGACTTTATTTTAAAAGATAACGGCGAACTTGCACCTTTCAGCGTTCAGGAGGAAGACGAAGGTGACAAATAAACTGGACGCATTTTTAGCATCGCGCAAACAACTGATTGAACAGCAGCTTTCTTTGTATACAGAACGGCTTGCGATGCCGGAAACCCTCAAAAAATCTATGCTGTATTCTTTGGAAGCGGGCGGAAAGAGGCTGCGCCCCCTCGTCGTCTTAGCCGTTCTGAATGCTTACGGAAAAGATGAAAAAGACGGGATTCCGGTCGGATGCGCTGTCGAAATGATTCATACGTATTCTTTAATCCATGATGATCTGCCTTGCATGGACGATGATGATCTGCGCCGGGGAAAGCCCACAAACCATAAAGTCTTCGGAGAAGCGGCAGCCGTATTGGCCGGAGACGGGCTTCTGACAGAAAGCTTTAAACTGATCACATCTCATGTGTCTGAGGCGGTTTCAGCAGAAAAACGGCTCCGTCTCGTCGATGAGCTGATCAGCGCGGCGGGAACGGAAGGAATGGTCGGCGGACAGGCTGCCGACATGGAAGCGGAACAAAAGCGGATAACGCTTGAGGAGCTGGAATCCATCCACGAGCGGAAAACGGCCAAGCTCCTCGGTTTTTCCGTGACGGCGGGCGCCATTTTGGCAGATGCGCCGGAGGATGAAGTCGAAAAGCTCCGTCTGTTCAGCAGCCATATCGGCATCGGATTCCAAATCAGAGACGACATCCTTGATATTGAAGGGCATGAGGAGAGGATCGGCAAACCGGTCGGCTCAGACACGTCGAATGAAAAGTCAACGTATCCGTCGCTTTTAACGCTTGAAGGCGCGAAAGAAAAGCTTGCGTATCATATAAGCGAGGCGAAACAGATCATCAGCGGCCTTTCTCTTCAGAAAGAATTGCTGCATGACCTCTGTGATTTAATCGCGGCGAGAGATCATTAAAAACGGTCCTGATTTGAAGGGGCTGCCGCTCCTATGGTAAAATGTAAGCAGTTTCGATGAAAATACAAAGGGAGTCTTTTTCTTTTTTCAAAAAGACACTGTTTAATTTGCAGAAATTCATGCTGAAAGTGAGTTGATCCGCTTTGGATCTTTTATCAATACAGGACCCGTCATTTCTTAAAAAGATGTCAATTGAACAGCTGGAAGAGCTGAGTGAGGAGATCCGCAATTTCCTCATCACATCGCTGTCTGCCTCTGGCGGCCATATCGGGCCGAACCTTGGGGTTGTCGAGCTGACAATTGCGCTTCACAAAGAATTTGACAGTCCGAAAGATAAATTTTTATGGGATGTCGGACATCAGTCCTATGTTCATAAACTGTTAACCGGACGCGGCAAGGAGTTTGAAACCTTGCGCCAATATAAAGGGCTTTGCGGTTTCCCGAAACGCAGCGAAAGCGAACATGACGTATGGGAAACAGGGCACAGCTCAACCTCGCTCTCAGGCGCGATGGGAATGGCTGCCGCCCGTGATATTAAAGGATCGAAAGAATATATCATCCCGATTATCGGAGACGGCGCTTTAACCGGAGGAATGGCGCTTGAAGCGCTGAACCATATCGGTGATGAGAAGAAAGACATGATCGTCATCCTGAATGATAATGAGATGAGCATTGCGCCGAATGTCGGGGCGATTCATTCTATGCTGGGACGGCTTCGCACGGCCGGCAAATATCAATGGGTAAAAGACGAGCTTGAATATTTATTTAAGCGCATCCCGGCCGTCGGCGGAAAATTGGCCGCCACAGCTGAACGGATAAAAGACAGTTTGAAATATATGCTTGTGTCAGGCATGTTTTTTGAAGAGCTGGGCTTTACGTATTTAGGCCCGGTTGACGGTCATTCCTACCACGAACTGTTTGAAAACCTGCAATACGCCAAAAAAACGAAAGGCCCTGTCCTGTTACATGTCATTACGAAAAAGGGCAAAGGCTATAAACCGGCTGAGACCGACACAATCGGCACATGGCACGGAACGGGTCCTTATAAAATCAATACGGGTGATTTCGTCAAGCCGAAAGCCGCGGCGCCTTCATGGAGCGGACTTGTCAGCGGCACCGTGCAGGAGCTGGCGCGCGAGGATGACAGAATTGTCGCGATTACACCGGCCATGCCGGTCGGCTCCAAACTGGAAGGGTTTGCGAAAGAATTCCCTGAACGCATGTTTGATGTCGGAATCGCAGAACAGCATGCGGCGACGATGGCGGCTGGAATGGCGCTTCAGGGTATGAAGCCGTTTCTTGCGATCTATTCGACCTTTTTGCAGCGGGCGTACGATCAGGTCGTCCATGACATCTGCCGTCAAAACGCGAATGTGTTTATCGGCATTGACCGCGCCGGTTTGGTCGGCGCTGACGGGGAGACGCATCAAGGCGTCTTTGACATCGCCTTTTTGCGGCATATACCAAACCTCGTTTTAATGATGCCGAAGGATGAAAATGAAGGCCGCCATATGGTCAATACAGCCCTTAATTATGAGGAGGGTCCGATCGCGATGCGCTTCCCGCGCGGGAACGGGCTCGGCGTAAAGATGGATAAAGAGCTGAAAACCATTCCGATCGGAACATGGGAAGTGCTCCGTCCCGGAAAAGACGCGGTCATTTTAACATTCGGTACGACCATTGAAATGGCGCTGGAAGCGGCTGAAGAACTGCAAAAAGAAGGCCTGTCCGTGCGTGTCGTGAATGCGCGGTTTATAAAACCGATTGATAAACAATTGATGAAGGCCATTCTTAATGAAGGTCTGCCGATTTTAACGATAGAAGAAGCCGTGCTTGAAGGCGGATTCGGCAGCACGATTCTTGAATACGCTCATGACCTCGGCATGTATCATACGCCGATTGACAGAATGGGCATCCCAGACCGGTTTATTGAACACGGCAGCGTAACCGCCCTGCTTGAAGAAATCGGTCTCACGAAGGCTGAGGTTATGAACCGGATCAAACTGCTGATGCCGCCGAAGACACATAAAGGAATTGGATCATGACAGCAAAAAAAGAACGATTAGATGTACTTCTTGTAGAAAAAGGCCTTGCGGAAACGCGGGAAAAAGCGAAACGCGCCATTATGGCGGGCATCGTATACTCAAATGAAAACCGATTGGACAAACCGGGTGAAAAAATCGCCCGGGATCTTCCGTTAACGGTAAAAGGAAACCCTCTTAAATACGTCAGCAGAGGCGGATTAAAGCTTGAAAAAGCTCTGGAAGTGTTTCCCGTCTCGGTAAAAGGCAAAACGATGATTGACATCGGCTCGTCTACAGGGGGATTCACGGATTGCGCCCTCCAAAACGGAGCCGAGCGGTCCTACGCAGTGGATGTCGGCTATAATCAGCTTGCTTGGAAGCTCAGACAGGACGAGAGGGTCGTCGTCATGGAACGGACGAATTTCCGCTATTCCGAGCCTTCCGATTTCACAGAGGGTTTGCCGGAATTTGCGACAATCGATGTTTCTTTCATCTCACTCCGCCTCATTCTGCCGGTTTTAAAAACGCTGCTTGTACCGGGGAGCGATTGTATCGCACTGGTGAAGCCGCAATTTGAAGCCGGACGGGAATCCGTCGGAAAAAAAGGCATTGTCAGAGATCCCGGTGTTCATACTGACGTTCTCCGCCGCATGAATCAATTTGCCGCTTCTGAAGGATATACAGTGAAAGGACTGTCCTTCTCACCGATTACAGGGGGAGACGGCAATATTGAGTTTCTGCTTCATTTGGAATGGGGCGGAGAAGACGGAAACGGCGCTGAACTGCCGGAAGAAGACATTCTCCGTACCGTCCGCGAAGCACATGAGACATTAAAAGCCAAAAAGACAGATGTACCGGAATAATAGGGGGCTATTATTCCTTTTTTCTGCCATCATGTACTTTTTATCAAGAAGCGGTTAACATAATGACAAGAACAGCTTGAAAACAGAGGTGCTTACATGACAAAAGGCCAAAGGCATATAAAAATCAGAGAGCTTATTACAAGCCATGAGATTGAAACGCAGGATGACTTAGTTGACATGCTGAGAGAAGAAGGATATAAGGTAACTCAGGCGACTGTCTCCAGAGACATTAAAGAGCTGCATCTCGTAAAGGTGCCGACAAACAACGGCTCCTACAAATACAGCCTGCCGGCGGATCAGCGGTTCAATCCGCTGTCAAAACTGAAGCGTTCATTAATGGATGCGTTCGTAAAAATTGACTCAGCAAGCCATATGATCGTATTAAAAACGATGCCGGGGAATGCTCAGGCAATCGGCGCTCTGATGGATAATCTCGAATGGGAAGAAATCATGGGCACGATTTGCGGAGATGACACGATCTTAATCATCTGCAGGACGCCTGAAGATACGGAGGGCGTTCAAAGCCGTCTTTTGGAGCTGCTGTAGCGTAATTATCAGATAAAAGGTGGAATGCTGTTTGTTAGCTGAACTATCAATAAAAAACTTTGCCATTATAGAGGAACTGACGATTTCGTTTGAACGGGGGCTCACCGTCCTGACGGGAGAAACAGGGGCCGGCAAGTCAATTATTATAGACGCCGTTTCCCTATTAGTCGGCGGCCGCGGCTCGTCTGAATTTGTCCGTTACGGTGAAACAAAGGCCGAGCTTGAAGGACTGTTTCTTTTGGACAGCGGTCATCCCGTTTTTGAAGTATGCCGTGAGCAGGGAATAGACGCATCTGACGACATGATTGTCATGAGAAGGGACATCAATGCCGGAGGAAAAAGCGTCTGCCGTGTCAACGGAAAATTAGTGACGATTGCGGCTTTAAGGGAAATCGGCAGACTTTTATTAGATATTCACGGACAGCATGATAACCAGCTGTTAATGGAGGACGACAAACACTTGGAGCTTTTGGATAAATTTGCGGGTGCTGAGGCCGAATCCGCGCTTCAGGCTTACCATGAAGGCTATGAGCGTTATATGAAGCTGCTCAAAAAAGTGAAGAAGCTGTCAGAAAGCGAGCAGGAAATGGCGCATCGATTAGACCTGATTCAATTTCAGCTTGAAGAAATCGAGTCGGCGAAGCTTGAATTGAATGAAGACGAACTTCTTCAGGAAGAGCGGAAGCAGATATCCAACTTTGAAAAAATTTATGAATCATTGCAAAACGCCTATAATGCGCTCCGCAGCGAGCAGGGGGGGCTTGACTGGGTCGGAATGGCCTCTGCCCAGCTTGAAGATATTTCGGATATCAATGAACCGCTGCAAAAGCTGTCTGAAAGTGTGTCAAGTTCCTATTATCTGCTGGAGGATGCAACCTTTCAGATGCGCAATCTGTTAGATGATCTGGAATATGACCCGGAACGGCTGAATTTTATTGAAACCCGTTTAAATGAGATCAAACAGCTGAAGCGCAAATACGGAGCGACGGTAGAAGACATTTTGGAATACGGCTCCAAAATAGAAGAGGAAATCGATCAAATCGAGAACCGCGACAGCCACCTTGAAGCGCTGAAGAAGGAATTGGAGTCGGTCGGCAAAGATGTGGCCGTAGAAGCCGCCAATTTATCAAAAATCAGAAAAGCATGGGCTAAGAAACTGGCGGAAGCGATTCATCAGGAATTAAAAAGTCTGTATATGGGCAAATCAACGTTTGATACGGAATTTCTCGTGAAAACCGATCCGTCAGCCAGTGAAGCACCGGTTGTTAACGGGCAGCCCGTGCAGCTTACCCAAAAGGGGATTGACCTTGTGAAGTTTTTAATTTCAACAAACACCGGTGAGCCTTTAAAACCGCTGTCAAAGGTCGCTTCCGGAGGCGAGCTTTCAAGGGTGATGCTGGCGATGAAGAGTATTTTTTCTTCCCAGCAGGATGTCACCTCCATCATCTTTGACGAAGTGGACACCGGTGTAAGCGGGCGGGTTGCCCAAGCCATCGCGGAAAAAATCCATAAAGTATCGACCGGTTCACAGGTGCTCTGCATTACACACCTGCCGCAGGTTGCCGCTATGGCGGATACGCACCTTCTGATCGCAAAAGAATTCAAAGACGGCCGGACGACAACGCATGTCACGCCGCTTTCTAAACAGGACAAGGTAGCGGAAATCGGCCGCATGATTGCGGGCGTCGAAGTGACCGATCTGACAAAACGGCATGCACAAGAGCTTTTAAAACAGGCCGGACAGGTAAAAACGACAGGATAAGCTGCTGATACAGGCAGCTTATTTTTTTGTTCCATTTCTCTAACAGTGTATCCAATGTTTTTCTTCGTATGCCGGTTATAAATCAAGCGCAGGAAGGCAAAAGTATAGATGTAGCAGAAAAAGAAAGTGGTGTGGGATAGGAGCGAGGAGAGTGAAGGAATGAATGCACGATAACATGAGGAAAGCAATAGGTGTAATTCTCCTTGTTTCTTTACTAAGTGTAGGCTTTTTTAAGCCATTTAAAGAATATTTACTGATACCGTCAGAAATGAGCGTCTTTGAAAACCAGACACAGGCCGTTCCGGTTAATGCATCAATAAGCGCTGAAAAGGGCGAATTATCAGAAGCCTTTACGCTGAAAGAAGAGCACGGCCATGCAAACATAACAGGGCAAACACAAGGCCGGTCAGAAGTAGTATATGATCTTGCCGGATTTCCCATTAAAAAAACGAAAGTGCGTGTCCTTCCAGAATTGAAGGTCATTCCGGGCGGACAGTCCATCGGTGTAAAACTGCATTCAGTCGGTGTTTTGGTGGTCGGTTTTCACCAAGTGATGACAAAGGATGGGAAAAAGTCTCCGGGAGAACAAGCGGGAATTGAATCTGGCGACATCATTATTAAAATGAACGGACATAAAATTGAAAAAATGAGCGATATCGCCCCGTTTATTCAAAAAGCGGGCAAAACCGGTGAATCTTTGGATTTATTGGTGAAACGCGATAAGCAAAAAATCAAAACAAAGCTGATTCCGACAAAGGACGAAGCCGAGGGGAAATATCGAATCGGCCTTTATATCCGCGATTCGGCAGCCGGCATCGGCACCATGACATTTTTTGAACCGAAAACAAAAAAATACGGCGCATTGGGCCACGTCATCTCTGATATGGATACAAAAAAACCGATTGTTGTAGAAGACGGAGAAATCGTCCGTTCAACTGTAACATCGATTGAAAAAGGAAAAGGCGGCAATCCCGGCGAAAAACTGGCAAGGTTTTCGTCAGAACGGAAAACGATCGGCGATATTAACCGCAACAGCCCGTTCGGCATCTTCGGGACACTGCATCAGCCGATTAAAAACAACATTTCCGACAAAGCGCTTCCGATTGCTTTGTCAAATGAAGTAAAAAAAGGACCTGCGCAAATGCTGACGGTTATCGAAAACGATAAAGTAGAGAAATTTGATATTGAAATCGTCAGCACCACGCCGCAAAAATTCCCGGCGACAAAGGGAATGGTGTTGAAAGTGACAGATCCGAAACTGCTGAAAAGAACCGGCGGAATCGTTCAGGGGATGAGCGGAAGCCCGATCATCCAGAACGGAAAGGTCGTCGGAGCCGTAACCCACGTATTTGTCAATGATCCGACAAGCGGCTACGGCGTTCATATCGAATGGATGCTGTCTGAAGCGGGTGTTGATGTTTACGGGAAAGACAAAGCAAGCTGACTGCCGGATGATCCGGCAGTTTTTTTATGTGATGCGTTCTTCACTTCTTTCCTGGATTCATGTAAAATAAGACATGAAGATTTTTCGACAAATTCACGTTTCCTGATTTGTCAAACTTAATTTTTAGTCGAAAAACCTAGAAAATGCTAGAAAAACAAAGATATACCACTATTATTGGTAAATATGGATTTTTTAAAAGGGGAAGTAGTGGTTTTGTCGAATGTAACATGTAGCAGTCAAATGGGTTGCGTCCTGTTAATACATTGGGGGAGGAAGAAACGTGGAGAAAATTAAAGTTTGTGTTGCTGATGATAATCGAGAGCTTGTAAGCCTGTTGAGTGAATATATAGAGGGACAGGATGATATGGAAGTGATCGGCGTTGCTTATAACGGACAGGAATGTCTTTCTTTGTTTAAAGATAAGAATCCAGATGTGCTCGTTTTAGACATTATCATGCCGCATCTGGACGGACTTGCGGTTTTGGAGCGTCTGCGGGAATCAGAGCTCGAGAAGCAGCCGAACGTCATCATGCTGACGGCATTCGGTCAGGAAGACGTTACGAAAAAAGCCGTCGATTTAGGCGCGTCCTATTTCATCCTGAAGCCGTTTGATATGGAAAACCTTGTCGGCCATATCCGCCAGGTAAGCGGAAATGTCAGCAGTGTCACACACCGTGCGCCGTCTGCGCAAAGCAGCATTATCCGCAGCCAGCCTGAGCCGAAGCGGAAAAATCTCGATGCCAGCATTACAAGCATTATCCATGAGATCGGTGTGCCTGCCCATATCAAAGGCTATCTTTATTTGCGTGAAGCCATTTCCATGGTGTATAACGATATTGAACTCCTCGGCAGCATCACAAAAGTCCTTTATCCCGACATCGCCAAAAAATTCAACACGACCGCAAGCCGTGTAGAACGGGCCATCCGCCACGCCATTGAAGTCGCATGGAGCAGGGGAAATATTGATTCCATTTCTTCACTGTTCGGATATACGGTAAGCATGACAAAAGCAAAGCCAACCAATTCAGAGTTCATCGCGATGGTTGCTGACAAGCTGAGATTGGAGCATAAAGCTTCGTAACGCAAGCTTTTGGCTAGATGTCTTTTTCGCGCCTTCTCTTCCGTGCATGAACGCGGAAGAGAAGGCGTTTTGAAATTTTGCTGGCGAAAACAATGGAAATCACCCACGCCGGTACTTGTTCTATACATAAATGCGGGATCTATGCCGTCTACACGTATAATACCGGAGCTGATATTTTAATGATTTTGCCGTCTCTGAAATAAAAGCGGGGGACGCGGCGGCTTAACACAGATAAGACTTCGTAGCTGATCGTACCGAGCATTTCGGCAATTTCATCAACGGAAATCTCGGCTCCTTTTTGTTTGCCGTAGATGACGACTTCTTCTCCTTGTTTGCCCTCATTCTCACCTAAACTGACCATAATCATATCCATTGTCACTCTCCCCGCCACCGGCACCCGTCTGCCGCGGTGAAGAATAAACCCGCGGTTGGACAGGGCGCGGGAGTAGCCGTCAGCATAGCCGATTGGAATCGTCGCGATGATTTCACCCGGTTCGGCGATATATGTGGCACCATAACTGACGGTCCGGGGCTCTGTCACCATGGCTTTCACATAAGCGATACGCGCCTTTAAACTTAGTGCGGGTGTGAGATCCACGAGGTTCAGTTCCTTTATCGAGGCGGACGGATATAAACCATATAACCCAATGCCTAAACGGATCATGTCGGCGCTGAATTCCGGGAATGCGATAGCGGCGGCTGTATTGCACATATGCACGGTAGGCAGCGTAATGTCTTGATTTTTTAAAAAGCGGAGAAAGCTGATAAACTTTTCGTGCTGCAGCATCGTCAGCTCAGTGTCCGGTTCATCCGCTGTTGAAAAATGTGTAAAGATGCCATCCCATGACAGATATGTACTCGACTTGAGCGCTTTCACCACTGCTAAAAGATCTTCTTCCGTACGCACACCCAGCCGGCCCATTCCCGTATCCACATTGATATGAATGGACAGCCGTTTCGAATCTGCTTCTTTTTCCAATATCCGATTCGCTTTTTTGATCCAGCTGACTTGAAACGCTGATAATGTTATGTTCCAAACGGCAGATTTTTTCACACAGCTGAGAGCTGTGAAGCCGAGCACAAGAATAGGTGCCGTAATTCCCGCTCTCCGTAACACAATTCCCTCTTCGACACTTGCGACAGCGAGCTCGCTCGCCCCGCTTTCCAGTGCCTGCCGCGCTACTTCCACAGACCCGTGGCCATAAGCGTTCGCTTTTACGACGGCCATAATTTTAGACGTATTCGGAATATGGCGGCGGATCGCCCGTACGTTCTTTTTTATCGCATCAAGGTCAACTTCAATCCAAACTTCCCGGCAAAGTTTTTTCATCACGATTCCTTCTTTCCTTAATGAGTTTCAGTACTCATGCTTTCAATCTGCATTCTATTCACCTTGAACTGAAATCATTCAAAACAAGGGAAGGTGATCGCTGATGTTTAAAAATCAAGGTTTCAGGAAATCAGTACGCCTGCTTTATTTATGCTGAAAGGGCTGCATGGCAGCCCTTAAATTGACTTCACAATATTCTGATCTGAAAATTGATGTTCAAACATTTTGGACTGGCTTACAGCATTGTTTTGAATGACAATGCCGATATTTCCCCCTCCTGCACCGAAAACGGTTTTTGATGCAGTCAGCGGACTGATGGATATGGCGCCGCCAACATTGACAACTCCGTTTCCTGATACGTTGTTTATCGTAATCGGGCAACCGCTCATTCTATTTTTTCTCCTTTCTCTCACAGTCTACTAACTATATGTACGCTGTGATATGGAATAAGATTAAACAAAACGGCAAAAAGAATCCGGCTGCTGCCAGCCGGAAAGGGAGGGAAATACGGATGTCATAATGTTTTCGTTACATTTTGATCAGAGTATTGAGAGCTTGAAGATTGAGATGTACTGGATTGATTCATTTGCAGGACCATCCCTGTATTTCCCCCACCTGAGCCGTAGACGGTTTTTGATACGGTTAAAGGACTTATCGAAAACGCACCGCCGACATTGACAACCCCGTTTCCGGAAAGACTGTTAATCGTAATAGGAAAACCAGCCATCATATACGGTCTCCTTTCTATTAATCTATTTACTATATGTACGCTGTGTGTTAGAAATAGGAGTAAACAAAGCGGTAAAAACTTGTAAATCAAAAAAACTGCCGGACATCCGGCAGTTTTTTTAGTCTACTTTTCAAACGGCACCCAGCCGCCTGTATTCTGAATCATTTCCCATAACGGTTCAGGAAGTCGGTATTTCTCAATTTCAGATGCTTGAATGGCTTTTTCGATTTCCTGTTCGCGGCCTTCTTTGACCAGCACCGCCCATTCGGGGTTAATCAAAATGACACGTCCCAGAGCCACCAGCGGAATTCCGCTTTCTAATACAGCAAGCGCTTCGTCCGCGGTATAGATGGAACCGACGGCCATCAGCGGCACTTTATGGCCGACGCGTTCGTTTAATAAATCCATCCGCGTCCGTGAAGTATCCGCTCCGCGGCGGGCTTTGGAATTGACATCCATCAGTGAAATATGCAGATAATCCAAGTTCTCTTCCGCAAGCGCGTCAGCGAGCATGGATGTTTCTTTCATTGTAAGCCCCGGTGTTTCCGGCTCTTCCGGTGACAGGCGGTAGCCGAGAACGAATGGATTTTCAGCGTGTGTATCAATTGCCTGTTTGACAGCGTCAACGACTGCAAGCGGGAACGCAAGGCGCTTTTCATGGCTTCCGCCCCAGCGGTCTGTGCGCCGGTTTGTTTTCGGTGAATAAAATTGGTGAATCAGGTACCCGTTTGCCCCGTGAATTTCAACACCGTCAAAGCCGGCTTCAATCGCTCTGCGTGTCGCTTCGCCGAATGCTTTCACGATGTGCTCAATTTCTTGTTCGGTGAGAGCCCGGGACGTTTGTCTCCCGTCTTCTTCTGAGCCGCTCGGACTGACGACGTCGTTGTTTGGCACGAGTTCAGGAGGGCATTCCAATCCTCCGTGGTGAATCTGCACAACGGCTTTCGCTCCTTGAGACTGGATCGCCTGAGCGAGTTTTTTCAAGCCGGGAATGTGAGAATCATCATAGATGCCGGGCTGGCCTGGAAACGCTTTGCCGTCCGGCGTTACGTTTGCACATGCCGTAATAACCATGCCCATTTCTTTTGAACGGGGAGTAATGTAGCTTAATTCACGGTCGGAAATCGTTCCGTCATCATTTGATGAATAGTGTGTCATCGGTGCGACTGAAATGCGGTTTGGTATGGTGACGCCGCTTTCGAACGTAAAAGGTTCAAACAGCGGTTTATAAGTTTGCTTCATCATTTCGCCTTCTTCCTTAGGAGTTTAACTCGTCCGTATTCTAGCTTATGTTTTAATTGTGTGCAATTATTTTGCTTGTTCTTCTTCCTGAAGTTATGACCGGCTGAACCATCTAAACGAATGAAACGGTTTTCTCCGTTCCTTTTCAGGATCTTTATATCCTCCTGAAATTTGATGGCCGATCGAGCTGAATATGACAGCGGCGGCGAAGAGGAGAATGATTTTTTTCATATACATATCTTCTTTCTTATCTTTTACAAGGTTATTTATAAGCATACGCTTGTGCGAAAAAACCGTCAATTTGTTTTTATTTATTCTTTTTTCCACTTTCCTGCGGCGAATATCGTTCCGATCTGAATCACAACACTTAACAGAGCGCACACTGCCACAACTGTGTTGCTGTCCATAGAAGACACCCTCCTTTTTGTTAGGTTGATGTATCATATGACAGCTGTCTCTGTTTTGACAAAACCGTAATGCGGTGTTTCATATTTTTCAACACAAAAAGGGCGCTTTTTTAAGCGCCTTTACTTTTTTTTCAGCCGGTTCAAAGCGATTTGAACGGCGATGGCGTCATCCAGGTAGCCGATCGGAAACATGTAATCCGGAATGACGTCGGTCGCTAAAATATAATACAGCAGCGCGCTCCCGAGAATCGCGCGGTCTTCAGCCGGTGTTGATTCATCCATATACTGATGATGCATGTTTTTCAAATGATCAATAAAAGGGCCGACGCTTTCTTCATTGTCCATTTTCTTTTGAAACTCATCGCAAATCAGGCGATGGCCCTGCTGGGTTTTGGCATATTGTTCATATCTGGTCAGTTCGCGCTCAATTTGCTCCCGGGAAAAAGGCTGATCAAACATCTCGGCCATATTCAGCATATCCTGAATCGCGTGCATCGGGTCTTGCGGCGCAGCTTCTTTTTCATGGCCGATGTCTATGCCTGACGCCTCAAGCAATTCCTCCAGCGGGGTGCGGAGATGTTTTGAAAATTCCTGAAGATGCTTTAAATTGGCCTTCTGCTTGCCGTTTATAATCCGGGAGATGGTGGCCGTATCAATGTTTGTTAAGGCGCCGAGTTTTCTCATGGAGAGCGAGTGCTTATCAAGCAGTGATTTTAAAAGGGGCCCCAGTGTCGTATTTTTATTTTCTGTCAAGGGTGTCACCTCGTTTCCGCCGGAATGATGATCATTAATCAATAATTTTTGCAGAAAAGGTACCTTTTCTGTGCTGCTGAATAGGATAGTGTAGATTCAACGGCACAACATGTTGAAAAGACATCAAAGAATGGAGAGAAACGAACATGGCTTGGTTATTGATTTTAGGTTTGGCAGTGTCCTCGAGCATTGATAATTTAGGAGTGGGGATGTCATACGGCATCAGAAAAATCAAAATATCGCATGCGTCAAATATGATGATCGCTTTTATCTGTTTTGTATTCAGTTATATCGGAATTTATTTCGGCAAATGGATTTCAGCCGTTTCACCGGGCTTTCTTCCTGTATTGCTGGCGGCGTTTATTTTATCTGTCATCGGTATCCGCATCATTCTGCTGGCTGTGCCGAGAAAAACAGCGCGTGTTGGCGCGTCAGGAAAAAAAGGCCGTTTTGCCGGTCTGCTGCAAAATCCGGAGGCAGCGGATGCCGACGGTTCGGGAGAAATCGGTATATTGGAATCCATGGTTCTCGGGGTGGCCGTATCCGCAAATGCGCTGACCAACGGATTAAGCGCGGGGTTGATCGGGCTTTCTCCCGCTGCCATTTCCATCACTGCGGCGGTCGGAAGCTTTTTGACCATATGGATCGGCTGCTCGCTTGGAAAAAAAGCCGCGTCATTGCGCATCGGTTCTTTTCATGTCGGACAGTTCAGCACGGTGCTGAGCGGAGTGATTATTCTCATCATTGCCGCCAATACGCTGCTCTTTTAAGTTGTCCCGTTCATTTTATGAAAAGCTCAAAATAAATATGAATGTTTCTATTCGGGAGAGCGCATGACGCGGCTCTCTTTTTTTGCCGATCTGATATTTTTTCAAAATGAACAGAAAGTCGTCCGTTTCCGTTAAATTCTGCATATTCGGCCTTCAGACAGAACTTTTTTCATAGACTGATTAGCTTGTTTTCTTTCTAAGTTCAGGTAAACAGCAGGTCAGATAGCCTTCGTTCCAAATATGGAAAAGCGCTGGAGGAATGGAGGCTCCCTTTACAAATCGGTCATTCTGTTCAAAGATAAAGCCGAATGAGAAAACGTGAGGTGATCTGTGTGAAGTCTGTCATACTTCTGATCTTCACCGCATGGCTGTTATCAGGCTGCGAGTATACCGTGGAGGCTGATGCGGCGCCGTCATTTACACAGGAAGGAACATTTATAAAAGCGGCCGGAAACGATACGATCGCGGTCGAAATTGACGGAGAAAGGCAAGAGGTGAAGGTGCCTTTCGCTAAGCGGTTTGAATGTCAGTCTCTGCCTGAACATACGGCGGTGCAAATCACCTATAAAAAAGAGAGCAACGGACAATTACGGCTTGAGGAACTGAAAAAAGAAACAGATATGTGAAAACGGGGAGGAAAAAACGTGGGTTTACTGACAAAAAGCGCTGCTGCCTTCGGTGCCGCTCTTCTTCTGCTTGCGCCGTCTGCTTATGCAGCTGAACCTTTGCAAGGAAAAACCATTTATATCGATGCCGGACATGGCGGAGAAGACAGCGGGGCCGGCGGAAATGGACTGCTTGAGAAAAACATCAATTTAGCGGTGTCAAACAAGGTGATCGCCAAATTGGAGACAGAAGGCGCAAAACCTGTTGCTTCAAGGACTGACGATACTTTTTTACGTTTGGACGAGCGGGTGGCGAAAGCAAGCGCCAGCCAATCCGATTTATTCGTCAGCCTCCATACGAATTCAGCCGTCTCAACGGCATCGGGCACGGAAACGTATTTTAATTCGACATATGAAGGAGCAGACAGCGAAAGGCTTGCTTCCGACATCCAGCAGCAGCTTGTCACGTCTTTAGGGATGAAGGACAGAGGCGTAAAAGAAGCTCCTTTTTATGTCATTACATATTCAAAGATGCCGAGTGTGCTGGCTGAATTAGGTTTTATCACAAATCCTCAAGATGCGGACAAGCTGAAAAGCGATAACGGACAAGAGCACGCCGCGGACGCCGTTGTAAAGGGAATCGAAACCTATTACAGCGGACAGTAATTATAAAATATGTGTAAATAGCGCCCTCCTTATGTGCATAACGATTATAATAGAGAAAACCGATGACAAACACCTGAGGTGACACATATGACGAATATTTTTGCCCACCGGGGGGCGTCGGGCGACTGCCCTGAAAATACGATGCCCGCATTCAAAAAAGCGATTGAGGACGGGGCTGACGGAATCGAACTTGATGTACAGATGACAAAAGACGGCCGGATCGTGGTCATTCACGATGAAACCCTCGACCGCACGACGTCTTTGAAAGGATTTGTGAAAGATACGGCGTATGACAAAATCAGAACCGCCGATGCCGCCGGAAAATGGAAAGATGCTTTTAAAGGTGTCAGAATTCCGCTTTTGTCAGATGTGCTGCGTTTTGCGGAACGTGGTGATTTTCTGATAAACATTGAGCTGAAAAACAGTGTATTCCGTTACGAAGGAATGGAAGAAGAAGTGATTAAAAAAGTCAGATATTACGGACTCGAAAAGCGCGTTATTTTTTCTTCATTTAATCATGAGAGTCTTGCGGTTTGCCACGCCTTGGCGCCTGAAATTGAACGGGCGGTGCTGACAATGGATGTGCTGTACCGGCCTGAACGGTATCTTGCCGCCATTCCCGCTTCGGGTTATCATCCGAAGCTCGGTACGCCGGCGGTGAGCGCTGAAGTGATCAAACATCTTGCAAAACACCAAGCGGCGCTCCGTCCGTTCACCGTCAATCGTCCTGAGGATATGAAGCAGCTGATGAAAGCGGGAGCAGACGCAATTTTTACCGATTATCCAAAGCTGGCTGTTTCTATAAAAGAAGAATGCCGCAGCTGAGAAGACTGTTCAGACAGTCTTCTTTTTTTATGGGCGGGAAAAAGGCGGTGCACTCATAACTCGGTCAGCCGGTTCATATATTGTAACAGGGCGTTTTGTGTAAGCGTTATCTTTTATCTTATTGAAAGTGAGGCAAAATTGTGGGAAAAACGGTTATCGTCAGTGCGGCAAGAACGCCGTTCGGAAAATTTGGCGGCGCATTAAAAGAGGTAAAGGCAGCCGAGCTTGGCGGCATTGCCATAAAAGAAGCAATCAAGCGCGCCGCTATCAGTGAAAGCGAAGCGGAAGGAGCGGTGATGGGAATGGTCGTCCAGGCGGGTGCCGGGCAGATTCCGGCACGGCAGGCCGCAAGATATGCCGGGCTTCCGTGGTCCGTTCCGGCTGAAACCATTAATAAGGTCTGTGCATCAGGGCTCAGGGCCGTTACCATCTGTGATCAAATGATCCGGGCGAAAGATGCGGACGTGCTGATTGCAGGCGGAATGGAAAGCATGAGCAACATTCCGTACGCCATTCCGGCCGGCCGCTGGGGTGTGAGGATGGGGGACGGGGTGTTTCAGGATTTAATGGTTCATGACGGGCTGACCTGTGCGTTCGACCAGGTGCATATGGCTGTCCACGGAAGCACTGCGGCCAAAAAGTACGGCATTTCCCGGGATGAACAGGATCATTACGCTCTTTTGAGCCAGAAACGCGCGGCTGAGGCGGCCGAGGCGGGCAAATTGCGTGAAGAAATTGTCCCCGTCACCTGGACCGGCAAAAAGGGCAAACAGCATACCGTTGAAGCGGATGAGGGGCTGCGCCCTGATACGAGCCTTGAGCAGCTTGCAGCGCTCAAGCCAATTTTTACAGCCGACGGAACGGTTACAGCCGGAAACGCTCCCGGTGTAAATGACGGGGCCGGAGCATTTGTGCTGATGTCAGAGGAAAAAGCCGCGAAGCAGCATGTCAGGCCGCTCGCAGCGATACTTGGCTTTGCGTCAGTCGGACTGGAAGCGTGCGAGCTGGCAAGCGCGCCGGGAGAGGCCATCAGCCGGCTCTTGACAAAAACCGGACTGTCCGTTGACGATATTGATTTGTTTGAAGTAAATGAAGCATTTGCGTCCGTCGTGCTCGTGAGTGAAAAAATAGCCGGGTTCAGCCGGGAAAAAGTGAATGTAAACGGAGGGGCAATCGCGTTCGGCCACCCGATCGGCGCAAGCGGAGCGAGAATCATCATGAGTTTAATATACGAATTAAAGCGTCGCGGAGGAGGTTTAGGCATAGCGGCTATATGCAGCGGAGCGGCTCAAGGAGATGCCGTCCTGCTTGAGGTGTACTGATCAAAGGAGGGAGCGCCGGATGAAAATGAAAACAATCATGGTCGCAGGTGCCGGTCAGATGGGAGCAGGCATCGCGCAGACGGCTGCAGAAGCCGGGTTTGCCGTCATGTTATACGATTGGGAGCCGGAAACGGTAACAAAAGGTCTTCACCGCATAAAGACAAACCTGGAGAAAGAGCAGGCAAAAGGACGGAAGTCACGGCAGGAGACAGATGCCGTTTTCAGCCGTATTTCCCCGGCAGAACTCACAGAAGCGGGAGATGCTGATTTTGTAATTGAAGCCATTGCAGAAAACAAAAAAGCAAAAGCGGAATTGTTTGACACACTAGATAAAATCTGTCCCCCTCATGCCGTATTGGCAAGCAATACGTCTTCTCTTCCCATTACGGAGCTTGCCGCGGCCACAAAAAGGCCTGAAAAAGTAATCGGCATGCATTTTATGAATCCGGTTCCTGTCATGGAGCTTGTCGAAGTCATCAGAGGACTCGCCACATCGGAAGAAACGGCGGAAACAGTAAAGAAGCTTGCCGTCCGGATGAATAAAACCCCTGTCGAAGTCAATGACTTCCCGGGCTTTATATCTAATCGCATATTAATGCCGATGATTAACGAAGCCGTTTATTGCCTTTACGAAGGAGCAGCTTCAAAGGAAGCCATTGATGCGGTGATGAAGCTCGGCATGCGGCATCCGATGGGTCCATTAACATTAGCTGACTTCATCGGGCTGGATACGTGCCTTTCCATTATGGAGGTTCTCTATGCGGGGCTCGGAGATCCGAAATACCGCCCATGCCCTCTGCTCAGAAAATATGTCAGCGCCGGCTGGCTCGGCAAAAAAAGCGGGCGCGGTTTTTATGAGTACGGCAGATGACGTAAAGATCATGAGGGGAGACGGCAGCCATGCATTTTACAGAAGAGCACATCATGATGAGAAAAATGGTGCGTGATTTTGCCCGCAAGGAAATCGCGCCGGTGGTTGAGCTCATGGAATCAACAGATGAATTTCCGGAGCGGCTGATTAAAAAAATGGGCGAAGCGGGATTGATGGGCATTCCCGTCCCGGAAACTTACGGCGGGGCGGGTGCTGATACAACATCTTACATTTTAGCGATTCATGAAATATCAAAAGTCAGCGCGGCCGTCGGCGTCATTTTATCCGTCCACACATCGGTAGGGACAATCCCGATTTTGCATTTCGGGACAGAAGCCCAAAAACAAACGTATATTCCGAAGCTGGCAGCGGGCGAATATATTGGGGCTTTTGCGCTTACTGAGCCTCAATCCGGATCTGATGCGGGCAGCCTGAAAACAACGGCCGTGCGAAAAGGCGGTTCATATATTCTGAACGGTTCAAAAATCTTTATTACAAACGGCGGAGCGGCAGATCTGTATCTGACATTCGCCATAACCGATCCGGGTAAAGGGAGAAAGGGAATTTCAGCGTTTATCGTTGAAAAAAACACACCCGGTTTTTCTGTCGGAAAAAAAGAAAAAAAGCTCGGACTGTTAGGTTCCAATACTGTCGAATTGCAGTTTGACCAAGCGGAAATTCCGGTTGAAAACCGGCTCGGCGAAGAGGGTGAAGGCTTTTCAATCGCCATGAAAAACCTTGACGTCGGACGGATCGGCATAGCGGCTCAGGCGCTCGGGATTATCGAAGCGGCGCTCGGCTGCTCGGTGGAGTACGCCAAAACCCGCAGCCAGTTCGGCAGACCCATCGCTTCGAATCAGGCCGTTTCATTTAAATTATCTGACATGGCGACGAATGCGGAAGCTGCCAAATTATTGGTCTATCATGCTGCTGATCTGTATCAGCGAGGGCTTCCGTGCGGAAAAGAAGCATCTATGGCGAAGCAATTCGCGTCCGATGCGGCGATGAAAGCGGCGGTGGAGGCTGTGCAGATTCACGGCGGCTACGGCTATATGAAAGAGTATCCCGCGGAGCGTTTATTTCGGGATGCGAAAGTCACGCAAATCTATGAAGGAACCAATGAGATTCAAAGGCTGATTATTTCTAAGTATCTTCTTCAATAAAAAGTGCGCAAAGGAGCGAAACCATGGAATCTTATTCTCCCGGTTTAGATGGCGTCATAGCGGTGGAAACGGGGATTTCTTTCCTGGATACACAGCAGGGCAGTATTTTAATCAAAGGCCACGATCTGATTGAGCTTTCTAAAACGGCCGGCTATATGGACATTGTTCATCTCTTATTGGAAGACAGACTTCCTGATGCGAAAGAGAAGGCGGCGCTTGAAGAAGACGTTCGGCGCGGCGGGCACCTTCCCGAGGAAATCTTGCACATATGCCGTCTGCTGCCTGAACATACTCACCCGATGGACGGACTGAGGACGGGTTTGTCCGCGCTTGGAGGCTTTGACAAGGACATCGATGACCGTTCATCTTCCGTAAATCAGCACCGCGTACGCGGACTGATAGGCAAAATGCCGAATCTGACGGTCAACAGCTATCGAGTCATCAACGGGCTGGAGCCTTTGGCGCCGGTCGGAACCTTATCATACAGCGCAAACTTTTTATATATGATTACCGGAAAAACACCGTCATCTTTGGAAGAAGAAATCTTCGACAGGTCGCTTCTTTTATACAGTGAGCATGAATTGCCGAACTCAACGTTTACGGCCCGTGTCATCGCTTCGACGCAATCGGATATTTACGGCGCGCTGACCGGAGCCGTCGCCTCGCTTAAAGGAAACCTTCACGGCGGCGCGAACGAAGCGGTTATGTACATGCTTGAAGAAGCGAAGGATACAGACGGGTTTACACAATTATTAACTCAAAAACTCGCAAATAAAGAAAAAATCATGGGCTTCGGCCACCGTGTCTACATGAAAAAAATGGACCCGAGGGCGCTCATGATGAAAGAAGCGTTAAAAAAGCTGTCTGATCTTTCAGGTGATTTCCGTCTTTATCATATGTGTGAAGCCGGCGAAACCGTCATGCGGGAGAAAAAAGGCCTTTATCCGAATTTAGATTACTACGCAGCGCCGGTCTATTACATGCTCGGCATCCCAATACCGCTGTACACGCCTATATTCTTCAGCGCACGGACGGTCGGACTGTGCGCCCACGTCATTGAACAGCACAGCCGAAACCGGCTTTTCCGCCCGCGTGTCCGCTATACCGGAGCGCGCCTGTAAACAGATGAGAAAGGAAGATGAAAACATGACAGAACCCCGCCGAATGGACGCTGTAATCGAAGAGATTTCTGACTACGTGCTCCATCAGGAGATTGACAGTTCAGAAGCTTTTACTACGGCAGGACATGTGCTTCTTGATACGATAGGCTGCGGAATTTTGGCGCTCAGCTATCCCGAATGTACAAAGCTGCTCGGCCCGATTGTCCCGGGAACCTCCGTGCCCAACGGCAGCAGAGTCCCGGGCACGCCTTTTGTTTTAGACCCGGTCACGGCTGCTTTTAATATCGGCTGTATCAACAGGTGGCTCGATTATAATGATACGTGGCTTGCGGCGGAATGGGGTCATCCGTCTGACAATCTCGGAGGCATATTGGCTTGTGCGGATTATATATCCAGAGTGCGGATTTCAGAAGGGAAAGAACCGCTTACCGTGCGCGATGTGCTTTGCGCAATGATCAAAGCGCACGAAATTCAAGGAATTCTCGC
Organism: Bacillus sp. L75; assembly: GCF_003676355.1. NCBI lineage: Bacteria > Bacillati > Bacillota > Bacilli > Caryophanales > Bacillaceae > Bacillus > Bacillus sp. L75. The sequence continues at coordinate 412,026 of NZ_ML064903.1, forward strand.
TTTGGAAAACAGCTTAAACAGAGTGGGGCTTGATCATGTGCTGTTTGTGAAAGTGGCGACTGCGGCTGTTTGCGCACAAATGCTGGGCGGCTCAAGAGAGGAAATCAATAACGCCGTATCTCACGCTTGGATTGATAATTCAAGCCTCAGAACGTATCGTCATGCGCCGAACACCGGATCACGCAAATCATGGGCGGCCGGCGACGCGACGAGCAGAGGCGTATATTTGGCCCTTATGGCGCAAAAAGGTGAAATGGGGTACCCGACGGCTCTGACCGCATCTGGGTGGGGATTTCAAGACGTATTGTTTAACCGGCAGGAAATGAAGCTTGCCCGCCCGCTTGGGTCCTATGTGATGGAGAATGTTTTGTTTAAAGTATCCTACCCGGCTGAATTCCACGCCCAGACAGCGGCGGAATGCGCGGTCCGGCTTCATCCGGAGGTGAAAGACCGCATCGAAGACATTGATAGGATCACGATTATGACCCATGAGTCGGCAATCCGGATTATCGATAAAAAAGGGCCGCTTCACAATCCGGCTGACCGGGATCACTGCCTCCAGTACATTACGGCAATCGGGCTGCTTTTCGGAGATATCACGGCGGATCATTATGAAGAGGAAACGGCGTCTGACCCGCGAATTGATACATTGCGGAGTAAAATGGAGGTGACGGAACACAAAGCGTACTCAAAAGATTACTTAGACCCGAATAAGCGATCCATATCAAATGCCGTACAGGTGCATTTTACAGACGGCACGGCTACGGGACGGATTGAATGTGAATACCCGCTCGGGCACCGGTTCCGCAGAAAAGAAGCCGTTCCGAAGATTCTTGCCAAGTTTTCAGCAAACATCAGCACTCATTTTTCATTGAAGCAGCAGCGTAAAATCGAAGAGGCCTGCGAACACTGCGGCCGAATGCAGAAGCTCAGCGTCAGTGAATTTATGGACTTATTTCTCGTATAAAATAGGAGGGTGACAAACATGACGTGGATCGTCAGCAAGCAGTCGTCTCAAGAGGAGCTTGCAGAGCGGTTCCGTACGCTGATGGCAGCGCCGGATCTATTGCAGATCCCCGGCGCTCACGATGCGATGGCCGCTCTTATCGCCAAGAAAACGGGGTTTTCGGCTCTTTATTTATCAGGCGCGGCTTACACGGCGAGCAGAGGGCTGCCCGATTTAGGGATCATCACGTCGGCGGAAATGGCTGAACGGGTTAAAGATTTGGTCCGCTCGTCTGATCTGCCCGTCCTTGTCGATATTGACACGGGTTTCGGAGGAGTGCTGAATGCCGCCCGGACGGCGAAAGAAATGTATGAAGCGCGCGCGGCCGCCGTCCAGATGGAGGATCAGCGCCTGCCGAAAAAATGCGGACATCTGAATGGGAAGCAGCTCGTGCCGATTGAAGAAATGGCGCAAAAAATCCAAGCGGTCAAGCGGGCCGCGCCGACTCTTCTTGTTGTTGCGAGAACAGACGCCAGGCAGCAGGAAGGATTGGAGGGGGCATTAAAAAGGGCGTCCGCTTATATAAAAGCGGGTGCTGACGCTGTTTTTCCGGAAGCGCTCCAATCCGAAAGTGAATTCAGAGCGTTTTCCAAACAAATCAGTGTGCCGATTCTCGCAAACATGACTGAATTCGGAAAAACGCCGTATTACAGTGCTGATGAATTTTCCGATATGGGCTGTCAGATGGTCATTTACCCGGTCACGTCACTCAGAACGGCGGCCAAGGCTTTTGAGCGCATTTTCCGCCTTCTGAAAGAAGAAGGCTCGCAAAAAGAGGGGCTTTCTGATATGCAGACGAGAAAAGAACTATATGAAACGATCGCTTACGATGACTATGAAGAACTGGATCAATCCATTGCCAAAACAATACTGCCGGACGACTGAAAAAGCCCTTTTTTTGCAAGGGCTTTTTTTACAGCTTTTTTTTCCTGAACCGCGGGCTGACTTGATTGCGTTTCCGATCTCTGTACAGAATAAATCCGGCCAGAACATAAAGGCCGAACAAAAAAAACGCCAATCCGGCCGCCCCCTGAAGAAAAAGGGACGGAAACGGGGAAAACGCATGCCCGAATAATGCATCTCTCATCAGCTTAATGCCGAGCGCCGCGACAGCGCCGGGGAGGACCAGAATTAAAAGCGCAACAAGCCGGCTCATATTCAGAAAACCCCTTTACGATATGTTTTCCTTTATTGTCCAATCGAAAAAATATTTTGTCAAGAGATCAAAACGTGGTAACATAGGGGTTGTGCAAATTATTGCAACGGGAAATACAGGTGTGCAAATTTTTTCATATAAAGGGGTATCGGGATGCAGAAGGTGCTGATTATAGGTGCTGGTAAAGGAGGCACGGCGCTCCTACAGATTTTGATGAAAACAAAGCTGATCCGGATTATTGCGGTGGTTGATCAAGATCCGGAGGCGCAAGGGCTGCAAGAAGCCCGGAAATATGGAATTGCAACCTCATCAGATTGGAAACCCTACATAACTGAAGATATAGATATTATCATCCATACAACAGGCGATAAAGCGGTCATGGATGAGCTGCTCCATGAGAAAAAAGAACAAACCATCGTCATGCCGGGAAAATTGGCGTACATGGTGTTTCAGCTGATGGAGGAAAAACAGCAGCTTATCCAAATGCTGAAGTCGCAGACGTATAAGCATGACCGGATTTTTAATTCAACGCACGACGGCATGATTTTTATAGACGTCAACGAAACGATCATTTTATTTAATCAGATGGCTGAAAAAATGGTCGGCCAAAAACGGGAGGATGTCATCGGCCGCCAAATTAAAGATGTAGTGCCGAACACAAAGCTGCCGCGGATTCTGGAAACGAGAGAGCCGGAATATAACCAGAAGCAGCTTCTCGGAAAGCACCTGCAGATTGTCACGACAAGACTGCCGATCATTGATGAAGGCGGAAAACTTCTCGGCGCGTTATGCGTGTTTAAAGATATCACCGACGCAGTTGAACTGGCGGAAGAGGTCACGAACTTAAAACAAATCCGCACCATGCTTGAAGCGATTATACAATCATCAGACGAGGCCATTTCTGTCGTTGATGAAAACGGCATCGGAATGTTAATCAACAAAGCGTATACAAAAATGACCGGGCTGTCAGAAAGCGAAGTCATCGGAAAACCCGCTTCCACCGATATCTCAGAAGGGGAGAGCATGCACCTGAAAGTATTGGGGACAAGGCGGCCCGTGCGGGGTGTGAGAATGAAGGTCGGCCCCAATAAAAAGGATGTTATCGTAAATGTTGCCCCCGTTATTGTGGACGGTATTTTAAAAGGCAGCGTCGGCGTCATCCACGACGTGTCAGAAATTAAAACGCTGACTGCTGAGCTGAATCGGGCGCGCCAGATCATCCGCACGCTTGAAGCGAAATACACGTTTGACGACATTATCGGCACGAGTGAACAAATGCTGGTCGCCCTTGAACAGGCGAAGCTCGGGGCGAAAACGCCGGCGACGATTCTGCTGCGGGGAGAATCCGGCACAGGAAAAGAACTTTTCGCCCACGCCATCCATAATGAAAGCGACCGAAAATACAATAAGTTCATTCGGGTCAATTGTGCGGCCCTGTCTGAATCACTGCTAGAATCCGAGCTTTTCGGCTATGAGGAAGGCGCGTTTACGGGCGCGAGGCGCGGGGGCAAAAAAGGACTTTTTGAGGAAGCGAATAACGGCAGCATTTTCTTAGATGAAATCGGAGAGCTGACCCAAAGCACCCAGGCAAAGCTGCTCAGAGTTCTGCAGGAAAAAGAAATTATCAGAGTCGGCGGCGCTAAAGCGATTTCTGTCAATGTCAGAATTATCGCAGCGACAAACGTCAACATCGAAAAGGCCATGGCGGAAGGCGCGTTCCGTGAAGACCTGTATTACCGGATTAACCGCTATCCGATCTCAATCCCGCCGCTTCGGCAGCGCAAAGAAGATATTGAAGCGCTGAGCATTCGGCTCATTGAAAAAATCAATCAGGATTACGGCCGCAATGTAAAGGGGCTCACGCCGAACGCGCTGCGAGCTTTATCAGCCTACAGCTGGCCGGGAAACGTCCGGGAGCTTGAAAATGTTCTCGGACGGGCAATGATATTTTTAGAGCCGCACATGGAACGGATCGAACAGCAGCATCTGCCTGTTTTTGAATCAGAGCTGAATGAAAAAAACGGCACCCAAAGTGATTTTCCGGATGTGGAAGGGGAAAAGCTGTCTCAGGCTGTTGAAAAATTTGAAGCGCACGTCATTCAAAAAACGCTTGAAAAGCATAAATTCAACCGAACCAAAACGGCAAAAGCGCTTGGTGTCAGCATTCGGAATCTGTACTACAAAATGGATAAGTACGGCCTTGCAAATGACGGCATGCAATAAATTGCAGAGAAAGCGCAAACAGCTGCATGTTTTCTTGAAGAAAGCCGGAATAAACCCTCCCGCATATTTGGCACGGAACTTGCATTGTTAAAAGCGGATTCGCACAAGGAAGGTGGTACAAAATGAAGCTGAGAGACCTAGTTGAAAAAGCCGCGGCAAAAAACGCAAAAACCATTGCAGTGGCCCACGCAGCAGATAAAGAAGTGATCCAGGCCGTCAAAATGGCGGCAGAACACTTGTCGGCACGATTTTTACTGACGGGTGACAGCGGAAAGCTGAAAGAGCTTCTCGCAAATGAGCCGAAGTTCAATGCTGAAATCATCCACGCCGATTCACCCGAAGAATCTGCGGCAAAAGCAGTGCGCGCAGTGCGTGAACAAGAGGCGGACGTTTTAATGAAAGGGAATCTCCCGAGCTCAACTCTTCTGAAATCGGTTTTAAACCGCCATGAAGGGCTTCGTTCAAAAAGGGTGTTATCACATGTAGCTGTTTTTGAGGTGCCGGACTATGACCGGCTGATGTATGTGACTGATTCAGCGCTGAACATTGCCCCGTCTCTTGAAGAGCTCGGGCATATTCTGCAAAATGCGGTTCATGTCGCACATTCAGTAGGGAATCCTATGCCGAAAGCCGCAGTCCTTGCCGCTATTGAAACGGTTAATCCGAAAATGGAGGTGACGCTGAACGCGGCTGCGATCGTCCAGATGTGCAATAGAGGACAGATTACCGGCTGCATTGCGGACGGACCGCTTGCTTTGGATAATGCCGTATCCAAAGCGGCTGCGCTGCAAAAAGGGATTTCCGGAAGCGTAGCGGGCCAGGCGGATATTCTCTTGGTTCCTTCAATCGAGGCCGGAAATATGCTTTATAAGTCAATGATTTATTTTGCGAAAGCAAGTGTTGCTGCCGTCATCGCCGGTGCAAAAGCGCCGATCGCATTAACGAGCAGAGCGGATACCGCAGAAAATAAACTGTATTCAATTGCGCTTGCGATTTGCGCATCACAAGAACAGTAGGAGGAACGAACCTATGGAAATTTTTAAATATATGGAGACTTATGATTACGAACAATTGGTATTCTGCCAAGATGAACAATCCGGATTAAAAGCGATCATCGCGATTCATGATACGACGCTCGGCCCCGCACTCGGCGGAACAAGAATGTGGACATATGACAGTGAAGAAGCGGCGATTGAAGATGCACTAAGACTCGCAAAAGGCATGACTTATAAAAATGCGGCTGCCGGTTTAAACTTAGGCGGCGGGAAAACCGTTATTATCGGAGACCCGCGCAAAGATAAAAATGAAGAAATGTTCCGCGCGTTCGGGCGCTACATCCAAGGCTTAAACGGAAGGTATATTACGGCGGAAGACGTCGGCACCACCGTTGAAGATATGGACATCATTCATGATGAAACAGACTATGTAACCGGAATTTCTCCGGCATTCGGTTCATCAGGAAATCCGTCCCCGGTTACGGCGTACGGCGTCTACAAAGGGATGAAAGCCGCAGCGAAAGCGGCGTTTGGCACTGATTCACTGGAAGGTAAAACAATTGCCGTGCAAGGCGTGGGAAATGTGGCTTACAATCTATGCCGCCACCTTCACGAAGAAGGCGCTTCTTTAATCGTAACGGATATCAATAAAGAATCTGTTAAACGTGCCGTTGAGGATTTCGGCGCCCGCGCAGTTGATCCCGGCGACATTTACTCACAGGCGTGCGATATTTATGCCCCATGTGCTCTCGGCGCCGTCATTAACGATGACACGATTAAACAGCTGAAGGCGAAAGTCATTGCGGGAGCGGCCAATAACCAGCTGAAAGAAACACGTCACGGCGATACCATTCATGAAATGGGAATCGTGTACGCTCCGGATTATGTCATCAATGCAGGCGGCGTCATCAATGTGGCCGATGAGCTTTACGGCTACAATGCTGAGCGGGCTTTGAAAAAAGTTGAAGGCATCTATGCAAACATTGAGCGGGTGCTCGATATTTCCGCGCGTGACGGCATTCCGACATACTTAGCGGCCGACCGTCTGGCTGAGGAACGAATTGAGCGCATGCGCCGTTCAAGAAGCCAGTTTCTGCAAAACGGCCAAAGTATATTAAGCAGACGATAGGAATTTGATCTGGAGGTATGAAAATGTTCGAAAAGGAAAAACGCATTCTCATTCTGAATCCAGGCTCAACATCAACGAAAATCGGTGTCTTTCACAATGAACGCTGTATCTTTGAAAAGACGCTGCGGCATCCCGAAGAAGAGCTGAAAACATTTAACAGCATCATCGACCAATACGAATTTCGAAAAATAAGCATTCTTGAGTCTTTGCACGAACAGGGCATCAACATTTCAAAGTTCGATGCCGTTTGTGCCAGAGGCGGCCTGCTCAGACCGATTGAGGGCGGCACATATGAAGTGAATGACGCCATGATCACTGATTTGAAAAACGGCTACAACGGCCAGCATGCTTCTAATCTGGGCGGAATTATTGCCAGGGAAATAGCTGACGGATTAAATATCCCCGCGTATATCGTCGATCCGGTTGTGGTGGATGAGATGACTCCGCTCGCTAAAGTATCAGGAATGCCTGAAATCAAGCGGAAAAGCATTTTCCATGCTTTGAATCAAAAAGCTGTTGCCCGTCAGGCGGCGGCGTCCCTCGGCAAACGGTATGAACAGATGAAGATGATCGTCACTCATATGGGCGGCGGCACCACAGTCGGTGTCCATGATTGCGGACGGGTGACGGATGTCAACAACGGGCTTCACGGAGAAGGACCCTTCAGCCCGGAGCGCGCGGGAACTGTTCCGGCGGGTGATTTGGTAGAAATGTGTTTTTCCGGCAAGTATTCAAAAGCCGATATGATGAAAAAACTTGTCGGCACGGGCGGACTCTCCGGCTACCTGGGGACAACGGACGCGGTGAAGGTGGAAAAACGCATTCAGGCCGGAGATGAAAACGCGCGTCTCATTTATGACGCCATGGCTTATCAAGTAGCAAAAGAAATCGGGGCGGCAAGCGCCGTTTTAAAAGGAAAAGTAGACATTATCGTCCTGACGGGCGGATTGGCGTACGGGAAAAGTTTCGTATCCGCCATCAGATCGTACATAGATTGGATTTCGGATGTACTGGTGTACCCGGGAGAAAATGAACTGCAATCTCTCGCGCAAGGCGCGCTTCGGGTTTTAGCCGGTGAGGAGCAGTCAAAGCAATATCAGATCGGCGAAGGAGTGAAAACAAATGGCGACTGAGTATGATGTGGTCATTCTGGGCGGCGGCACGGGCGGTTATGTAGCCGCCATCAGAGCGGCCCAGCTCGGCTTAAAAACGGCCGTTGTAGAAAAAGAAAAGCTCGGCGGAACATGTCTGCATAAAGGATGTATCCCGAGTAAAGCGCTGTTAAGAAGCGCGGAAGTGTACCGAACCGCAAAGGAAGCGGCAGCATTCGGCATTGAAACGGAAGGTGTCTCCCTCCGCTTTGACAGCGTGCAAAAACGAAAGCAGGGAATCGTTGACCGGCTGGCCGGCGGTGTCGCCCACTTGATGAAAAAGGGGAAGATTGATGTATTCAACGGGTACGGACGTATGCTCGGCCCTTCCATCTTCTCACCTCTGCCCGGTACGGTTTCCGTCGAATACGCAAATGGTGAAGAAAACGACATGCTGATACCGAAACAATTGATTATCGCAACCGGTTCAAGGCCGAAAATGCTGCCGGGTTTAGAAGCAGACGGTACATATATTCTGACATCAGATGAAGCGTTAGAGCTTGAACGTCTGCCCCAATCCATGATGATCGTCGGCGGCGGTGTCATCGGAATTGAATGGGCATCCATGCTGAACGATTTCGGCGTCAATATCACTGTGATTGAATATGCGGACCGCATTTTGCCGACGGAAGACCGTGATATTTCAAGCGAGATGGAAAAACTGTTAACGAAAAGAGGAATTAAGGTCGTGACGGGTGCGAAAGTGCTTCCGGATACATTGGAAAAAGCGGACGGCGTTTCAATTGCCGCTGAAAAGAATGGAAAAAAAGAAACGTATCACGCGGAACAAATGCTTGTTTCCATCGGCCGCCAGCCGAACATTGAAGGGATCGGGCTTGAAAACACGGATATTGAAGCGGAAAACGGTTCTATCATCGTGAACGAAGCCGGGCAGACGAAGGAATCGCACATTTATGCGATCGGTGATGTTGTCGGCGGGCTGCAGCTTGCGCATGTGGCCTCCCGTGAGGGCATCATTGCCGTTGAGCATATGGCGGGTCTTAATCCGGCTCCGCTTGATGCCGCTCTTGTGCCGAAATGTATTTATTCAAATCCGGAAGCGGCGAGCGTCGGTCTGACAGAAGAGGAAGCTCTTCGAAAAGGGCATGAACTGAAGATCGGGAAGTTTCCGTTCATGGCGATCGGAAAGGCTCTTGTATACGGAGAAAGCGACGGCTTTGTCAAAATCGTCGCCGATCGGAATACAGATGATATTCTCGGTGTTCATATGATCGGCCCGCACGTCACCGATATGATCTCTGAAGCGGGGCTTGCCAAGGTGCTCGACGCGACGCCTTGGGAAATCGGCCAGTCCATACATCCGCATCCGTCGCTTTCAGAGGCGATTGGAGAAGCTGCGTTAGCCGCAGACGGAAACGCGATTCATTTTTAAAAGGAAAGAAGGAGGGGTTTGAATGACTACAAACCGCCATCAAGCATTAGGGCTCTCTGACGAAGAAGCCGTTGAAATGTATAGAACCATGCTGTTAGCCAGAAAAATCGACGAAAGAATGTGGCTCTTAAACCGCTCGGGCAAAATTCCGTTCGTTGTTTCATGTCAAGGACAGGAAGCGGCGCAAGTAGGCGCGGCCTATGCCTTAAACCGTGATACCGACTATGTGCTTCCGTACTACAGAGATATAGGGGTTGTGCTTGCATTCGGTATGACTGCAAAGGATTTGATGATGTCGGGTTTTGCGAAAGCAGCTGACCCGAACTCAGGCGGAAGGCAGATGCCGGGCCACTTCGGGCAAAAGGAAAACAGAATCGTAACGGGCTCATCCCCTGTTACGACGCAGGTTCCTCACGCAGTCGGAATCGCGCTTGCGGGACGCATGGATAAAAAGGATATCGTCTCTTTCGTTACCTTTGGAGAAGGATCTTCCAACCAGGGGGATTTTCACGAAGGGGCAAACTTTGCCGCCGTGTATAAACTGCCGGTCATTTTCATGTGTGAAAACAATAAGTATGCCATTTCTGTCCCGTATGACAGACAGGTGGCGTGCGAGAAAATATCCGACCGGGCGGCAGGCTACGGCATGCCGGGAGTCACTGTTGACGGAAACGACCTGCTGGAAGTTTACCGGGCCGTAAAAGAAGCGCGCGAACGGGCGTCTAAAGGCGAAGGCCCTACATTAATAGAAACGGTTTCCTACCGTTTGACGCCGCATTCCAGTGATGACGACGACAGCAGCTACAGAGAACGCGAAGAAGTAGAAGAAGCAAAGAAACAAGATCCGCTTCTTTTATACAAAGCATACTTGCAAGAAGCCGGGCTTCTAGGTGAAGAAGAAGAAAAGACCATGCTGGATGACATCATGGCTATCGTAAACGAAGCGACAGACGAAGCGGAGAAAGCGCCATACGCATCTCCTGAATCAACGCTTGATCACGTTTATGCGAAGTAGGGAGGAATACTTATGTCTGTAATGTCTTATATTGACAGTATTAATGCAGCAATGAAAGAAGAAATGGAAAGAGATCCGCGCGTGTTTGTTCTCGGGGAAGACGTCGGGAGAAAAGGCGGCGTGTTTAAAGCCACGGCGGGTCTCTATGAACAGTTCGGAGAAGAGCGGGTGATGGATACGCCGCTTGCTGAATCAGCGATTGCCGGTGTCGGCATCGGCGCCGCGATGTACGGCATGCGCCCGATTGCCGAGATGCAGTTTGCCGATTTCATTCTGCCTGCGGTCAACCAAATCATTTCAGAAGCGGCAAAAATACGCTACCGTTCAAACAATGATTGGAGCTGTCCGATGGTCATCAGAGCGCCTTACGGCGGCGGCGTGCACGGCGCGTTGTATCATTCCCAATCTGTGGAGGCTATTTTTGCCAACCAGCCGGGCCTTAAAATTGTCATGCCTTCAACTCCTTATGACGCAAAAGGGTTGTTGAAAGCTGCAGTCCGTGACGAAGATCCGGTGCTGTTTTTCGAACATAAGAGGGCGTACCGTCTGATTAAAGGCGAAGTCCCTGCGGATGATTACGTCCTTCCGATCGGAAAGGCGGATGTAAAACGCGAAGGCAGCGACATTACTGTTATTACGTACGGATTATGCGTCCATTTTGCTCTGCAGGCTGCCGAGCGCCTTGAAAAAGACGGAATTTCCGCACACGTATTAGATTTGCGTACGGTTTATCCGTTAGATAAAGAAGCCATCATTGAAGCCGCGTCTAAAACGGGAAAAGTATTGCTGATCACAGAAGATACGAAAGAAGGCGGTATTATGAGCGAGGTCGCCGCCATTATTTCTGAAAACTGCTTATTTGATTTAGACGCGCCGATCAAGCGGCTTGCAGGTCCTGACGTTCCGGCAATGCCTTATGCGCCGACAATGGAAAAATACTTCATGATGAATCCTGACAAAGCAGAAGCCGCGATGAGAGAATTAGCGGAGTTTTAAAGACGTAAGGAGGTTTTTGACATGGCGATTGAACAAATGGCTATGCCTCAGCTCGGAGAGAGCGTGACGGAAGGGACGATCAGCAAGTGGCTGGTATCCCCCGGTGATCAAGTGAATAAATATGACCCCATCGCGGAGGTCATGACGGATAAAGTGAATGCGGAGGTGCCGTCTTCTTTTACCGGTACGATTACAGAACTTGTAGGAGAAGAAGGCCAGACTCTTGCAGTCGGCGAGATCATCTGCAAAATTGAAACAGAAGAAACGGAAACCGAAGAGGCGCCGAAGCGGGAAGAAGAGCAGAATACCCCTTCAGACACCGGTGCAAACCGTCAAGGTAAAGATCAGTCAAATAAAGCGCGTTATTCGCCGGCTGTGCTCAGATTAGCGGGAGAACACGGCATTCAGCTTGAAGAAGTTGAAGGAACGGGTGCAGGCGGAAGAATTACGCGAAAAGACATTCAAAAGATCATTGATTCGGGAATGAAGCAGAAGTCGGAAGCACCGGCGCCGGCTGCCGTTCAAACAACGCAACAAGCGCCGAAACAACAGCAAAAACAAGCGCCGGCACCCGCTCTGTCAGCCGGTGATATTGAAATTCCGGTTACAGGCGTCAGAAAAGCCATCGCCGCCAATATGCATAAAAGCAAAACAGAAATTCCGCATGCCTGGACGATGATGGAAGTCGACGTCACGAACATGACGGCGTACAGAAACAGCATTAAAGACTCATTTAAACAGAAAGAAGGCTTCAATTTAACGTTTTTCGCTTTCTTTGTAAAAGCGGCGGCGCAGGCTCTCAAGGAGTTCCCGCAGATGAACAGCATGTGGGCGGGAGACAAAATCGTCCAAAAGAAAGACATCAACATCTCCATTGCCGTTGCCACGGAAGATTCGCTGTTTGTTCCGGTTATTAAGCATGCTGATGAAAAAACGATTAAAGGCATAGCCAGAGAAATAACGGACCTTGCGAAAAAAGTGAGAAACGGAAAACTTACTGCGGAAGATATGCAGGGCGGCACATTTACCGTCAATAACACGGGATCTTTCGGCTCAGTTCAATCTATGGGCATTATCAACCATCCGCAGGCGGCGATTCTTCAGGTAGAATCTATCGTCAAACGTCCGGTTGTCATGAATAACGGGATGATCGCCGTTCGTGATATGGTTAATCTTTGCCTGTCTTTAGATCACAGAGTGCTCGACGGGCTCGTGTGCGGCCGATTCCTCGGACGCGTCAAAGAGATCTTAGAAAACATTGATGAACATACTTCCGTCTATTAAAAAAAACTCCTTTTGCCCGGGCGGCAAAAGGAGTTTTTTTATTTTCATTGTGAATCCTCGGGAACAATCATAGTGAGATGATGTTTTTTCACTTCGATCGTACAAGGTGTTGTTCCGTATACCTCGCCATCTGTATCCGCGTCCATCTCACGTCCGGTTTCGATTTCAATCCTGGAGGCCTGAATATAGGACAGCTCCCCTTTGAAATCATCAAACGAACCCTGCTCCATCGTCATCAGCTCCCGCAACGCGGCAAGGCTTGTGTTGCGGCAGATTAACACATCGGCTAAGCCGTCCTGGAGGCTGGCATCAGGCAGGGGAACTCTGTTTGTCCCGATATAATGCCCGTTCATGACAAGCACCATTACGGCTTCGTCTTCTTTCACCTCGCCGTCAATCGTCAATTTGACAGGAAACGGGTTCGCGCTTGTCATCGTCCGCAAGGCGCTCGTGAAGTAGCTGATTTTACCAAGCCATGCTTTTTCAGTTTCATTAATATGGCTTGATGCTTCGGTGATCAGTCCGATGCCCCAGAAGTTCAGAAAATAGCCGTCATCCGTTTTACAGACGTCAATCATCCGTTTATGTCCGGCCGCGAGCACTTCAGCGGCCTTTTGAAGGTTTTGCGGGATGCCGAGCGCCCGGGAGAAATCGTTGCACGTTCCTCCCGGCAAAATGCCGACAGCGGGTCTGTGATCAAGCTTGCTGATGCTGTTGATGCATTGATGCACAGTGCCGTCTCCGCCTAAAATATATAAATGGTCAACTGAACTGTCGAGATTTTCACAATACTGACGGGCATCATCCTGATGTTTGGTCGGTTTAATCAAAAGTTCATCAGCTGACTGGGCCAAAATGGGGACGACCGTGCCGAGCGTTTTATCAATCTGTTTTTGACCGGCGTTTCCGTTATAAATTAAAACTGCTTTCCGTTGGCTCATATGACTGCTCCTTTATTTCAGACAATCTCCTTAACAAGTTTCCCGTTTTTAAAGGGTCATAAACTTACATCGGGAACATAAAAGGGACAAAAAACAATTGGATATGAGCGGTGTCATTTGCCGATAGGGAGGTTCCTTGCTATCATAAGAAGAGATGATCAAAAAGGAGAGGTCCCAATTGAATATGGATTTTAATTTATTTATGAATGATGTCGTGCGTCAAGCCCGCCAGGAAATCACGGCCGCCGGGTATACAGAGCTGAAAACCGCTGAGGAAGTGGACGAAGCGCTTTCGAAAAAAGGAACGACACTCGTCATGGTCAACTCTGTATGCGGATGCGCAGGCGGTATTGCACGGCCTGCCGCGTACCATTCCGTACATTACGATAAACGCCCGGATCAGCTTGTGACGGTATTTGCCGGACAGGATAAAGAAGCGACAGCCAAAGCGAGAGAATACTTTGAAGGCTATCCGCCGTCCTCTCCGTCATTTGCCATTTTAAAAGACGGGAAAATCATGAAAATGGTGGAACGCCATGAAATTGAAGGCCATGAGCCGATGGCCGTCGTCACAAAACTGCAGGAAGCATTTGAAGAATATTGTGAAGAAGTATAAGTGAAAGAAAAACCCCGGAGCCAAGCGCTTGCGGGGTTTTTTTATATGGCATCTGTATAAATATAAATGTTTATACATCGGCGTTCAGCTGTCACTAACCTGAAAAACAATGACTATAATAAACACAGAAAGGAAAATATATTTTTCAAAAATAGTATTGCATCACAATTAAAAAGTGTTTAAAATACAAGTTAACGAATAAATATTCAAATTTAAGAGATCAGTAGATATGGGGGAAATGAATCATGAAGAAATGGCTGTTGGTATTAGCTGCCGCATGTATCACCTTTGCGCTGTCCGCTTGCGGATCAGGCAATTCAGGCTCAGAGGGCGGAAAGAACAAGCTGATTATGGGTACATCGGCTGACTATAAACCATTTGAATATAAAGACGGCGATCAGATCACCGGGTTTGACGTTGATCTGGCAAAAGCTCTAGGCAAAAAGACCGGCTATGACGTTGAGGTGCAGGACATGGACTTCAACAGCCTGATTACAGCCTTGAAGTCCAAGCAGGTAGATATGATTTTATCTGGAATGACACCTACACCGGAACGGAAAAAGCAAGTTGATTTTTCTGATATTTATTATACTGCTAACAATATGATCGTTACGAAAAAGGGAAGCAGCATGAAATCCCTGAATGATCTGAAAGGCAAAACCGTCGGTGTTCAGCTCGGCTCCATTCAAGAGGAAAAAGGCAAGAAGCTCGCTTCGAAATACGGTTTTCAGCTCGAAGACCGCAACCGGATCTCAGACTTAACCGAAGAGATCAAATCCGGGCGTTTTGATGCCGCGATTATCGAAGACATCGTAGCACAAGGCTATTTCAGCTCAAATCAAGATCTGCAGGGCTTTGCGTCAGCAGATGCGAAATCAGACGAATCGGGTTCCGCGATTGCGTTCCGCAAAGACAGTGATCTGACAGCGAAGTTCAACAAAGCGCTGAAAGAAATGGAGAAAAACGGAGAAATCGAAAAACTGAAGAAAAAATGGTTCACCAACGAGAAATAAAAGAAAGCTCAACTTTTCGTTGAGCTTTTTATCTTGAATAAAGACAAAGGAGATCACACGTATGAATTTGGATTTCTCAGCGACAATCCCCCAAATTCCTTTTATATTGGAAGGCCTTGCGGTCACATTAAAAATTGTGCTCGTTTCAGCGGTCATCGGTCTTGTATTAGGCATCGTGCTCAGCTTATTTAAAATCAGCACGATCAGTCCGCTGAAATGGATTGCGGATTTTTATACTTCGATATTCCGCGGCACGCCGCTCGTGCTGCAGCTGATGATCATCTATTTCGGTATGCCGCAGCTTCTGGGCTTTCAGATCGATCAATTTTGGGCGGCGGTCACCGCATTATCGCTCAATTCAGCCGCTTACGTCTCTGAAATTATCAGAGCGGGAATCAACGCAATTGACAAAGGACAACAAGAGGCTGCCGTCGCTCTCGGCGTGCCGTACGGAAAAATGATGAAAGATCTGCTGCTGCCGCAGGCGTTTAAAAACATTTCTCCGGCTATTATTAACGAATTAATCACCTTAACGAAAGAATCGGCGATCGTCACAGTTATCGGTCTTGGCGACATTATGAGACGGGCCTACCAGTCCGGCGCCGCAACATACAACTATTTAGAACCTCTTATTGTGGCGGGCTTAATCTATTACGTGCTCGTTTTGATCTTAGCATTCATCGGAAAAGGCGTAGAAAGGAAGCTGAAAGCCAATGATTAAGGTCGACAACCTGTCAAAATCATTCGGGAAACATGAAGTACTGAAAAACATTTCAACACAGATCGAAGAAGGGGAAGTCGTCGCTGTCATCGGCCCTTCCGGTTCCGGCAAATCAACGTTTCTGCGCTGCTTAAATCTGCTGGAAACCCCGAGCGGCGGAACGATTGCCATTAAAGAAAATGAAATTACCGCAGCTAAAACGAATAAACTGAAAGTGCGGGAAAATATCGGCATGGTATTTCAGCATTTTCATTTGTTTCCTCATAAAACGGTGTTTGAAAATATCACATACGCGCCGGTCAGCGTGAAGAAAGAGTCTAAAAACGAGGCGGAGGAAAAGGCGTGCGCCCTCCTTGAAAAAGTCGGACTGCTTGACAAACGGAACGACTATCCGAACCGTTTGTCAGGCGGACAGAAGCAGCGGGTCGCCATCGCGCGGGCGCTTGCCATGAATCCTGACATCATGCTGTTTGATGAACCGACCTCGGCTCTTGACCCGGAAATGGTCAAAGAAGTTCTTGAGGTGATGAAAGAGCTCGCGCAGACGGGCATGACGATGGTGATCGTAACGCACGAAATGGGATTTGCCAAAGAAGTGGCAGACCGCGTATTATTCATGGATGAAGGGACGATCGTGGAAGACGGGCAGCCGGAAGAATTTTTTCTTTCTCCGAAGTCAAAAAGAGCACAGGACTTTTTAGAAAAAATATTATAAAATATAACTGGAAGAAAAGAAGAAGAATGCTCTTCTTCTTTTTTTTGAGAAAGAAACAAACAGAATGGAGCAAGCAATGTTTAAAATCGGTTACCGCACACTAAAGACCGCACTTGGAACGGCGCTGGCCATTTATTTAGCCCAGCTGTTGCATCTGCAAAACTTCGCATCCGCAGGAATCATCACCATATTGTGCATCCAGATTACGCAAAAGCGGTCGCTTCAGGCCTCGTGGGCCCGATTTGCCGCCTGTTTATTGGCGATCGTCTTCTCATATGTCTTTTTCGGGCTGATCGGCTATTATCCGTTTGCGATCGGAATATTGCTGGTGCTGTTCATTCCGACTACAGTCGTTTTAAAAATAAACGAAGGGATCGTCACCAGCTCAGTAATCATTCTTCATTTATATATGTCCGGCGGCATTACGATGGCGTTTATCTGGAATGAGTTCCAGCTGATCACCGTAGGTATCGGCGTCGCGCTGTTAATGAATCTGTATATGCCGAGCCTCGACAGAAAACTCGCGGCGTACCGGAAAAAAATCGAGGACAACTTTTCCGTCATCTTCGCCGAAATCGAACGGTATTTGTTAACTGGTGAGCAAGATTGGTCGGGGAAGGAAATACCGGAGACGCATCAGATGATTCAAGAGGCGAAAAACCTCGCCTATCGGGACGTGCAGAATCATATTTTGCGCCATGAAAATCTTTACTATCATTATTTTAAGATGAGACAGAAACAATTTGAAATCATTGAACGGCTGCTGCCGAAGATTACCTCTATTTCAATAACGGTGGAGCAGGGCAAAATAATCGCCCATTTCATCCATGAATTAAGGGAAGCCATTCATCCCGGCAATACCGCTCATAAATTTTTAAAAAGACTTGCAGAAATGAGAACGGAATTTGAAGAAATGCCGCTCCCGGCAACGCGCGAGGAGTTTGAAGCGCGGGCGGCTTTGTTCCACCTCCTCGGTGAGATGGAACAATATCTCGTGATTAAAAGTTATTTCAAAGGCATCAAGCTGTAAAAAACATATGGATCAATCGCATGAGTCCTCCTTTCATTGGTCATTCTAATGAAAAAAGGAGGGGAGCCCATGCGATTTTTTTTATTGTCAGCCGCCCTGCTGCTGTCTCCGCTTTGGCCGCTTGGCACGAACCCTTTGCCGGGTGACCCTTATATTATCGTCAATAAAGCCACAAATGCGCTTGCTGTTGTGAAGGATAACCGAATACAAGGCATTTATCAGGTGGCGACGGGAAAAACGGATGATTTGACGCCTGAAGGAGAATTTACGGTAACGGTCAAAGCCGTCAATCCGTATTACCGGAAGAAAAATGTGAAGGGAGGCGCGCCGGAAAACCCGCTCGGCGTCCGCTGGATCGGTTTTGACGCGAAAGGAACCGACGGCAGGATATACGGCATTCACGGAACAAACAGAGAAGAGCTGATCGGGGGGTTTGTATCAAACGGCTGCATCCGTATGAAAAACCGGGATGTCATCCGTATTTTCCGGATTATCCCTCCCGGAACGAAAGTATTGATTACAAAAGAAAACCGCTCATTCGAGGAAATTGCAATAGAGCGGAAAGCCCTCATAAAAAAGCAGGAAACCCCCTTGCAATGAGGCGCCTGCTTTTTTACCGCAAATACATCATAATGCCTGAGAGGAGGGTTGAAAGTATAAATACGCCCAAAATGACGATGACGGCGCTTTTCATAAATTTTTGAGACATTGTTTCACTCCTTAAGATTACTGTCTATCATTTTAACGTGTTTTGCTTGTATGAACAAGCCATATCCTATGGCGGAAAGCAGGTGGCCGCGCTATGAAAAAACTTGATCATGTCGGCATTGCCGTCAGCTCTATTGAAGCTGCGAGAGGATTTTACGAACGGATGCTCGGGCTTACGTATATGGGAGACGAGCTGGTAAGCGGCCAAAATGTGAGAGTTGCTTTTTTAGAAGCGGGAGGCACAAAGCTTGAGCTGATTGAGCCGCTTTCGGACGCGTCTCCCGTCAGCTCTTTTTTACAGAAAAGAGGCGAAGGGCTGCATCATTTAGCATTCCGCTGCGCCGATATGAAGGAAACGATCAAGGAGCTTGAAGCATGCCGCATGACTTTGATCCATCATGAACCGCAAAACGGAGCGGGCGGGAAGAAGATCGCATTTCTCTCTCCAAAGGAGGCGAACGGGGTCCTGATTGAGCTTTGTGAAACAATTGAAAAAGGAGAAACTCAAGATGAGCATGAGTGATCATATCAGACACTTAAATGAAAGACGTTCCTTTTTAACAAACGGCGGCGGAGCGGAAAAAAATGAAAAACAGCACAAAAAAGGCAAGCTGACGGCAAGAGAAAGAATTGACTATTTATTGGACGAAGACAGTTTTTCAGAGCTGCAGCCGTTTGCCAAAAGCCGCATGCCCGGGTGCCAGAATGCTCCGGGAGACGGCGTTGTTACCGGATACGGCACAATTGACGGACGGCCCGTGTATTTGTTTGCCCATGACTTTACCGTACTCGGCGGGACGCTCGGCGAGACACATGCGGAAAAAATCGCGGCGGTAATGGATCTGGCGGCGAAAAATAAAACCCCGATCATCGGGCTGAACGACTCAGGTGGTGCGAGAATTCAAGAGGGTGTGGTATCATTAAATGGATACGGTCATATCTTTAGGCGCAACGTCCTTTACTCGGGAGTGATTCCGCAAATTTCTGTCATCCTTGGGCCGTGTGCCGGCGGTGCTGTTTATTCACCCGCATTGACGGATTTTGTGATTATGGCGGAACATACGTCGCACATGTTTATTACAGGCCCGAAAGTCATTGAACAGGTGACGGGTGAACAGATTGACGCGGAAAGTTTAGGCGGTGCGGGAATACATAATGTGATAAGCGGAAATGCCCACTATTCCGCACGAACGGAAAAAGAGGCTCTTTCCGCTGTGAAAACCCTGCTTTCTTATCTCCCGCACGGCGGACAGACGGCATTGCCCGTTAAAAAGGAAGACGCCAGACCGTTATTAAACACCCTCGTTCCCGCGGACAGTTCGAAACCTTACGATGTGTTACAGGTAATAAAAGAGCTGGCGGATGACGGAACGTTTTTTGACATTCAGCCGTATTTTGCCAAAAACATTGCTGTCGGTTTTCTGAAACTCGGACGGCGTACAGTCGGTGTTGTCGCAAACCAGCCGAAACACTTGGCGGGGAGCCTCACGATTGATGCCGCTGACAAAGCGTCGAGATTCATCCGTTTTTGCGACGCGTTTCATATTCCGTTATTGACGATCGCTGATGTTCCTGGATTTCTTCCGGGCCTTCAGCAGGAACATGCGGGAATCATCCGTCACGGAGCAAAATTGCTGTATGCTTTTGCCGAAGCGACGGTGCCGAAAGTGACGCTCATCATCAGAAAAGCTTACGGAGGCGCCTATGTCGCCATGAATTCGAAAGGGCTCGGGGCAGATCTTGTATTCGCCTGGCCCAATGCGGAAATCGCCGTGATGGGAGCGGAAGGCGCGGCGTCGATTTTATACAGCAGAGACATACAGGCTTCTGACGACCCGGAGAAAACGAAGCGCGAAAAAAAAGCCATATACGAAAAGGAAAACGCCGGTCCGTATAAAGCGGCGGCCTGCGGAATGGTGGATGATATCATCCGGCCGGAAGACTCGAGGAAAAAATTGATTCAGGCATTTGACATGCTTGCGCATAAGGAAGAGGAAAGACCGAAAAAAAAGCACGGTAATATACCGCTTTAAACGGAGGGAACTGAAAATGGTAAACGAAAAACGTCTGCTTGAAGAATTTCTTGAACTCGTTCAAATTGATTCAGAGACAAAACATGAAGCGGAAATCAGCAAGGTGCTCAAACAAAAATTCACTGATTTAGGGTTGAGCGTAAAAGAAGATGATACAAAAGAAGTGACGGGGCATGGAGCCGGCAACTTAATCTGTACGTTAAAGGGCACAAAAGATGCGGATACGATTTATTTCACATCGCACATGGACACGGTTGTCCCGGGCAAAGGCGTTAAGCCGATTGTGGAAGACGGCTATGTAAAATCCGACGGCACGACGATTCTCGGCGCTGATGATAAGACGGGTCTTGCCGCAATGTTTGAAGCCATTAAAGTGCTGAAAGAACAAAACATCGAGCACGGCACCATTGAATTCATTATCACGGCCGGAGAAGAATCGGGATTAGTCGGGGCAAAAGCAATGGATCGTTCAGACATTACCGCGAAATACGGTTTTGCGCTTGATTCAGACGGAAAAGTCGGTAACATTATTGTAGCCGCGCCGACACAAGCGAAAGTGAGAGCAACCATTTTCGGGAAAACGGCTCATGCGGGGGTAGAACCGGAAAAAGGCATCTCCGCGATTACCATCGCATCAAAAGCAATCTCAAAAATGCCGCTCGGCCGCATTGATAAAGAAACAACGGCTAATATCGGACGTTTCGAAGGCGGCACGCAAACCAATATCGTCTGCGACCAGGTTGATATTCTGGCTGAAGCGCGTTCATTAGTGCCTGAAAAAATGGAAGCGCAAGTGCAGAAAATGAAAGAAGCTTTCGAATCTGCTGCAGCTGAGATGGGAGGCCGCGCGGAAGTGGACATCGCGGTCATGTATCCGGGTTTCAAATATCAGGACGGCGATCAGGTTGTGGAAGTCGCGAAAAAAGCGGCGGCAAAAATCGGCCGGCCGAGCGAACTTCAGACAAGCGGCGGCGGAAGTGACGCAAACGTCATTGCCGGCCACGGCATTCCGACAGTCAACCTGTCAGTAGGCTATGAACAAATCCATACGAAAAATGAAAAAATGCCGATTGAAGAGCTCGTCAAAACGGCGGAAATGGTCGTTGCCATTATCGAAACAGCGGCCAACTAAAAACGAAGCACCCAGTTGATTGGGTGCTTTTTTCATTCTTCATAATAATTGGCTTAAAGCCTTGCAGATACAAGAAAAAAACCCTGCCGGATAGGTTCCGGCAGGGTTTCAGTATTATGATTTGGCGGGCTCCGCCTGAGCCGCAGCTTGTTTCTTTTTATGATGCGTCTGCTGTAAAAGTACATTCTGCACTGTCAAAAATAGTCCGCTTGTAAACCAGTAAAGCGGCAGCGCAGCCGGCACGTTAAGTGAAAAAATGGTCATCATGACAGGGAAAATAAAGACCATGATTTTTGCTGACTGCATCGCGGCCGGATTTTGAGCAGCCGGTGAATATTTCTCGTTTAATTTTTGGGAAATATAAGCCTGTAAGAAATACATGGCCCCCGCGCACAGTGATACAAGAATATCAGAATGCCCTAAGCTGAACCACAGAAATGAGTGTGAAGCGATTTCCGGCGTTGAGCGGATGGCGTAATAAAAACCGATCAAAATCGGGAATTGCACCAGCATCGGAAGACATCCCATTGCCATCGGATTCAGATTGTGCTCACGGTAAAGCTTCATCATTTCCATTTGCAGTTCTTTTTGTTTCTCCGCATCTTTCGTTTGTTTCATTTTAGCCTGAATGCTGTCGACCTGCGGTTTGATCACAGCCATTTTTTCCTGGAACACCCGCTGTTTCTTAAATTGGTTCACAAACAAAGGCAATACAACGATCCGGACGATAATCGTCACCAGAATAATCGACAATCCGTACTCACCGTGGAACAGGCCCGCCACGCCTTTTAAAAGTGCCGAAAACGGCTCGATCAGGTAATCGTGAAAAAACCCGATATTCCCGAGGCCTCCCGTCTGAGTCTGAGATGTCGCTGCAAAAGCCGAGCGGCCTGTGCACAGTACGATAAAAAACAATCCGAATGCGATCCATTTTTGATATGTTTTAGACAATTATGTCTCCTCCTTTTTATCTTCACTTGCCGTTATAAAAGGAGGAAGCTGACATCTTCATCATCATTCGCCGGTGAATTCATGCGGATGACTTTACGTATCCAAGTTGTAATGCGATGATATATAATAATAAGAAAGTCTGTTCGGTTCAGCTGAACGACTGCTTGATGTTCATCTATTCGTTTCGTTCTCCAATGCTCGCCTGCGCGGCGCTCACGCAAAAGAAAAGCGATGCCGATCGCGGTCAGAGCGGGAAGAATAATTGTGAAAAAATCGACTAAAAATAAAAAGTCATTCATTGACTCAAGAATCATTTTATCACATCCATTCAGCTCTTATTTTACTACATATATATAAGGTTGTCTATGAAAGGAAAGGAGGCGCCGGGAGTGGCCGGAAAAGGGAGAATTATATTTCATATCGATATGAACAGTTTTTATGCCTCCGTAGAAATGGCGTATGATCCGTCTTTAAGAGGAAAACCTATCGCCGTTGCCGGAAACGTGAAGGAACGGAAAGGAATCATCGTCACCTGCAGCTATGAAGCGAGAGCGCGGGGCGTAAAGACCACCATGCCGGTGTGGCGGGCAAAACGCTTCTGTCCCGAACTCATCGTCGTGCCTCCGAATTTTGACCGCTATCGGAGTTCGTCAAAAGAAATGTTCAGCATTCTGAGGGAGTATACGGATTTAGTCGAGCCTGTTTCTATTGATGAAGGATACATGGATATTACGGACACACCGCACAGCCACAGGGCGTATGAGACAGCCGAAGACATTCAGGCGAGACTGCAAAAAGAGCTTTTGCTTCCGTCAAGCATCGGCATCGCCCCGAATAAATTTCTCGCTAAAATGGCTTCTGACATGAAAAAACCGCTCGGCATCACCATTTTAAGAAAAAGAGAGCTGCCGGACGTCTTATGGCCTCTTCCGATTGAAGAGATGCACGGTATAGGAACGAAAACTGCGGAAAAAATAAAAACGCTCGGCATCAAAACGATCGGTGATTTGGCAAAAGGAGATGAACATGCGCTGAAAACGCTTCTCGGCATAAACGGCCCGAGGCTGAAGGATAAAGCGAACGGCATCCATCCTGCAGAAGTCAATCCCGAGCGGATTTATGAATTTAAAAGCGTCGGCAACTCATCCACCCTGTCGCATGATTCGGCTGACTGGGATGAATTAACGGGCGTGTTTGACCGGCTCGCGCTGTCTGTGAGCGAACGGCTCCAGCGTAAGGAGGTCATGGCCTGCCGGCTGTTCATCATGATTCGGTATGCGGATTGGAAAACAGTCACAAGAAGCATGACCCTCAGCAATCCGGCTGATCAGAAAAAAGACATCATGGAAGCGGCGATGGAACTGTTTGACAAGCACTGGAACCAAAACCCGGTAAGGCTTCTCGGCATCACCGGAACGGAACTGGTTGAAAAACAGCAGGCGTATAAACAGCTTGATCTGTTTTCATTCAAGGAGGACGCAAAGGATGAGCCGATTTTTCAGATGATGAACGAGCTGAATGAAAAGTACGGCCAAAACCTGATCAGAAAAGGCGCCGTTATAAAAAAAGAAGAAAGCAAAACAAGGGGAACGAGCTTTAACAGAGACTTTTTCCAGGATGAAAAGAAAAGGTGAATAACTTGAAAAAAGGGGTTATGTATGATAATTTCTTTAGTATAAATATCATTTTATTTTAATTTAAATTTTAAAATGGTTAAACGTTTGAAGAAGGGACGTTAGAATATGTCAAAACAACAAATCGGAGTTATCGGTCTTGCGGTAATGGGTAAAAATCTGGCTCTTAACATCGAAAGCCGGGGATTTTCTGTGTCTGTATACAACAGATCAAGCAGCAAAACGGAAGAGTTTTTAGAAGAGGCAAAAGGCAAAAATGTTGTCGGTACATACAGCATTGAGGAGTTTGTCCAGTCTCTTGAAACACCCCGTAAAATTTTATTAATGGTTAAAGCGGGAACTGCAACGGATGCGACGATTCAATCTCTTCTTCCTCATCTGGAAAAAGACGATATTTTGATTGACGGCGGAAATACATACTATAAAGATACACAGCGCCGGAACAAAGAGCTTGCCGAAAGCGGCATTCACTTTATCGGAACGGGTGTATCAGGCGGTGAAGAGGGAGCGCTGAAAGGGCCTTCTATTATGCCGGGCGGCCAAAAGGAAGCGCACGAACTCGTGAAACCGATTCTAGAAGCCATTTCTGCTAAAGTGGACGGAGAAGCTTGTACGACATACATCGGCCCGGACGGAGCGGGGCACTATGTAAAAATGGTGCACAACGGTATCGAATACGGTGACATGCAGCTGATCTCTGAGTCATATTTCATTTTGAAACAGGTGCTCGGATTGTCTGCCGAAGAGCTTCACGAAGTATTCGCTGAGTGGAACAAAGGAGAGCTTGACAGCTATCTGATCGAAATCACGGCTGACATTTTCACTAAAAAAGATGAAGAAACGGGCAAACCGCTAGTTGACGTGATCCTTGATAAAGCAGGCCAAAAAGGAACGGGTAAATGGACAAGCCAAAGCGCTCTTGACTTAGGCGTGCCGCTTCCGATTATCACTGAATCTGTTTTTGCGCGTTTCATTTCCGCAATGAAAGAAGAGCGTGTGAAAGCAAGCAGCCTTCTGTCCGGACCAGACGTTAAGCCGGTCACTGAAAATAAAGAAGAGCTGATTGAAGCGGTCAGAAAAGCGCTCTTCATGAGTAAAATCTGTTCTTACGCACAAGGCTTCGCCCAAATGAAAGCCGCGTCTGAAGAATATAACTGGGATCTGAAATACGGTGAAATCGCGATGATCTTCCGCGGCGGCTGTATCATCCGCGCGGCGTTCCTGCAAAAGATCAAAGACGCATATGACCGTGAACCGGAGCTTGACAACCTGCTGTTAGACAGCTATTTCAAAAACATTGCAGAAAGCTACCAAGGCGCCCTTCGCCAAGTGATTTCACTTGCCGTAGCCCAAGGCGTGCCGGTACCTTCGTTCTCAAGCGCACTTGCGTATTACGACAGCTACCGTACGGCAGTGCTTCCTGCAAACTTGATTCAAGCGCAGCGTGATTACTTCGGCGCGCATACGTATGAACGCACAGATAAAGAAGGCATTTTCCATACTGAATGGATGAAGTAATGAAGAAGCCCCCGCAGTTATTGCGGGGGCTTTTCTGATATTAAAAACCGCGGGCCGTCATGAACGGCGCCGCGGTTTTTGATGTTTTCTTATATATTCCACCAGTGGAGACCGTCTTTTTCAAGAAGATCGTCCGAAGCTTTCGGTCCCATTGACCCGGCTTCATAATTCGGAGAAAGGGTTTTGTCGGCTGCCCACGTTTCGGAAATCGCATCGACGAAATTCCAGGAAAGCGCCACTTCGTCCCAATGCGCAAAGTTTGTCGCATCACCGAGCAGACAGTCATGGATTAATTTTTCATAGGCTTCCGGTGTGTTCATTTCATCACTGCAGTTGCTGCAGTAGTCCAGCTTAATCGGCTGAGCATGAGCGGCTCCGCCTAATTTTTTAGCGTTCAGATATAGTGTGATGCCTTCATCCGGCTGAATATGGATGACAAGCAGGTTCGGATTTACATTCGTTTCATTGCCGTAATAAAGGTTCATCGGAATGTCTTTAAATTGAACGACAATTTTCGTTGATTTTTCTTTCATCCGTTTTCCTGTGCGGATATAAAACGGAACGCCGGCCCAGCGGAAGTTATCGATCAACAGCTTTCCGGACACGAATGTTTCCGTATTGGAATCCGGTGCTACATTATGCTCATCTGTATAGCTTGGTACAGCGTTTCCGTCAATCGTTCCCGCTTGGTATTGTCCGCGGACGAAGTAGTCGCTCACTTCGTTTGGGGCGACAGGGCGGAGAGCTCTCAGCACCTTCACTTTTTCGCTGCGGATTTCTTCCGTGTTCAGTTTAATCGGCGGTTCCATAGCCAAGAGAGCGACCATTTGTAAAATATGGTTTTGAACCATATCACGGAGTGCGCCTGATTTCTCATAATATCTCGCACGATCCTCAACGCCAAGATCCTCACTTGACGTAATCTGGATGTTTGAGATGTAGCGGTTATTCCACAGCGGCTCAAACAGCGCATTCGCAAACCGGATGACTTCGATATTTTGAACCATTTGTTTGCCTAAGTAATGGTCGATCCGGTAAATTTGATCTTCCGTGAAAGCTTCGCGTATTTCTTTGTTAAGCTCTTTCGCACTCGGCAGGTCATGGCCGAACGGTTTTTCAATGACGAGACGGGACCAGCCATTTGTCGCTGTGACACCTTCGTTTTTAAGTGATTTTGCGATCGTGCCGAAAAACTCAGGAGCCATCGCCAAGTAAAACATTCTGTTGTTCGGGATTTCATATGTATGTTCAAGCTGATCAAGCAGGACATTCAGCTCCTGATAGGAACCCGGATTCGTTACATCAAACGGATGGTAATAAAAATGAGATGTGAAATCGTCTATGTCTTTTTGCCCGGCAGAAGAAACAGACGTTTTAACGGTTTCCCGGAGGTCCTCGTTTGACCAAGGTCTTCTTCCAACACCTACAACTGCAAACTCTTCACCAATTTGACCATTTTTATATAAACGGTGAATGGATGGGTAAAGTTTTCGTTTTGCCAAATCCCCTGTGGCACCAAATATTACAATTACTGCTTTTGGTTTGTCGTTTGTTTTCACTTAGAGTACCTCACTTTATCTGAAGCATGGTTTAAAACCCCGCATATTTCCTTCATTTTAAATCTAAAATTCGTTGAAAGCAAACATTTCAGCCTGTTTTTTGCGGTTTGCGGAAAAAAATTAATCAGGCCGGAGAAGGCCCGGGTGAATTCACATTTTCAGCCTGATCCTGTATCCTTAGTAGTACAAAGATCTAGGAGGAAGCATTGTGGAATTATTATTTTTAGGGACGGGGGCCGGCATGCCAGCGAAGACGAGAAATGTAACGTCCGTCGCGCTGAAGCTTCTTGAAGAAAGGCGTTCCGTATGGCTGTTTGATTGTGGAGAAGCCACTCAGCATCAGATATTACATACAACAATCAAACCGAGGAAAATTGAGAAGATTTTCATCACCCACCTTCACGGCGACCATGTTTACGGTCTTCCGGGTCTGTTGGGGAGCCGTTCATTTCAGGGCGGTGAAGAAGAGCTGACGATTTACGGGCCAAAAGGCATTAAAGCCTTTATCGAAACAAGCCTGAACGTGACGGCGACTCATCTGACGTATCCTCTTACCGTACATGAAATCGAAGAGGGGACGGTTTTTGAAGATGAGCAATTCATTGTTACCGCAGCATCCGTCATTCACGGTGTGGAAGCGTTCGGCTACCGGGTTCAGGAAAAGGATATTCCCGGCGCATTGCAGGCCGGCAGATTGAAAGAAATGAATATTCCGCCCGGACCTGTCTATCAGAAACTCAAAAAAGGCGAAACGGTCACACTTGACGATGGCAGAATCATTAATGGGCGGGATTTTCTGGAATCCCCGAAAAAAGGGAGAATCGTCGCTTTTTCCGGGGATACGAGGGCATCAGAGCGGGTAACGGAGCTTGCGCGCAATGCGGATGTGCTTGTTCATGAAGCGACGTTTGCCAAGGAAGATGCAAAGCTCGCACATAATTATTATCACGCGACGACAGAACAGGCTTCGCAAACGGCAAAAAAAGCAGGCGCCAAACAGCTGATCTTAACTCATATCAGCGCAAGGTATCAGGGAGAATCGCCGATAGAGCGTCTCGAACATGAGGCGAAAGCGGTATTTGAAAACAGTAAGATCGCATTTGACTTCATGGAGGTCACTGTGGAGCGGTCTTAAAAAATGGACGCTTGACATTTTTTTCTGATGAGATATAATAAAACGTAATAATTACGATTTGTATAAGGGGTGAAAATGATGCGTGTGAATGTTACATTGGCCTGTACAGAGACAGGGGACAGAAATTATATCACGACGAAGAACAAACGGACGAATCCGGACCGGTTAGAAATGAAAAAGTATTCACCCCGGTTGAAAAAGTATACGTTGCATCGTGAGACCAAATAGATCACGATAACAAAAGCCATTGTGCCGTTGCACAATGGCTTTTGTTTTATCAGTTTACCGCCTGATAGGCAGGAGCATTCATTTGCTGGCGCACCGCGCACCAAACATCATAAATGGCAAGGTGGACGATGTGCGGTTCATCGTGGTGAATGGCATGAGAACTGTTTTTGGCCTGAATCCATCCGCTTTGATAAGAGACATCAAGCATGCTTCTGTGCAGTTTCACCCATTGTTCATGAGCGTGCTTTAAACGCTCATCCCGCTCTCCCGATGATAAAATCAACAGCGGCATATCGCCGAAATGAATCTGCTGATGCTTGATCTGACGAAGGCTCGTCAAAAATTCCGCGTGTGATCCTTCTAATATGAACTGTTTCAAATAGGCGGCTTTCATTTCTTCGGGAAGAAGCGGAAGCACTTTCGTCTCCTGATCCTCAGAAACCGGATCAAGCATCACCATCCCGAGAATATCCCGGCGGTTCCGGCTCGCCCAAAGTCTGCTGATAATCGCGCCGTATGAATGCGAGACGACAAGATAAGGAGGCTTGACGCCGGCCTTCAGAAGAAGAGCGTTTAATTCCTGTACCATGTGGTCCGCCGTTCTCTTGTTTCGGCTTTGTCCGCTTTTGCCGATTCCGGCTCTGTCATATGTGAAAACCCCAAATTCTTCATCTATGTCAGCGAGTAATGATGTCCATGTTTCAGAAGAAGTGCCGTAGCCGGCTTCAAAGACGATCGTCACTTCGCCGGCGCCTTTACGGTGTTTCGTATAAAACGGACACCCGTCAATCAGATATGTCCTTTCCATCCATGCTGCTTTCATTGGAGTCATCCCCTCTAATTGGTTCTATAGGGAAGACGGAGAAGCTTCGGCAATCGTTTCTCAAAAAATAAAAAAAGAGACAGCCGGATCGAAAAACTCCGGCTGTCACTTCATCACCATGCTCTGTCGTATTGAACCGGTGACGGTATTTCAGTATTCAGCTGCTTCGCTGCACTCCTTGCAAAGTGCGGATCGCGCAGAAGTTCTCTTGCGACAAAAATAAGGTCAGCGCGGTTGTTTTGCAGAATTTCTTCCGCCATTGTTCCCGTCGTTATCAAACCGACGGCGCCTGTTGCGATTTCGGCCTGTTCACGGATTTTCTCTGCGAAGCTCACTTGGTAGCCTGGGAAGACATTAATATCAGCTTGAACGAGTGCGCCTGAGCTGCAATCAATGAGGTCGACTCCCTGTTCTTTCATCCACTTCGCAAAACCGATATGATCTGCAATGTCCAGCCCTTTGTCTGTATAATCCGATGCAGAAATACGGACAAATAACGGGCCGTCCCAGACTTCCTTGACGGCTTCAATGGTCTCGCCTAAGAAGCGGTAGCGATTTTCATGTGAGCCTCCGTATTCGTCTGTACGGTGATTGGACAGAGGGGACAAAAATTCGTGCATTAAGTAGCCGTGTGCCGCATGAAGTTCAATAATGTCAAAGCCGGCTTCTTTCGCGCGCGCCGCTGCCTGTTTGAATTCCTGAATGGTTTCTTTAATTTGTTCTGTCGTCATTTCAGCCGGTGTTTTGGACTGCTCATCGAACGGAATGGCTGACGGAGCGTAAATGTCTCCCTCAAGCTCAGCTTTACGTCCGGCGTGCGCAAGCTGAATGCCGATTTTAGATCCTTGCGCTTTCACTTGTTCCGTCAGTTTGGCAAAACCTTCGATATGATCATCGCTCCAAATGCCCAAATCCTGATCGGAA
The DNA here is from genome assembly GCF_003676355.1 of Bacillus sp. L75. Lineage (NCBI taxonomy): Bacteria > Bacillati > Bacillota > Bacilli > Caryophanales > Bacillaceae > Bacillus > Bacillus sp. L75. The sequence goes on from NZ_ML064903.1 coordinate 442,055, forward strand.
ATGCGCCCTTGAGGATTAACGGCTGTCGCTTCCACGATAATCAGGCCGACCTGTCCGATTGCACGCGATATGTAGTGCGCCATATGAAAAGGCTGCAGTTTTCCGTCCTTCTCATGTGAGGAATACATGCACATCGGTGCCATAACAATACGGTTTTTGATCGTTACATCTTTAACGGTCCATGGTGTGAATAATTTTCTGGCCATTTATTTCGCCTCCCGGAATGTTTTTAGACATTGATTATAACAACTCATGATCATTCAGTCATATAAACTGCTCACAACTGAACACATCGTTCTTATTGTTCTGGACGGGCATTTTTTTATACACAGCGTGGCCGTATCTTCATAACAGGCATTTACAGCCGATCATATAGCAAATATAGATGAGAAACGCACCGATGACTGCGTGGCCTCCTTTGAACCAGTTTGTCAGGATGAAAATACAGCTGATGAAGATCACCGCGCCGAAGGCACCGAATATTCCGTTTTTTTGAGCGGCTCTGAAATCGTCGGGGCTCATATTTTTCAGCTGCAAGTGAATATTCAGTAACGTCATGATCGGCAGCAATGTGATAACGCCTGATAAGAATAAGTATTTCGATTTGCTTAAATACGCGGCGGCCACCATAACGGTGCCGCCGATAAAAAATTGAATGAGAAAACTCATGCTGAAACGCTCACCTTCTGTTTGTGATCAAGTATAATGATGGAGACATTGCCATTTTATTTTTGATTGATGTATAAGTAAACTAAATATAACTAATGCATTGGATAATAAAGAATGATATCTGGGAGATGAAGCCGGTTGGATTTAAAGAAGCATTTAGCCTTTATTAAAACGGTTGAAAGCGGCAGCCTGACCCAAGCCGCTGCCATATTGAATTACACACAGCCGAACATCAGCCAAATGATCAGTAAATTAGAGGAAGAGTACGGTTTTCCGCTTTTGATCAGACAGCGGCATGGAGTGAGGCCCACCGCAAATGGCTTGAAAGTGTTACATATTATGAAGGAAATTCAAAAAAACTATGAAAAACTGTCTGAAACCGTTGATAATATTAATGGGTTAGAAAGAGGGGAAGTCCGGCTCGGCACTGTTACGAGCGTGGCGGTAAAATGGCTGCCGAAAATTTTGAGGGAATTTAATGAGCTGTATCCTTCCATTAAGGTGCATTTGTTTGAAGGAAATTCTACTGAACTGGAAGAATGGCTGAAAGATGACCGGATTGATGCGGCGATCGGCACATCCCACAGCGAGAGGTGGCATTTTTACCCGTTGGCCGAGGATCAGATTGTAGCGGTGATGAGCCCGCAGCATGAATTGGCGCAATGTGAAACGGTTCCGTTACATGTCATGGAGTCCGTCAAATGTATCGTGCCTTATCCGGAGACACATTTTGATGTGCTGAAAGTGCTGAAGGAAGAAAAGATTACGCCGCGGGTCGCTTATCAAATCAGAGGGGATGAAGCGATTATTGCAATGGTGCGGAACAATCTGGGGGTCAGCATCTTGCCGCAGCTTTTGGTGAATGATTGTGATGTGCTCATCAAACGGTTTGACCGGTATGTCTCCAGGCAGCTCGGCATTTTGACAGCTCATGCAAAGGAGACGCAGACACCTTCTGTCCAGAAACTGATTCAATGCATACAAGAATGGGTTGCGGTCCGTCAGGCTTCTGTCTGAAGAAGCCTGCTGAACCGTTTAAGCCGGTTCAGCATAGTAGACCAGCATAAAATATGTCACCGGTTCATCCGAGGAATTAAAATAACTGTGCGGCATCGCCCGAAGTCAGCACATGCTTTTCGTCATCAAGCTCAACCGTCAATTCACCGCTCTTGATTAAAATGTATCTTCCCCTAAATGTGATTTTGCCTCATGGGCGCAGCCCGGCTTCAGGTCAACTATGTCAAAAAGTTTGACCGTGACGGTGGTGAGCGGGGTTATTTCGGTGTCGGGCTTTCGTTTGTATATAAAAAGGGCATCAACGGCACATGCTGTTGATGCTTTTTTTGAAATGCTAGGGTTTGGAGAGCACTTCAATTCCGACGTTGACCATTTTGTCCAGTCCCATAAAAGACAGGCAGATTTTGGCGCGTCTTTTTCTTTTATCGATCTTTTTAATAATGCCTTCCATTCCTTTAAGAGGCCCTGAGGCAACGGTTACTTTTGAATTTTCAATATAGACTTTTGAATAATCTACAGTGTCTCCTTCTCCGATCAGCCTAATGATAGGGAGGATTTCTTCATCCTTAATTGTCGTGAAATAGGTTTTACGCTCTTTGGAATAATATGCGCCGTTATTCACGATTCTGCATGAAATGGGGAGTTCTTTGATTTTATGAAATGTCCGCTCTGTCATCTTCGTTTTAAACAGCACATATCCCGGAAACATCTTTTTGAGTGCCTCGTATTTGATTCCGGCTTTTCGTTCTGTGACTTTTTTCTTGGGTATGATTGAGTAGAGAGCCTGCTCATCAAACTGCAGACGCAGAAATTTTTGAACTGTTTCTTCTTTTCCGGACTCTACAAAAAGTGCGTACCATTTCATGACTGGGTCCTCCTTAGAATAATAAGAAATTATTATACAAAGAAAGTATTTAATGGATAGTATTTAAAGTGATTAAAAATTTTTCTAATTCGTCTTTTTTTTACATAATATATGAAAATGAAAAATAAGTATAGACCCAATTGACAGAGAAGCGATGAATTTTCTTTGACATGAATAGGGTTCAGGGAATTATCTGACATTTATCCCGAAACAATTATGCCGACTGTCCACCGAACATAAAACTGTGGAATAAATGTCAGAAAATAACGAAATAAAGCCTTGACATTATTATCTATAAATTGATATTATTCTCTTTAAATAGCAACTATTTGTTAAATTTATTAAATTGATGTAAAGCACCTATTAAATTTCAATCGCTGTTTCGGCACGTTGAAGAGGAAATAGGGATTATAAAAATGATTGTAGTGTATATATCTACATATACATGATAAGGGAGAAGTGTGCCGTCATGGCTGTTTTCGGGCATATTGGCACTGCAGCTTGTCATGCGAAACATTCAGTAAACAAGCAAGATGTCTTTATATAAATTATGTTAGAAAAGGAAAACACAATGCGTTTGCGATTTTTAAACCTGTGCTGAATCGCAAACGCGTTTGTGTTTTTATTTTTATGCCGGTGTTTACACCAGTCAATATATGAAATAAGAGACGTTTTTGTATGGAGATCCACATGTGATGTACAAAATTGGCGATGCGGAAAGGATGAGGATAAGATGCTTACGTTTGTGTTCCCGGGGCAGGGTTCTCAATTTAAAGGAATGGGAGCCGGACTGTTTGATGAATTTCAAGATCTGACACGTCAGGCCGATGACATATTAGGCTACTCTATAGAAGAATTGTGTCTGGAGGATCCGAATCACCAGCTGGGGAAAACGCAATTTACCCAGCCGGCGTTATATACGGTGAGTGCACTCAGTTATTTAAAGAAAATGAAAGAGTCCGGCAGAGAGCCTGATTACGCCGCAGGGCACAGTTTAGGAGAATATAATGCGTTATTTGCGGCCGGCTGCTTTGATTTTGAGACCGGTTTGCAGCTTGTGAAAAAAAGAGGGGAGCTCATGAGCAAGGCAGCTCCCGGAGGCATGGCGGCGGTTTTGGGGTTTACCGCTGAACAAGTAAAAGAGGTTCTATCCGATTATCATCTGACCGGCATTGATATCGCTAACCACAATTCACCTTCGCAAATTGTGATCGCCGGAACGAAACAAGACATTGAAAAATCGGGCCCCGTCTTTGAAAAAGCCGGCGTGAGAATGTACCTTCCTTTAAATGTGAGCGGCGCCTTCCATTCCCGCTATATGAAAGATGCTGAAAAAGAGTTCGCGGATTATTTAGAAGAAACGGCGTTTTTGCCTCTTCGTTTTCCGGTGATCTCAAATCTTCATGCCGCACCTTATAAGAATGATGAAATCAAAACAAATCTGACTTTGCAAATGACCAATCAGGTAAAGTGGACGGACACGATACGCCGTCTGATGGGACTTGAAAATAATGAAATTGCAGAAGTCGGGCCCGGGGAAGTGCTGACAAAACTGACGAGTCAGATTAAAAAAGATGCCGTCCCATTACCTATGCCGAAAGAAGAGTCTGATACTGCTGATGTTAAAGCATCGGCAGCTGATCCGCAAAAAACGGCGGGAATGAGATTAGGGAACGAAGATTTTAAAAAAGATTATAACATCCAATATGCTTACATGACGGGCTCCATGTACAGGGGAATTGCTTCGGAACAGATGGTCATTAAAGCGGCAAAAGCGGGAATGCTGGGCTTTTTCGGAACGGGCGGATTGAGTATCGAACGGATCGGACAGGCCATCGGAACCATCCGGTCTGCACTGCGGCAAGGGGAAACATTCGGAATGAATCTTCTTCATCATATGATGTCACCTGACAAGGAAGTCAGAATGATAGATTTATATTTGAAAAACGGCATTCATCTTATTGAAGCATCGGCATTTATGGGCATAACCCCCGCTCTTGTTATATACAGGGCAAAGGGATTAAGCAGGAATCATGACGGGGCGGTGTCAGTTCAAAACAAAATCATCGCGAAAGTATCCCGGCCTGAAGTCGCTGAGGCCTTTCTGAATCCGGCTCCGGCTCATGTGCTGGAAAGACTTGTGTCTGACAATCGGCTGACAGCCGGGGAAGCGGCGCTTGCAAAAGAAATTCCGATGGCTGATGACATTTGCGTTGAAGCGGATTCAGGAGGGCATACCGACCAAGGGATTCCGTATACATTAATGCCTGCCATGATCAGACTCAGAGACCGCATGATGGAGAAGCACGGTTATACGAAAAAAGTAAGAATCGGCGCAGCGGGCGGCATCGGCACTCCGGAAGCGGCTGCTGCCGCGTTTCTGCTCGGCGCCGAATTTATCGGAACCGGTTCTATTAATCAATGCACGGTCGAAGCCGGGACAAGTGATTCAGTGAAAGATCTGCTTCAGGAAGCGAACGTGCAGGATACGTCATACGCTCCCGCGGGAGATATGTTTGAAGCGGGAGCAAGGGTGCAGGTGCTGAAAAAAGGCCTGTTTTTCCCGGCAAGAGCCAATAAACTCTTTGACTTGTACAGACAATACAATTCTTTAGATGAAATAGATGAAAAAACGAAAACATTAATTGAAGAAAAGTATTTCCAGCGCAGTTTTGAAGAAGTGTATGAGCAGTTGAAACGTGATAAATCTCCTGAGCAGATCGCCAAAGCCGAACAGAATCCGAAACACAAAATGGCGATGGTATTTAAATGGTATTTTTCTCATACGACAAGGCTCGCTCTGGAAGGAAAAAGCGAAAGTAAAATAGATTACCAAATTCATTGCGGCCCTGCGCTCGGCGCGTTTAATCAATGGGTGAAAGGAACCCCGCTTGAAAATTGGAGAAACAGGCATGTCGATCTGATCGGCAAACAGCTCATGGAAGAAACAGCCGGCCTTCTTGCGCAAAGGCTGGTATCGATTACAGGCTGAGTATGACCAGACATTACATTTTTTCTGCGGAGGACAGACCATGCTGATTGAAAATCATGAATTAACGATGAGCCATGTCGGGTTAGGGAATTTGAATGAGTACGCGCTGCTGCTGTTATTCGGCAACGCACACAGTCACCATTTAACGGACGGAACAGGATTCCGGCCTGATCAGATGGCCGATCACCAAGGGCTGATTTTGTATCCGGCTTATTTTATGACACATCTCAAAGTTCCTACAGATCAGCCTCTTGATCAGTACCGATTATGGGACGAGGTTTCCGTCGGAGTCGATATCTCCCGGTTTGGAGAAACCATATTAGAATCTGATTATTTGTTCGGGCCGAAAGGAGCGGTCAGCTCTGATAAAAGCGAGTGGGACCGGGGACGGTTTCCTTCTATGAAAGCCAATAGTTTAATTGTCGTCGACGTCACACAAACAGAAGGTTCGACGCGCAAAGTCTCAGCGCCTAAGGCTGAATGCATTGCGGAACTTTCTAAGCTAGCCAAGCCGCCTTACGCCCTGATGCGGTCAAAGAAAATCAGAACGGACGCCTTCGGAATGAAGCCGGGCAATCTCAAAACAGCAGACCCCGTTTCATATCGGGTTCCTGTTGATCAGGATGCTGCGCCCGGGCATGCCATGGTGTTTGCGAAATTCAGCAAGATAATGGATGCGGCGGAATTTGAATGGATGACGCGCCGGTCGAAGCCGGGTTTTCCGGTTTCAATCGCGCGGCATTTATTTTTGCTTGAAAGAGAGACGTATTATTACGGAAATTGTTTTGCAGATGAAGAGCTTGATATTTATATGACGGGACACATTGAAGAATGCGATCCCGACTTTCACGGTGAGTCCCTCGGTATGATCTCAGTGGCGAAAATCAGCTATCAGATTGAAGTCTATATGAAAAGAAATCATACATTGCTGGCCATTTCCAAGGTGGACAAGCTGCTGGCGGTGCCGACCTCTTCACAAGATCATATTCCGGATTATAAGCGGGTCATCAGAAGTTTATAAAATGAAGAATGGAGCTGAAAGCAAATGGAACAAACCAAGGAAATGAAGCAGATCATCGCACAAATCATTCAGGACATTCAAGAACAGCAGTCATATCGGGCCGTCGAAGCGGGGGATGATGTGAGAGTCATAGAGGATCTGGGCTTCTCATCACTGGATATCGCTCAATTAGTCGCACAGATGGAGATGGAAACCGGAGTAGATCCTTTTTCCCAAGGAGAAACGATTTCCAGCATTACAACCGTCGGCAGCATTTGTGATATTTATCAAAAATATATGGACAGTGCTCAATCATGAAAACAGAAAGCGGGGGAGATATCAGCTGGGTGACTGATAAGCTTAGGGAAACGCAAGACAGTGAGTTTCTCATTTTTAAAGGGCAGACTTTTACGTATGATGATTTGCTGACACGAATCAGCTTTTTTCAGAAAGAACTTGAACAAAACGGAATACGTGAAGGAGAATGTGTGGCGCTTATCGGGGATTATTCCCCGAACGCCATTTTTTTGCTGATGGCGCTTTTGTTAAACCGAAATATCGTTGTCCCTCTCAGCAATGAATCAAGGGAAAAGCATCTCGATATGTTTGAAGACGCGAAAGTGAATCAAATCATTGAAATAAATGAAAATGACAGCTGGACGCTTCGTGCAGGTTCTGAAAGCGCCTCTCACCCTCTGCTTGATGACCTGCGCGAGAGAGGGGAGTCAGGCATTATTATTTTCACATCGGGAACTTCCGGCAAAAGCAAAGCATCCGTGTTAAGCGCCGGCCGGCTGCTTGAAAAATATAAAACGGCGAAGAGAAAACCGCTGCGTACGCTCATTTTTCTGAAATTGGATCATATCGGCGGCATTAATACGCTGTTTGCGATTCTGTTTAACGGGGGGACCATCGTCACATCAGACAGCAGAACGCCGGAGTCCGTTTATCAGGCGGTCGACAAGCATGCTGTCCAAGTGCTCCCCGCCACCCCGACCTTTTTAAACATGCTGCTGATGTCCAAGGCGGATGCCGGCTATAACCTCTCTTCACTCCGGCTGATCACTTACGGCACAGAACCGATGCCCAAATCAACGCTGCGCGGCATTCACCGGCTGTTTCCGGATGTACGGCTGAAACAAACATATGGATTAACTGAACTGGGTATATTCTCAACGAAATCAAAAGACAGCCAATCCACTTGGATGAAAGTGGGCGGTGCCGGAACAGAGACCAAAATTACCGGAGGCACGCTTTGGGTCCGTTCTGAGTCGGCGATGCTCGGCTATTTAAACGCACCGTCACCTTTCGATGAAGACGGCTGGTATGACACCGGTGACCAGGTGGAAACAGACGGCGAATATATAAGAATCCTTGGAAGAAAGAGTGAAATCATTAATGTGGGCGGAGAGAAAGTGTTTCCGGCAGAGGTGGAAAGCGTCTTTCTGGAGATACCGAATGTCCGGGATGTTCTCATAACGGGAAGAAAAAATCCGATTACGGGCGAGATTGTCGCAGCAGAGGCCGTGCTTGAAAAAGAGGAAGATATCAAATCTTTCAGAAAGCGGGCCGTAGCTCATTGCAAACAGAAGCTGCAGCCATATCAGATACCGCAGATCATCTCTGTTACAGATCGGAAACTGTCTAATGACCGATTTAAAAAAATAAGAAACGTGTAAAACAGGAGGCAAATATGAATAACGGAAAAGTAGCGGTCGTCAGCGGAGGAAGCCGGGGGCTCGGAAAAGCGATTGTACATACGCTTTTGGATGAGGATTACAAAGTAGCCGCTTTCAGCCGCAGTGAATCTGATTTTATTAACACATTGAGAGAGAGTGAAAAGTACCGCGGCCGCTTTTATTGGGAAGCGGCGGATGCGGCGGATGATGCCGCCATGAAACAGTTTGTTCTTCAAGTATACCGCAAGTTTTCCAGAATAGACGGCTTGGTCAATAACGCCGGTTTGAACCTTGATCAGCTGCTGCCCCTGACCAATGATGAAGACATTGACCGCATCCTCAATCTGAATATCGGCTCAGTCATCAAGCTGACCCGAAACGTATCCCGTGTCATGCTGAAACAAAATTCCGGATCAATCGTTAACATAAGCTCCATTATCGGCTCAAGAGGATTTAAAGGCACTTCAGTTTACAGCGCATCCAAAGCGGCTCTTGACGGCTTGACGCGAAGCCTGGCCAGGGAGCTCGGGTCTAAAGGAATCCGTGTCAATTCACTTGCGCCCGGTTTTGTGGACACCGATATGACGAAAAATATGCCGGAAAAACAAAAATCGCAGATTATCAGAAGGACGCCGATGGGGCGTTTAGGCGAAACAGACGATATGACCGGACTCGTTCGTTTCCTGCTTTCTCCTGAATCGTCCTTTATGACCGGACAGACAATGGCAATAGACGGCGGATTAACTTGTTAAAGCACAGAAAAATTCTTTTGTACAAGGGATGGTATCCTCATGAAATGTATTAACGAATTTTTAAGAACGGTAATAGCGCAAAAGCTGGGTGCCGAGGTGACCGAAGCGGAAGATAAAACCGCTTTTTTTACTCTTGGCGTGACGTCTCTCATCAGTGAAGAAATCATGACCATATTGCATAAAGAATTTACCGGCCTTTCTGAAACGCTGCTGTTTGAATATCCGAACATTGAGAAATTGAGTGAGTTTTTAAGTGCGCAGAAACGAAATCCCGAAAGCGTTCTTGAATTCAAAGAAACGGAGCCTGATACGGGAAGCCGGCAGGAAGAAGAATTGCTTCCCGTACAGGCGGCTGAAAAGGTGCCTGTACAGGAAACGGACGGGAGCTCTGATATTGCGGTTATCGGAATGAGCGGGATGTTTCCGAAAGCGGAAAACCAGCATGATTTTTGGGACAATTTAATGGAAAATAAAGATTGTGTCTCCGAAATCCCAGAGGACAGATGGGACAGCTCTTATTACTCGGAAGAGAAAACGGCAGAATACGCGTCATACAGTAAATGGGGAGGTTTTATTGATCATCCGGATCAATTTGACCCGCTGTTTTTTTCTGTTTCCCCGTGGGAAGCTGATTTAATGGACCCCCAGCAAAAATTGTATGTCACGTGCTGCTGGGAAGCGATGGAGGATGCCGGTTACGGGAATCCGGCGGCGAGGCCGACGGATCAAATCGGTGTTTTCGCCGGAGTGACCTGGAATGAATATTCATTAATTGCACACGAAGAAGGTTTCCTCAAAGATCAGTACAAAGGCCCCGGCTCCTTATATTGGGGCATTCCGAACCGGGTTTCTTATTTCCTTGATCTCCATGGCCCGAGCATTGCTGTTGATACGGCGTGTTCTTCATCGCTTGTCGCCGTCCATCAGGCTTGTCAGGCCATTATGTCGGGCGACTGTGAAATGGCGCTGGCCGGAGGCGTCAACCTCAGCTTACATCCGCAAAAATACATGTTTTTAAGCCAATCGCATTTTCTGTCTTCTGAAGGAAAATGCCGCAGTTTCGGTGAAGGCGGAGACGGTTACGTGCCCGGTGAAGGTGCGGGAGCCGTTTTGTTAAAACCATTGAAAAAAGCGATTGCGGACAACGACCACATCTACGGTGTCATTAAGGGGTCCGCCACTAATCACGGCGGCAAAACGACCGGGTATACGGTGCCGAATCCGGAAGCGCACCGGGACCTGATTTTATCCGCTCTAAACAGAGCCGCGGTAAGTCCGGCGGATATCAGCTACATTGAAGCTCACGGAACCGGCACGGCACTCGGCGATCCGATTGAGATACGCGGCCTGTCTATGGCATTTGATAAACAGACCGATGAGAAAAACTACTGCGGAATCGGCTCGGTGAAATCCAATATCGGACATTTGGAAGCGGCTGCAGGGATCGCCGGTTTAATCAAGGTGCTTTTAAGCATGAAACATGAAACGCTTCCCGCCAGTCTGCACTCCGAGGAACTGAACCGCAAGATTTCTTTTTCTGATTCGCCATTTTATGTCGTCCGAAACAACCGGCCGTGGCCGGCTGAAGGAAATAAACCGAGAATCGCCGCAATCAGTTCATTCGGCGCAGGAGGCTCTAATGCCCATCTGATCGTAGGTGCTTATCAGCCAAAACGGCAAGCGGACGGGAATACTGAGCAAAAACCGCATGCCGTCGTATTAAGCGCACATTCCGAACAGCAGCTGAAAGAATATGCCGGGAAATTAAGCTCTTTTCTTGCCCGATTGGAAAACCTGCCTTCTGCCGGCGGATACAGTCTGGAAAATATCGCTGCCACCTTATTGTCAGGCAGAGAGCCTTTCTCCTTCCGGCTTGCTGTCATTGCATCATCCCTTTCTGAGCTGAAACAGCGATTGGACGGATTTGTAAGCGGTCACAGCGACGGCAGGCATATGTACTTCGGAAAAGCGTCACCCGGGCGGCCGGACGTTTCAGGCCAATCCGTTTCAGATCCTGAGAAATTTGCCGCGCTGTGGGTGAAAGGCCTTCAGTGTTGCAAAAAGCCGGAAACGCCGTATCAGAAAGTCCCGCTTCCTACGTATCCGTTTTTAAAGGAAACGTCCTGGCTGACCGATCAAAAAAAGCGGTATACAAAAAAGCCCCAAAATATCAAAAGGCGTGAAGCGCTGCATCCTCTGCTTGATGAGAATATTTCATCCGCCCGGAAAGGGACGTTTCAAAAGATATTTTCCAAGGACGAATATTTCTTTAAAGATCATTTAGTGAACGAAAAATATGTGCTTCCCGGAGTCTGTCATCTGGAAATGGCGGCATACGGCGCGGGATTGTGGGGAGAACGCCCGGTCGTCTCTCTTCAAAGTGTGTGGTACATGGAGCCGATTGTGACAGGGACAGACCCAAGATCCGTCATGATAGAGTTTGAAGCAGAAAAAGAGCGTATAAGCTATGTCATTAAAGAAAAAGGAGCGGACGGCGCTCTCTTTTCGCAAGGAGAAGTGATTTGTAAAGAAAAAGGAGCGTCTTTTGAGGCCCCGGCCTTTCAGCTCCCGGCGCCATTTGCGCAGAGAACGGAGCCGGAAGACATCTATCACTCGTTCTCTGAGGCGGGAATCGTGCAAAAGGACAGTTTTCAGGTCATCCGCGAATTCTCTTATACAGAAAGGAAAGCACTGGCCAAATTAACGCTCCCGTCACACTTGGAAGCCGATTTTAAACAGTACATCCTACATCCGTCCTTAATGGATGGCGCTGTTCAAACTGCAATGGCGCATGTGCTGCAATTTCAAAAAGAGCCTGTGCTTATCGTACCGTTTTCCTTCGGAGAAATACAGCTGCTTGAACCGTTAGCGAAAACCGTATTTGTGCATGCGGAGGTAAAAGCGGCCTCTGTTCACCAATTTGATCTGCATATTTGTGATGAGCGCGGCGTGCTGTTGGCGGCAGTGAAAGATTTTATCATAAAAGAGGTGCAGGAAAGCGCCGGGTTTAACCAAAAAGCCGGCGTCACGCCGAAGAAAAGCTGTGAAACGGAATTGCTTATGACACCGGTTTGGAACACCGTCACCATTCCGGAAACCGGCATGTCTTTCATGCGTGAAGAAAAAATAATCGTCATCGGGGCCGGGCCGGATTTTCAGCAGGCTTTGAAAGAGATGTATTCCGATGTCCGTTTTCCGGACATCACTTCTTTGGACAGCGCGGAACAAATGGCTGAAACATTGAAAGCGCAAGGCTCTTTTCAACACATGATATGGGCGGCGCCGGATCATCCCATTCCATCCGTTTATGATGCGGATACGGCCGAGGGACAGGAGCACGGGGTCATGCAGCTTTTCCGGCTGGTAAAAGCGCTTCTGCTTCTGAATTTTGACACGGAACAACTATCATTGACAATCTGCACGTTTCAAGCACAGCCGATTCATGAACATGATGAGGTCAATCCGAGTCATGCAAGCATACACGGATTAGCGGGGTCGCTCGCAAAAGAATACAGCAATTGGAACATCCGGCTTCTTGATTTGGAATCTCAAAGGGGAGACCGGCATCTTCCCGATGTCTTCTCTTTACCGTCGGACCCCGAGGGAAATCCGTGGGTCTTTCGTGCAGGTCAGTGGCACCGACAGCAATTGGCCGTCTGCCGGCCTCATGCAGATGAGCCTTCATTATACCGGCACGGCGGGGTTTATGTGATTATCGGCGGAGCAGGCGGAATAGGAGAAGTATGGACTGAATATATGATTCAGACCTATCAGGCGAAAATTATCTGGATCGGGAGACGGAAAAAAGATACACAGATTGAAAGAAAGCTGAAAAGACTTGCGGCTTTAGGTCCCGCACCGCAATATTTCAGCGCAGATGCTGCGGATTATGACTCTCTCAAACGGGCGTATGACACCATTGTAAAGGAAAATGGAAAGGTCCGCGGAATCATTCATTCCGCCATCGTGTTATCAGACCGAAGTTTTGCCAATATGGAAGAGGATCAGTTCCGCGCTTCACTTTCTGCAAAAACTGATGTGAGCTTGCAGATTGCCCGGGTAGCTGAAGGGGAACCCCTGGATTTCTTGCTGTTTTTCTCTTCGATGATGTCGTTTCAAAAAGCGCCGGGACAGAGCAATTATGCCGCCGGGTGCACGTTTAAAGACGCTTTTGCTAAGCGGATCTCACAGAAAGCGCCGTATGCCGTAAAAGTTGTCAATTGGGGCTTTTGGGGAAGTGTCGGCGTCGTCGCTTCAGAACAATACCGGAAACGGATGGAGCGGGACGGAATCGCTTCTATTGAGGCGCCCGAAGCGATGAAAACGCTGGAAACCCTGCTTTCCGGACCTCATGACCAGCTGGCGCTGATCAAAACGACAGATCCGGTTTTTATGAAAGACGATCTGAAAGAACAAGTAACGGTTTATCCGGAAAAGATTCCTTCCGCACTCGGACAATTAGCGGTTAACATCACGCAGAATGACGAAGCTGAGCGGTTAAAAGCATCAAGTGTCATGAGCTGCATGAGAAAGATGGAATCCCTTATTGAAAAAATGCTTGCATCAACCCTTTATGAGATGGGAGCCGGGCTTGATCAGGCTTTGCCGTTATTTCAATCGGCTGCCGGCATAACGGAACAATACAGCAGATGGCTGAAAGAGAGCTTTGTCCTCTTGACTGAATTAGCGCTTGCTCCGGAAAAAACGGATTTAGGGCAGGTTTGGGAGGAATGGGAGCGGAAAAAAGAGACTTGGCTGCGCCAGAAAGACATGAGGGCGCATGTCAGATTGGCAGAAGAGACATTGCGTGTGCTTCCAGACATTTTAACCGGAAAGCTTCCGGCAACGGAAGTGATGTTCCCTGACTCCTCCTTCCGTCTTGTGGAAGGCATTTACCGCAATAATATCATTTCTGATTTTTTCAATGACAAGCTTGCTGACACATTGATTGCAGTTTTGAAGGAACGTCTGGAAAAAGACCCGCAGGCGAAAATCCGCATTTTAGAAGTCGGAGCCGGAACAGGCGGGACGAGCGCCGCGGTCATGAGAAAATTGAAACCGTATGAAGCGCATATTGCCGAATATTGTTTCACGGATATTTCTAAAGCATTTCTTTTACATGCAGAAGACATATTCGGTCCGGAATATCCTTATGTCACTTATAAAATATTCAACGCTGAGCAGCCGGTATCAGCAGAAGCGCCGGACATCGGCACGTATGACGCAGTGATCGCGACCAATGTGCTTCATGCGACAAAAAATATCCGCTCTACGTTGCGCCATGCGAAAGCAATGCTGCAAAAAAACGGCCAGCTGTTTATAAATGAGATCAACAGCCGCACCATATTCAACCATGTGACGTTCGGCCTTCTTGAAGGCTGGTGGCTGTATGAGGATCATGATTTACGGATTCCGGGCTGTCCGGGGGTTGATCCGGCCGGCTGGGCGGAAGCGCTTTCGCTTGAAGGATTCGTCCATCCTCTGTTTCCGGCTGAAACCGCACACGACTTAGGCCAGCAGATTATAGCGGCTGAAAGTGACGGAATGGTCAGGCTTGCCCTCACGCAGGCCTCAGAAGAGAAGCCGGAGCGCCGTCCGTATGACGCAGAAGGTCTTTCGGATGATACTTTGCATTTCAGCCTGAGAGAAAAAAGCGTTGAACTGATGAAGAAGGTAATCGGTGAAGCGCTTAAAGTGCCGGCGCATCGTCTTTTATCCCATGAACCTTTAACCGCATACGGATTGGATTCCATACTGGTCGTCAGACTGACCAACGCGTTAAAAGACGTCTTCGGTTCTGTCAGCAGCACTTTATTTTTTGAATATCAAACCATTGATGAGCTTGCTGATTACTTTCTGTCTTCCCGTAAAGAAGCGCTCGAGCGGCAATTCGGGAATGGACGGGCTCATCCCGAAAACGCCGGACGGGTGCAGGCTCCCGCAGAAAGCGCCGCGCCGATTCCAAACGTAAGAGAACGGGGCATCGCATATCTGACGGAATTAATAGGAAAAACGCTGAAGATTCCGAGCGGGAGAATGGATCCGTCGGTTTCCTTAACCGCATACGGTTTGGATTCTATTCTGGTCGTCAGGCTCACAAATGCCTTTCGTAACGTGTTTGACCAAATGACCAGCACCCTCTTTTTTGAATATCAGACGATAGAAGAAATCGCGGATTACCTGCTTCTTTCTCAGCCGGAAGCATTTATGAAAGCGATGGGTGTGCGTGAGGCACAGCTGGCTGATCACACAGATAATCTGAATGTAAAACAAAACAAGATTCCTCAAAACGAGGAAGGCAGCAGGACGAACGGAGATCCCTATATCCAGGATATCGCTGTCATCGGTCTGTCAGGCCGGTATCCGGGCGCCGATCACGTTGATGAGCTGTGGGAAAATGTAAAAGCCGGCAGGCATTCTATTACTGAAGTGCCGAAAGATCGCTGGGACTGGAAAACGTTTTATAACGAGGAACGCGGAAAATGGGGGTCCATTTATTCAAAATGGGGCGGTTTTCTCGATGACATTGATAAATTTGATCCGCTGTTTTTCCGTATATCTCCCGCGGAAGCTGAAAGGATGGATCCGCAGGAAAGGTTGTTTCTGCAGACTGCTTATTCAAGCATTGAAGATGCGGGGTACACCCCGGCCACGCTTTGTGACAGCCGGAAAATCGGAGTCTTTGTCGGTGTGATGAACAGCAATTACCCGACAGTTCCCAGCGACTGGTCTATCGCAAACAGAGTATCGTTTTTGTTCAATTTCCAAGGGCCGAGTATGGCTGTGGATACAGCCTGCTCTTCTTCTTTAACAGCTGTCCATCTCGCCGCAGAAAGCCTGCGGAGCGGAATGAGTGAAACAGCGATTGCCGGCGGAGTCAATCTTATCGTTGATCCGGCCCACTATGAGCGGCTGTCCGCTTTTTCAATGCTGTCTCCCGGTGATAAATGCAAATCTTTCGGAGACAGTGCGGACGGTTTTGTTGACGGTGAAGGAGTAGGGGCGATTGTGTTAAAGCCGCTTGCTCAAGCGGAGAAAGACGGCGATCATATTTACGGCGTTATCAAAGGAAGCATGCTGAACGCAGCAGGCAGGACAAACGCTTATATGGTGCCAAATCCGAAAGCGCAGTTTGATCTGATCGCAGAGACGTTGAAACGGACAGACATTCACCCGAGAACGGTCAGTTACTTGGAAGCCCACGGAACGGGCACTGCGCTCGGTGATCCGATTGAAATCGACGGGTTAACGAAAGCTTTTCGCCTGACAACAGAAGACCGGCAGTTTTGTTCCATCGGTTCCATTAAATCAAATATCGGACATTTAGAAAGCGCTGCCGGGATTGCGGGGATCACCAAACTGCTTCTGCAATTGAAACATAAGAGGATTGCCCCTTCATTGCATGCGGCGGAATTGAATCCGAATATTGAGTTTGAGCACACTCCGTTTTTCGTACAGCAAAAAGAAACGGAATGGAAACGACCTGTCTTGAATATCACGGGTAAAATGAAGGAATATCCGAGAATTGCCGGCATTTCCTCGTTTGGAGCAGGAGGTTCAAACGCACATGTCATCATTCAGGAATATGTGCCGTCTGACAGCCTGAAACCAATGGAAAACGCGTCTGTTTCTCCGCAAAAACCGGCTGTTATCATTTTATCAGCGCGAAATGAGCAGCAATTATCAGAGCGCGCCCGCCAGCTTCTGGATGATGTCATAAGAAAAAAACGTTCTGACGGGGATTTGGCCAAGATCGCTTACACGCTTCAGGCGGGAAGAGAACCGATGGCTGAGCGGCTTGCATTTACGGCCGAGTCGATAGAAGAACTGAAAATGAAGCTTATGAGTTTCTCAAACGATCATAATATCGAACATGCTCATATCTGGCGGGGCAGGACAGCCAAACATCATTCATTGGCGGCTTCGCTCACTTCTGATGAAGATATGGCGCTTACCATAAATGCCTGGCTGAGAAAAGGGAAATACGGAAAGCTGCTTGACCTTTGGGTTAAAGGACTTGACGTCGATTGGTCAGCTCTTTATCAGTGCAACCCGGGCCGCATCAGTCTCCCGGCCTACCCTTTTGCCAAAGACCGATATTGGGTCACAAAAGCTGATGTGTCACTTGACAAAACAGGCTCAGCGAAAAGTGAGAAAGCAGCCAGACTTCACCCGCTGCTCCACGCGAATACATCGACCTTTACCGCCC